>JBAZOW010000102.1:0-11636 GCA_041648495.1 Patulibacter sp.
GCCGCCGCGCGCACGCTGGTCGTCGAGCTGCTCGCCGCCCAGCTGGCCGCGCCGGTCCGCTGGGAGCAGACCGTCGACGCGCTGCTCGCCGCCCCGAGCGCGGGTGGACTGGGGATCGGCGCCGCGATCGAGCTGGCCCCGCCGCACGCCGCCGTGCTCAGCGGCCTGGTCCGCAGCGCGCTGAGCCTGCGGCCCGAGACGGCGGCCCCGGTCGAGCTGCTGCACCTGGAGCACGACCGCGACGTGGTCTTCGCGCGGGACGCGGAGCTGGCCGATCCGGAGGCGGCCGACGACGCGCCGGCTCCCGTCCCGTCGCCGCAAGGCACCCCGACGACGAGCGGCTCGTCGCCGGCCCCGAGGCCCGCCACGGACGGCACGTCACCCGCCGGGCCCCCGCCCGCCGGCACCCCGACGCCCGGCGCCGCACCCGGCCCGCCCTCCGCGTCCACCTCCGACGTGGTCACCGACCGCCCGCTCGACGCCGGCGATGCGCTGCGGTTCGTGCTGGTCACCCAGGCGCGGATCCGCACCGATCAGCTCGACGAGAGCGAGACGATCGACGAGCTGTTCCAGGGCGTCTCGTCGCGCCGCAACCAGGTGCTGATCGACCTCGGTCGCGAGTTCGCGTTGTCCGGGGCCGAGGCCGCGCAGCAGTCGACGATCGGCGAGCTGATCGCGATCCTCCGCGAGCAGGGCGAGCGCTACCGCTTCCCCGGTCCGTACCTGCGCGAGACGCTGGCCTCCGGCCTGGCCCGCGTGCTCGGACGCGCGGGGATCTCGCGCGCCGACGCCGCGCGCTACCTGCAGACGACCTGGGGGCTCGGTCCGGGACTGACCGACCAGACGCTGATCCGGCTGACGCTCGACACCCGCGACGGGCCGTCCGCGCGCGGCGAGGCGCTGGCGCGACTGGCCGAGGGCACGCCGACCAACGCCGCAGCCGGACACGCGCTGCTCGACCGCGCCGTCGCGCTCACGGCCGCCGACCTGCGGGTCCGGATCGACCGGACGTCCGCGGCCACCGAGGCCGCGACGTCGGCGGCCACGGTGGTCGCCGAGCACGTCGAGACGGCGCTGCTCGACGCGATCCGCACGCTCGCCGACGGCCTCGGTCAGCCGTTGCCGGACGTCGATCCGGCGCTCGACGCCGACGCGACGACCGCGGCTGACGAGCGGCTGGCGACGCTCGACGCCGAGCTCGGATCCGACCGGGCGCAGGCCGTCGCCCCGCGGTTCGACGCCCGCCGTCACGTTCGCCTGGACTCGGCGTGGGCCGCGGCCCGCTGGGACGCGATCCGGATCTACCACGACGTGCTCGCCGGTCGGTCGAGCGCCAACGACCACCTCGTCGCCGCCGAGCGGATCGCCCTGCACGCAGACGATCCCGCGTTGGCCGACACCTTGCGCTGGCTGCTGGACCGCGCCGCCGGGCACGGCCACGCCCCGCTCGGCGCGCTGCTGATGGCGATGGCCCACGTCGACCGCCGAGCGCTGCCGCTGGCCGGCACCCGGCCGACCGTCGACGTCGCGACCGGCAGCCTTCCCGCGATCGACGAGCGGCCCGACGCCACCCGGCCGCGCGACCTGATTGGCCGGATCACGACCGCCGACCCGCGGTTGCAGGACGACCTCGACGCCGCGCTCCGCGACGGACTGGACGAGACGCCGGACCTGCGCGGCGAGGTCGCCCTGGTCACCGGCGCCAGCCCCGGGTCGATCGCCGCCGCGCTGGTCCGCCGGCTGCTGCGCGGCGGGGCGACCGTGGTCGTCGCGACCTCGACGCTCGACCGCGCTCGTCGCCGCTGGTACCGCGAGCTCTACCGCGAGGCCGCCGGACCGGGGGCGGCGCTGCACCTGCTGCCCGCCAACCTGGCGTCGTTCGCCGATATCGATGCGCTCCTGGCGTGGCTGGCCACGCCGACCGTCGTCCAGCGCCAGCGGCCCGACCTGGAGCTGCCGCCGCTGACGCCGACGATCGTCGCGCCGTTCGCCGCCGTCAGCACCGAGGGCGACCTGCGCGACGCGGGCGCCGCGTCCGAGGCCGCGCTGCGGCTGCAGCTGCTCGGCGTCGAACGGCTGATCGCCGGGATCGCCGGTCGGACGGTCCCCGGACGCCCCGCGACCGTCCTGCTGCCGTTGTCGCCCAACCACGGCGACTTCGGCGGCGACGGCCCGTACGCCGAGACCAAGGCCGGGCTCGAGGTGCTGCTGCGGCGCTGGCGCAGCGAGCACGACCGCTGGGGCCACGGCACCGCGTTGATCGCGCCGCGGATCGGCTGGGTCCGCGGGACCGGCCTGATGGACGCCGCCGGTGCCGTGGCGCCGCTGGTCGAGGAACGGCTCGGCGTGCGGACCTTCGCCCCCGACGAGCTCGGCTGGATCCTGACCGCGCTGCTCGCCCCGCCGATCGTCGCCGCGGCGCACGATGCGCCCGTGGTGGTCGACGCCAGCGGCGGCTTCGGCGACGTCGAGGACCTGCGCGGGGCACTCGACCCGCTGGTCCGCGAGGTTCGCGACGCGGTCGAGACGGCGGGGCGGGTGGCGCGGCTGCGGGCAGCCGTGACGCCGGCCCCGGCGCCCGCCCGCCCGACCGTTCCCGCGCTGCCGTCGATCCCCGCGAGCGCGGTGCCTCGTGCCGCGCCACGCGACACAACGCACCGCGCCGACGGTCCGGAAGCGGCACGAGCGCTGCCGCAGCACGGTCTGGCGCCCGAGGACCTCGTCGTGATCGTCGGCACCGGCGAGCTGGGTCCGGCGGGCACCGGCCGCACCCGGTTCGACGCCGAGCGCGACGGCGATCCGTCGCCCGGCGCGATCGCCGAGCTGGCCTGGCTCTGCGGTCTGGTCCGGTTCGAGACCGAGCGCTACCGCGGCCGCTGGGTCGACGTCGCCTCCGGGCAGGACGTCCCGGAGCACGAGCTCGCCACGCGCTACGCCGACGCGGTCGCCGCGCGCACCGGCGTCCGGCCCCTGGAGTCCGACGGCACGATCGACGCGGCGGGCCTGGACGTGCTGACCCCGGTCGCGACCGAGCGCGAGACGAGCTTCACGGTCGACGACGCCGAGACCGCCCGCGCGTTGGCCGTCGACGGGGGTCGCGTGTCGGTGACCGACGACGGCGGATTCCGGGTCACGCTGCCCGCCGGATCGCAGGTCCGCGTCGCCCGCGTGGCCGAGCACCGCCGTCGGGTCGCGGGGCAGTTCCCGACCGGACTCGACCTGGCCCGTTGGGGCGTCCCCGACGACCTGCTGGCGTCGGCCGACCGGATGGCGCTGATCAACCTGGCCTGCACCAGCGAGGCGTTCGGCGCCGCGGGCCTGGAGCCCGAGGAGCTGCTCGGCCACGTTCACCCGACGCTGGTGGCCAACACCCAGGGCTGTGGGCTCGGCGGGATGGCGTCGCTGCGCCGCCTGCTGCTCGACCACCTGCTCGACGAGACCCGCCAGCCGGATCGGATCCAGGAGTCACTGGGCAACGTCGTCGCGGCGCACGTCGTCCAGTCGTACGTCGGCTCGTACGGGCCGATGGTCCACCCGGTCGCGGCCTGCGCGACCGCCGCGGTCTCGCTCGAGGCGGCCCACGACAAGATCCTCAGCGGCAAGGCCCGCGCGGTGCTGGCGGGCGGCTTCGACGACCTGACCCCCGAGGGCCTGATCGGCTTCGGGGACATGGGGGCGACCGCGTCGAGCGACGAGCTGGACGCGATGGGGATCGACCCGCAGGAGGCCTCGCGACCCGGCGACCTGCGCCGGCGCGGCTTCGTCGAGGCCCAGGGCGGGGGATCGGTGCTCGTGGTCCGTGGCGACGTCGCGCTCGAGCTCGGCCTGCCGGTCCGCGCGGTGCTGGCCTACGCGGGATCGTTCGCGGACGGGATCCAGTCGTCGATCCCGGCCCCGGGCCTGGGGATCCTCGGCGCCGCGACCGGTGGCTCCGACTCGCCGTTGGCCCGCGGGCTGGAGCGGTTGGGGTTGACCGTCGACGACATCGCGGTGGTCTCCAAGCACGACACCGCGACCGAGATGAACGACCCGCACGAGGCGGACGTCCACGACCGGATCCAGACCGCGCTCGGCCGGACCCCCGGCAACCCGCTGCTGGTCGTCTCGCAGAAGTCGGTGACCGGGCACAGCAAGGGCGGCGCCGCGGCCTGGCAGGTCGACGGGGTGCTGCGGACGATGGAGACCGGGGTCGTGCCGGGGAACAAGCACCTGGAGAGCGTCGATCCGCTGTTGCGCGACGCCCGCCACCTGGCCTTCGGCGACCGCGAGATCGTCCGGGCTCCGAGCGAGCCGGTCCGCGCCGCGGTGGTCGCGAGCCTCGGCTTCGGGCACGTCGGGGCGCTGCTGGCGCTCGCCCACCCGGACGCGTTCCTGGCGGCCGTGGCGGAGGACCGGCGCGAGGACTATCGGCGCCGAGCGGCCGCGCGGCAGGCGCGGGGCGAGATCCGTCGCCTGGAGACCCAGATCGGACGGCCGCCGGTGGTGCGTCGCGACGAGCGGCGGATCGCGGCGACGGCCGGGATCGGCGAGCGCGACGCCGAGGCCCGGGCGATCCTCGACCCGACGACGCGCTACCGCGACGGGGCGCTGCGGGGCGGCGACGGACCGGACCGCGACGGGGCGCTGCGGGCCGGTGACGACGGACCGGTCCGCGGCGCCGCGGGACCGAACCACACGGGGCGGATGAGCGAGCCTCGTCACGACGATCGCGGCGGTCCGGCCCGCGACGGGGCGTCGGACGCGTGAGCGTCCTCGGCGTCGGCATCGACGTGGTCGACGTCGCGGGATTCCGGGCGCAGCTGGCCGATCCTGCGTCGGGGTTCGTCGCGACGACCTTCACCGCGAGCGAGCAGCGCGACGCCGCCCGGCCCGCGGGGGACCGTTCCGAACGCTTGGCCGCCCGGTTCGCCGCCAAGGAGGCGTTCGTCAAGGCCTGGTCGGGGGCCCGCTTCGGTCGCCCACCGGCGCTGGCGACGGTCGACCTGCGCGAGGTCGAGGTCGTCCTCGACGGCTACGGGCGGCCCGGCCTGCGGCTGCACGGCGCGGTGCGTAACGCGGTCGCGACGCTCGCTCCGGCGATCGACGTCCGGCTCTCGCTGAGTCACGACGGCGGCGTCGCGACCGCGATCACGGTGCTGTCCGCGGCGTAGCGAACCCGGGCCGGTCCGGTGTAGTCGTCCGCCCGCCGCCCCCGCCGGTCGAGCGTGTCGACTTGTCCGCGCTAGTCGCGGTGAACTCGACACGACCGATTCGGGTGATCGCCCGTCGCGCCAGATCGCTCGGAATACGGCCAATCGCACGCTTTCCGAACACTGTCAAATGTTGGCAGTCGGCAGAAATGCTCTACGTGGCGTATAAGTTAGGGCATGCTAATTAGGTACCCCCAAGAGGATGGCATGCGCGGATCGGCTGCGCGTCGGCCCCGTGGTCGCCGAGCCGCGTTCGTCGCGACCAGCGCCCTCGCCGGCCTCGGCTTCGCCGCCGCGACGGTGCAGGCCGCGCCAACCTGGCTCCCGACCGAGACGCTCTCGACGCAGGCGCCGAGCAGCGTCGACGGGGTGACCGCCGCGCTCTCCGCCAACGGCGACACCGCGGTCCTCTACACCCGGGGCACGCCGGACGCCGGCAGCAACGCGACCTCGGCCCAGGCCGAGCTCGCCCTGCGTCCGCTCGGCGGCGGCTGGCAGCCGCCGCAGTCGTTCACCCCGACCAACGCGGCGGCCTCGGCGACGACGCTGTCGATCGACGACGAGGGTCGCGCGTTCGGCCTGTGGAGCGGCGGCACCGGCAACCTCGGCCTGTTCGGCATCGACCGCGAAGCCGGCGCGGTCCGCTTCGGCTCGCCGGTCGCCCTGCACGGCGGCGGCTACGCGATCTCGAACTCGCCGATCCCGACGAGCGCGGCCAACCGCGCGGGTCGCACCGTCGCCGCCTGGATCGAGGGCAGCAACCTGACCGTGCGGCGGATCGTCGTCCGCGTCCGCGACGCCGGCGCCCCGGAGTTCGGACCCGCGCAGCGGCTGACGCGCGACACCGACGGCAGCGTCGACGAGTGGGGCGAGCCGGAGTCCGGTGCCAAGCCCGACGGACCGCGGGTCGCCGTCGCTCCCGACGGCACCGTCTACGTCGCCTGGAGCCAGTCGGACGGCAAGACCCACTCCGGCTCGCGCGCCTACTACGCGACGCAGGCCCCGGGCGCGAGCACGTTCTCGGCGCCCAAGCTGATCACGGCCGTCCCGACGACGACCTCCGCCAGCGAGCCGGTCCGCGGAATCGCGGTCGGCGCCGACGGCACCGTGGCCGTCAGCTTGGGTGGTCCCAGCAGCCTGTTGGCCGTCGCCCGGCTCGCCCCGAACGCCTCCGCCTTCGAAGCCCCGGTCCAGATCAACAGCGGGCTCGGCGTCGGCTTCGGCAGCCAGAGCAACGGCGCCGCGGTCGCGGTCGACGGTCAGGGCCGGATCTCGGCCGCCTTCGACCCCGGCACGACGACCGTCGCGGGGCGGCTGTACGTCACCCAGCAGGCCACGGCCGGCGGTGCGTTCTCGACGCCGGAGGCGCTGCCCGCCACCGCGCAGAGCTACCCGCGGGGTGCCGCGATCGCCGTGCAGGCCGACGGCGACGCCGTGGTCGCCTGGGCCGAGGCCCCGATCAACGCCGTCCCGACCCGCGTCGCCCGCGTGCAGACCGTGACCCGCGACGGCGCCACGGGGAGCTTCAGCGCGCCCCGCACGCTCGACGAGCGCCAGTACATCGGCACCGCCGTGGTGCCGGTCAGCACCCCGCGCGTGACCGTCGCGCCGAACGGCGACGCCGCCGTCAGCTGGGGCTGGAACACCGCCGACACCGGCGCCTGGGAGGCCCGGCTGGCCGCCCTCGACGTCGAGGGCCCGGTCGTCGCCGACGGCACCGCCTCGGCGACCGCGGGCACGGCCGTCACGCTGACCGCCGACGCCCAGGACCGCTTCTCGGACGTCGCGACGGTCGAGTGGACCTTCGGCGACGGCAGCACGGGGACCGGCGACCG
The DNA here is from genome assembly GCA_041648495.1 of Patulibacter sp. Classification (GTDB taxonomy): domain Bacteria; phylum Actinomycetota; class Thermoleophilia; order Solirubrobacterales; family Solirubrobacteraceae; genus Patulibacter. Next base: position 7,025 of record JBAZOW010000102.1, read on the forward strand.
CGTCAGCCACGTCTACGCCGCCGCCGGGACCTACGAGGCGAAGGCGACCGCGACCGACGCGCACGGCAACGCCCGCACCGCGACCCACACGGTGACGGTGGCCGCGGCCCCGGTCGTTCCCGACCCGGTCGACCCGGTCCCGCCGGTCGTGCCGACCCCGCCGGTGCTGCCGCTGCCGGCCGCGCCGACCCCGACCGTCGTCACCCCGCCGAGCACCCCGGCCCCGAACCCGACCCCGTCGCCCGCGGCCAAGGTCAGCGGGGTCACGCTGCGCGGCCGGACGGTCCGGCTCCGAACGACCAAGGCGGGCAAGCTCCGCGTGGTCGTCCAGCGCCGCACCGTGAAGCGCGTGCGCAAGAACGGCCGGGTCGTCAACCGCGTCAGCTACCGCCAGGTCCAGCGGCTGACCGTCACCGCCAAGCGCTCCGGGGCGACCTCGTTCCGCGTCCGCAAGCTGGCGGCCGGCCGCTACCGGATCCGGGTCACCCCGACCACCGGTCGTGGCGCGAAGACCACGAGCACGAGCGTGCGGGTCGTCCGATGACCGGCCGCGTGCTGCCCGCGACGGCGCTGTCCGTCGCGGTCGCCGCGACCGCGTTCGCGTTCTCCGCGCCGCCCTCGGCCGTCGCGGCCACGATCGACACCCCGAACGCCTGCCTCTACAACGTCGACGGCGGCTGGCGGGACCACCGGATGCCGTTGACCGGCGCGGTCACGTCGATCGCCGGCGACCCGACCCGCGCCCCGGGCCTGGCCGCCACGGGCGAGTCGATCGCGCTGCGCGTGACCCCGTCGTCCCCGGCGCTGATCCCCGACTGGATCCGCTCGGAGGGCTACGAGCGCGGGTTCTTCGCCGCGGGCGTCAACGAGTTCGACGTCGAGATGTGGATCGCGATCGAGGGCTCGAACACCACCGAGAAGCTCCAGGTCCACCGGTTCACCGCCCGGGGGCGGCTGGTGATCCGGACCAATCCGGACGGCAGCTTCCGCGAGAGCAACGCCAACGACCCGGCCGAGGCCGACGACGGCTTCCGGATCGTCGACATGCCCGCGATCGACACCACCTGGACCGCACGGGGCGGCCGGATCGAGTTCCGGCAGGCGTCGGGCGGCGGGCTGGTCGCCGGGGGAGCCGCGATCCCCGGCACCCACGGCGGGATCTACCCGGCGCAGGGCAGCATCGTCGCCCGGGTCTCCGGACTGGCGGGGGAGGGCAGCACGCTGCTGCTCGACTGCGAGCCGGGCGTGACCACCGAGGGCGAGGGCGAGATCCACGACGGCCACCGGCGCTTCCAGGCCAAGCCGTTCGCCACGGTCGCCGTGCCGGGCTCGGTCTGCATCGACCGCTTCGGTCGGGAGCGGCTGGACCGCGAGATCACCGGTCGCAGCGTCGAGCTGATCCGCGACGGCGATCCGCAGTCCGCGGTCGTCGGCCGGGCGATGCGCCTGGACGGCACCCGGCTCGAGGTCGAGCTGTCGCGCGACGACGTGCTCGAGATGTACCGCCAGGAGGGCGCCTCGACGACCCTGATCGCCGGTTCCGGGCGGCGGACGTACCCGCTCGAGGGTCGCGTCGCGATCCGCGGCGCCGGCACCGTCGAGGGCACGCAGTCGGTGGCGGTCGACGGCCGCTGGACGGTCGTGATCGACCAGCCCGCCGGGACCACCGACCGGCGCGATCCCGGCGTGCGCCTGCTCGACCCCGACGACCCGACCCAGGAGCTCGGCGACGTCGTGCGGCTGGCGGTCACGCTGCCGCCGACCAGCTGGACGCCGGACGGCTCCGGCCCGGTCGAGTTCTCGCTCGCCGGTCCGGGCACCGCGGGCCCGATGTCCGTGGTCGACCCGGGGGTGCTGCCCGGCGGGCGCGACGACGCCTACACGGTGCACCCCTACGGCTCGATGCTGCTGCGCCAGGGCACCGATCGCGAGGGCCTCGACCTGGACTGCCTGAACGGCACGATCGACGTGACCGGCTCGGCCGCCTACTCGACGCGCGGCAACCTGCCGGTGGCCCAGGGCGGATCGGCGGGGCGCTACACCGTCGGCGTTCGCCAGGCCGACCCGTTCTTCGTCGCCCCGCTGCAGGCGACGGCGCCGGAAGAGCGTCCCGACGAGGCCGGCGTACCGTCCGCGCCCCCGCTGCTCGGGGGCGGCGGCTTCGCTCCGCCGCCGGTCCGCCGGCCGTCGACCCCGACGGCGCCCGCCAAGCTCCGCGTGCGGTCGACCACGCTCCGGTCGACGAGCAAGCGGACGCGCGTGCGGCTGCGGATCCAGAACCCGCGGACCACGACCGAGATCCTGCGCGTGCGGATCGGTACCGTCGACCGGGTCCGCGTCGGCTCGACCCGCAAGCTGCGGACGATCGTCGGCTCGACGTCGGTACGGCTGGCGGGACGCAGCAGCCGCACGGTCAGCCTGCGGCTCAGCGCCGACGCGCGCCGGGTGCTCGCCGCCCGGAAGAGCGTGCGCGTGCGGGTCTCCGTGACCCCGCGTTCCGGGGCCACGACCACCCGCGTCGTGCGGTTGGTCCGATGAGCGGCGGTCGGCCGCGGGGCGGGAGTTCGGGTGGCCTACGGGCTGGCCCGCACCGCCGCCGACCCCTTGCTAGCCTGACCCGGATGACTGAAGGTAGGGTTCCCGAAAACCGGCGTGGACGCTGGGCCTCCACGGCGGCGATCGCCGTGGCCGCGACGCTGGTCGCGGTGCCCTCGGCCGACGCGGCGAAGACCTACAAGGTCGCGGCGTCCGGCCAGGTCAAGCTGACCAAGCGCGAGCCGGCGACGAAGAAGATCGAGCAGAAGGGCACGATCTCCGGCGCGCCCTTCGGCCGCGGCACGCTGACCCTGCGTTCGAAGCTCGCCGGCCGCAAGCTGCTGGAGTTCTCGATCCGCCTGGTCACGCCGCACGGCACGGTCACCGGCAACGGCACGGCCACGCTCAAGGCCAGCGGCTCGCAGGCCGACTACTCCGGTCAGCTGAAGATCACCGGCGGCACCCGTCGCTACGCCTCGATCACCCGCTCCAACCTGCGGGTCTCGGGCGTCGGCGACAGCGCCGCCCGCACCACCACCGTCCGGATCACCGGCTCCGCCCGGTACTGATCCCGCCCGGCACCGCCGTCCCGTTCGTTCGCCCCGGAGGAGATCCCCTCGTGCGCCGCATCACCATCACCCTCGTCCTGACGCTGCTCGCCGGTCTGACCGTCGGCACCGCGTCGTCGCAGGCCGCCGCCAAGCGCGTCGTCGCGCTGGAGTGGGACGCCGTCGAGAACCTCTCGGCGGTCGGCATCACCCCGATCGGGATCGCGGACTCGCGCGGGTACGACGCCTTCGTCGGGGCGCCGCGTCGCAAGGGCAGCGCCGAGGTCGGGTTGCGCTCGGCCCCGAGCCTGGAGCGGATCCGCCGGCTCAAGCCGGACCTGATCGTCGTGCCGGACTACCGGTCGACGAAGAACCGCGACGCGCTGAAGAAGATCGCCCCGGTGCTCGTCACGTCGCCGTACCGCGGCAGCGGCAACGCCGCGCACTTCAACAACATGGTGCGGGACTTCCGGCGGGTCGCCAAGGCCGTCGGCCGGAGCAGCCAGGGCGAGCGCGTCCTGCGCGCGATGACCGGCAAGTTCGCCGCCCAGAAGGCCGCGCTGCGCCAGAAGCGCCGGGCGGGGACCGGGGTCGTCGTGGCCGAGCCCGGCGGCACCACCAGCACGCCGGCGCTGCGGCTGATGACCAACAACTCGCTGACCGCCGAGGTCCTGCGCCGGATCGGCCTGCGCAACGCCTGGACCGGGCCGAACGCGTTCTACGGCTTCACGACCAGCTCGATCGGATCGCTGGCCAAGATCCGCGGCAACGAGTGGCTGGCCTTCGTCTACCCGGAGCAGTACCGCTCCCAGATCCAGAAGTACCGCGAGCTGAAGGCGTTCGCCAAGCTTCCCGTGGTCCGCTCGCGCCACTACCGCAACCTGCAGGGCCGGACCTGGCTCTACGGCGGTCCGGTCTCGACCGGGCAGATCGCGGACCAACTCGGCGCCGCGATCCGCCGCGGCTAGTGTCCCGAACCTCCCACCCGGGGCGCTAGTTGGCGGCCCGGGCCCCGTCCTGGGGTCGCCCGGCGGCCTTCGCCGTCCTGGGTCTCGTCGTCCTGCTGCTGGCGGCGCTCGCCGACCTGCTGCAGGGGGCCGATGGGGCCACGTCGAGCACCGTCTTCGCGGCGATCACCGGCGGCGAGGTCGACGACTTCGAGCAGGCGTTCCTGGTCGAGATCGTCCGCGAGCTGCGCGGGTCCCGCGCCGCCGCGGGGGCGCTCGCCGGGGCGACGCTGGCGGCCTCCGCGGTGCTGCTGCAGTCGGTGACCCGCAACCCGCTGGCCGAGCCCGCGACGCTCGGGCTCTCGGCCGGTGGCACGCTGGCGGTCACGATCGCCGCGGCCTTCGTCACCGTGGCGCCCGGCGCCCCGACGATCGCGGTCGCCTTCGTCGGGGTCCTGCTGGCGACCGCGCTGATCGGCGCGGTCGCGCTGGCCGGCGGGGCCGGGCCGATCCGGCTGGTGCTCGCGGGCATGGCGATCGGGTTGGCGCTCGGCGCGATCAGCGGGGCGATCCGGCTGCTGC
>JBAZOW010000103.1:0-11623 GCA_041648495.1 Patulibacter sp.
GAATCTGCCCGGGGCTGCCGGGGTGGTCGGTGTGAGGCGGGGCGTGCGAGGGAAGGCTGCGCGGTTCGCCCGCGTCGGCCGGGCAGACTCCGCGTCAGACCGCGTGCCGGGGAAGGCGGCACCGGCGCTCGCCTCGCTGTTCGTCGTGCTCGCGACGACGCTCGCGATCCCGGCGCTCGCCACCGCCCACGGGGGACTGCTGCTGGGCGGCGCCGAGGCCGGCCCGTACCGGGTCCAGCTGATGGGGCTTGCGGTCACCCGGGGTGTCGACGGACCGGCGATCGACTACACCGCCTACGTCCAGCGGACCGACGACGGGCGACCGGTCGAGGACGCCGACGTGCGAATCGTCGTCGAGCTGGAGGACGGCGATCGGGCGCTGCGGGTCCAGCGGATCGGCAACGGCTACGAGGGGATCGCCCGCGTGCCGAGCTCGCACGACGTCCAGGCCTACCCGGTGCGGGTGGCGGTCCGCGGCCCGGAGGGCACCAGCGACCTGCGGGTCACGCCGCCCGCGGGCAGCGGTCCGCCCGCAGCGCTGCTCGGCGGGACGGCGGTCGCGCTGCTGCTGATGGGCGGACTGGTCGTCCGCGCCCGGCGGCGGGGCCCCGGGATCAGCGATGCCGAGACCGGCGACCCGCGTCCGCACCAAGCGCGGTCCGCCCGAGCGGTCGAGGTCCGCCACCCCGACCCTCCGACGAACGGAACCCGACGATGACCACCGAACCCGGGGACGGCGGCGCACGCCGTCCCGCACCACGCCGCACGCTCCGGCCGCTGCTCATGCGGCTGCACTTCTACGCCGGAGTGCTGATCGGTCCGTTGTTGGTGGTCGCCGCGATCACCGGCGCCGTCTACACCTTGACCCCGCAGATCGAGCGGATCGCCTACGCCGAGGAGCTCCGCGTTCCCGAGGGCGGACGGACGATCCCCGTCGCCGAGCAGATCCAGGCCGCCCGCCGGGCGTATCCGGCCGGCACGCTCAGCGCCGTCCAGACCCCCGATGGCCCCGGACGGACCACCCGGGTGGTGATCGACGAACCGGCGATCACCGACGGCCGGCAGCGGACGGTCTTCGTCGATCCCTACACCGGTGACGTCCGGGGGTCGCTGGCCACGAGCTTCGGCAGCCTCCCCGTGACGTCCTGGCTCGCGGGGCTGCACTCGAACCTGCGGCTCGGCGAACCCGGTCGGATCTACAGCGAGACCGCGGCGAGCTGGCTGTGGGTCGTGGTGCTCGCCGGTCTGGTGCTGTGGATCGATCGCCGGCGGCGGACCCGGAAGCTGGGGCGCCTGGTCCTGCCGGACCGCTCCGGTCCCGAACGCGCGCGCCGGGTCTCGCGCCACGCGGCCGTCGGGACGGTGCTGGCGCTGGGGTTCCTGGCGCTGGCCGCGACCGGCCTGACCTGGTCGAAGCACGCGGGCCCGAACTTCGCCGACCTGCGAACCAGCCTGTCGTGGACGACGCCGAGCGTGACCGCGATCGGGGCCGACGGCGACGGTGGGGGAGCGCACGCGCACCACGGTCACGCGGCGACGACCCCGACGGGTGCGGGCGACCCACGGGCGGAGCAGGCGCGTCTGGTCGTGATCGACGGGGCCCTCGCGACGGCGCGCAACGCCGGCCTGCGGGACCCGATGTCGGTCGCGTTGCCGAGCGTCGATGGCAACGGGTACACCGCCACCGAGACCCGCAACCGATGGCCGATGCAGCGCGATTCGGTGGCGGTCGACCCGACCGGCAACGCGGTCACCGACGAGATCCGGTTCGCCGACTGGCCCGTGATGGCGAAGCTCGCCGGCTGGGGGATCCAGCTGCACATGGGGCGCCTGTTCGGGATTCCCAACCAGATCGGCCTGGCGGTCCTGGCGCTGGGGTTGCTGTACCTGATCGGGGTCGGCTACCGGATGTGGTGGAAGCGTCGGCCGACGGGGCGGCTCGCGGCGCCGCCGACCCGGGGCGCGTGGCGTCAGTTGCCGCGGTGGGCCTGGCTCCTGGTGCCCGTCGTGCTCGTCGTCGCGTGGGCGCTGCCGCTCCTGGGGATCACGCTCGCGGCGTTCCTGGTGATCGACGCCGCGCTGTCCCGGCGACCCGCGGTTCGCGCGCGTCGGTCCTCGAGCGGATAGCGGCGGTCGGCCGGGCGCGGCCCCCGTTGCCGCGCCGCGCCCGCGCCTCAGCCGTCGATCCGCACGAGCATCTTGCCCGTGTTCTTCCCGGCCAGCAGGTCGAGGAAGGCCTGCGGCGCGTTCTCCAGGCCGTCGACCACCGTCTCGTCGTAGGCCAGCGATCCGTCGCGGATCCAGCCGCCGACCTCGCGAAGGAACTCGTCGCGCAGGTCGCCGTGGTCGAGCACCAGCAGGCCGTGGATCGATCCGCGCGTCTGGATCAGCCGCACCAGGTTGCGCGGTCCGGCCGGCGGCTCGGTCGCGTTGTACTGCGAGATCATCCCGCAGATCACGATCCGGCCGTGCAGGCGCAGCGCGCCGATCGCGACCTCCAGGTGCTCGCCGCCGACGTTGTCGAAGTAGACGTCGATCCCGTCCGGGGCGGCCTGCTTGAGCTGCTTGCGGACGCTCCCGGCCTTGTAGTCGATCACCGCGTCGAAGCCGAAGGCGTCGAGCACGTGGGCGACCTTCTGGGGTCCGCCGGCGCTGCCGATCACCCGCGAGGCGCCGAGCTGCCGCGCCATCTGGCCGACGGCGGAGCCGACCGCACCGGCGGCGGCCGAGACGAAGACCACGTCGCCGGGCTTGATCTGCGCCAGCCGGATCAGGCCGGCGTAGGCGGTCAGGCCGGGCATTCCGAGGATCCCGAGGAACGCCTGCTCGGGGGCGAGCGAGGCGTCGATCGGCGCCGCGCGCTTGCCGGGCAGCAGCGCCAGGTCGCGCCAGCCGAGGCCGTGCAGGACCAGATCGCCGACCGCGTGACGGTCGGACTTCGAGGCGATCACCTCGCCGACGGCGCCGCCCTCGAGCGCCTCACCGACCCGGAACGGCTCGACGTAGGACGGACGGTCGTCCATCCGTCCGCGCATCGCGGGATCGACGCTCATCCAGTGGTTGCGGACCAGGATCTCGCCGTCGCCCGGCTCGGGGATCTCGGTCTCGACCAGGCGGAGGGCGTCGAGCGTCGGCACGCCGACGGGACGATCGACCAGGTGGATCTCGCGGCTCGTCTGCGTCATGCCCCCGAGCCTATCGGGAGCGGGAGGAGCCCTACTCGGCTTCGGCCTTCGGGGTCGCCTTGCGGCGGGTGGCCGGCTTCTTGGCGGCCGTCTTGGTCGCCGACGTTGCGGCGGCGGTCTTCCGCGCGGCGGGCTTGCGCGCCGCCGGCTTCTTGACCGGGGCGGCGTCGGTCTCGCCCGCGGCAGCGGCCTCGGCGGCCTTCTGTGCCGCGGTCTTGCGCGGCGCGGCCTTCCGGACGGCGGGCTTCTTCGCGGGGGTGGCTGCGGCGCCTTCGGCCTCGGCGGCCTTCTGCGCGGCGGTCTTGCGCGGCGCGGCCTTGCGAGCCGGCTTGGCCGGTGCGGCCTCGCCGGAGGCGGCCGCCTCCGCAGCCTTCTGTGCCGCGGTCTTACGCGGCGCGGCCTTGCGGACGGGCTTGGCCGGTGCGGCCTCCCCGGTGGCCGCCGCCTCGGCGGCCTTCTGGGCGGCGGTCTTGCGCGGCGCCGTCTTGCGGGCGGCCGGCTTCTTGACCGGGGTCGCCTCGGTCTCGCTCGCGGCCTTCTCGGCGGCGGTCTTGCGGGTCCGGGTCCGGCGGGCGGGCGTCTTCGCCGGCGTGGCGTCACTGTCGGCCGGCACCGCGCTCGGGGTCGCCTCGGCCTCGGCGGCCTTCTCCGCGGCGGTCTTGCGCGTGCGGGTGCGGCGGGCGGGCTTGTCGGCTTCGTCCGCGGCGCCGGCGGTCGGTGCCTCGGACGCGGCGGCCTCCGCGGCCTTCTCCGCCGCGGTCTTGCGCGTGCGGGTCCGTCGTGGAGCGGGCTTCGCGTCAGCCTCGGACTCGGCCACCGAAGCGCCGCCCTTGGCGGACGTTTCGCCCGAGGCCGCGGCGGCGGCTGCGGAGCCCGTCTCGCTCTCGGACCCCTCGGCGGCAGCTGCGGCCTCGGCGGCCTTCTGGCCTCGCACTCGGCGTCGGCGGGCGGGCGTGGTCGTGGGCGCCTCGTCGGTCGCCGGAGAATCGGCCCCGGCCTCGGCCGGCCGCTCACCGGCCGCGTCGGCGGTGCCCGACTCGGTGGGCTCGACGGACGTCTCGGTCGTCGCTTCGGCGTTCGACCCGCCCCCGCGGTTCCGGCGTCGCCCGCCGCGCGAGCGACCCCGCCGCGAGCGTCCGTTTCCTTGGCCGTTGCCCTGCCCGTTGCCGCCGTTCCCGTTCTGGCCGTTGCCGTTCCCGACGCCGTTCTGGGTCTGCCCGTCGTTTCCCTCGCCGACGGCGACCTCGTCGCCGTTCTCGCCGTTGGCGGTGACCGCGGTGTTCTCGCCGTTCGCGGCGCCCTGACCACCACGGCGCTTGCGGCTGCGCTTCTTGCGGCGCTTGCCGTTGGGGAAGTCCTTCAGCAGGTCGCGGCTGAGCGCCCCCGGCTTGCGGGCCAGGCGGGTACGGGCCTCGCGCAGGACCTCCTCGGCCTCGGGCGAGTGCGCGACGGCGGCGGCCAGTAGCGCGGCCTGCAGGCGACGGTCGTGCTGGCGCGCGCCGTGGACCAACCGCCGCGCGTTGCGAGCGTGGGCGGCGCCGGACGAGTTGACCAGCAGGCCGAGCAGGTGCTTGGTCGCGGGCCAGCGCTGCGCCGCGTACTCCTCGTGCACGTCGCGCGTGTACTCGGCCAGGCGCCAGATCCAGGCGGTCGCCTGGTCGCGGCGACCGATCCGCCGGTCGGCCATCGCCTGCAGCAACGTGCGCGCGGCCTCGCGTCGCTCGTCGCGCGGCCACTGGCCGATGAAGTCGATCGCGGTGTCGAACGGCTCGGCCTCGCGCAGCAGCGAGATCTCCTGGATCGCCCGCATCCGCAGCGGCTGGCTGCGGTTGCGCTCGAGCGCGGTGATCAGGAACTGCCGACGCAGCTCGCCCGAGCGGTCGAAGTTGAGCATCGCGCGGCCGCGACGCCAGTTCGCCGGCGACGCCTTCGCGCCGGCCAGGGCGGCCCAGACCCGCTGCTCGCCCCAGTCCAGCTGCTCGACGGCGATCCGCCACAGCTCGCGCTCGAAGACCTGACGACGGCGCTCGATGTCCGGCGTGACCGGCAGCACGCGCCGCTCGACCTTGACCCGGCGTCCGCGTCCGCGGCGGACCGGACCGACGACGATCGCGCCGCCGCGGTAGACGTCGCGGTCGAGCAGCGAGTGCAGCGTGACGACCGGGTCGTCGTTGGCGGTCGCCGGGTGGACGAAGTCGATCACGACCCCGGCTTCCTTGCCGGGGTGGCGACGCGTCACGCGGCCGACGCGCTGCTGGTAGATCCGCTTGGACGCCGTCGGCGCCAGGTGCATGCAGATCGTCGCGCGGGGCGAGTTCCAGCCCTCGGCCAGCAGCTGGGCGTTGATCAGGACGTCGATCTCGCCGGCGTCGTACTGCGCCAGGATCGTGGCCAGCTCGCGCTTGGGGGTCTCGCCCGAGACCGCCATCGCCTTCATCCCGAGCGCGCGGAAGCTCTCGGCGACGTTGTAGGCGTGCTTGACGCCCGCGGTGTAGACGACGCCGGGGGTGTTGCGGAAGCGCGTCTTGTAGAGGTCGGCGATCGCCAGGTTGAACGGCGCCTGGTCGAGCAGCTTGGCCAGCTCGTCCTGGTCGAACTCCATGTCGACCTCGCCCTTGCGCAGCGGCACCTTGGCGATCGTGCGCACGCCCGGACCGGGCGGGATCCGCAGGCAGCGCAGCGGGGCGATCACGCCGCGGCGGGCGGCCTGCGCCAGGTCGAAGCGCGAGGTCTGGGTGGGGAAGAGGTCGGCGACGTGGCGGGCGATCAGCGCGCCGGTCGCGGTCATGCCGATGAAGATCGGGCCGGTCCAGGCGCGGATCGCGCCGGACGTCTTGTCGCCCAGCGCGGTGTGGGCCTCGTCGCAGATCACGACGGTGTAGGCGCCCGAGATCCGACCGGCGTTGCGGACGAACCACTGGTACGTCTCGATCGTCACCGGCCCGATCACGTCGGGGTTCGGGTCGTTGCCGTCCGCGTCGGTCAGCAGCGGCTTGTGGAGCCGCTCGCCGTAGCCGCGCGTGCGCAGCTCGTCCTGGAACTGATCGACCAGGTTGCGGCGGTGGGTGAGGATCAGGATGCCGCCGGTGCGGCAGGCCTCGACGAAGCCCATCGCGGCGACCGTCTTGCCGGCGCCCGTCGCGTGCTCGAACCAGAACCGCTTGTGCGCGTTGGGGTCCTCGAGCGCGACCCGGTCGATGTCCTCGTCGACGTCCTCGTCGGCGACGTCGTCGTAGAGCGCGAACTCCGACTCCGGCTCGGCCTCGGGCAGCTCCTCGAGCTCCGGGTCGAACGCCTCGAGCTCGTCGTCGTCCTCGTCGTCGCTCGCCGCCCCGTCGCCGTCGGGGTCGTCGTCCTCGGACGGTCCCTCGTCGTCGTGGTCGTCGTCCTCGTCGGCCGGGATCTGGGCCGGCGGCTCCTCGATCTCGGTCGGGTCCTCGTCCTCGAACGAGAGCAGCAGGGCGTCGCCGTCGCTGCCGCTGCCGCCGGTCGCGCGTCGCTGGGCGTCGGCGAGCAGGGCCGCGTAGGTCCCCGACAGGGCGTCGATCTGGTGCGGGTTGAGCGTGGTGCCGTCGGCCAGCACCGGCGTCGCGGTGTTGAGCGTGCGGTCCAGGCCCAGCAGCAGCGACCAGCGGCGACGCCACTTCTGCGACGGAACGGCGGCTCCGGCGTCGAGCTCCGCCCGGGCGAACTCGAAGGCGTGGCGCCGGATCGAGCCGGGCGCGAGCACCGCCGCGGCGTCCTCGCCCTCCTCGACGAACGGTTCGCGCACGAAAGTCGCCACGCGAGAGATCTCGGTGGGATCCGGAACGGAGGTGACCTCTGCGGTCACGACGGACGGCCGTTGCGCCATACAGGCAAGTGTGCGGAGAGTGAGACGTCGACTCGACGCGGTGGCAGAGGCCAACGCGGGGCGTCGAAGATCCTGCGACGGTCAGATCAGGGAAGACGACGTGCGTCTCGCCCGTGCAGGTTGGTGAGCACGATACCTCACGGCTGGGGATCGCGCGGCGGGCCTGTGCGACCCTAGAAGCGATGCCGCGGTCTGCCCCCCGACGCCGGACGATCGCGATCGTCGTCGCCGCTCTGGCGATCGTCGTGGTGACGGCGATCGGCCTGGTGCAGTCGGGCGATTCGACCCGGACCCCGGACGACGTCCCGAGCGCGGCCCAAGCGCGCGACGCCGTCCGCGACGCGCCCCCGGCGCTGCGGGCGCTCTACGGCCAGGGCGGCGGCCTGCTCGAGATCCCGGCCGAGGGTCTCGACGCCTACCTCGGAGCCCTGCGCGGGTACCCCGTGGTGATCAACGTCTGGGCCGAGTGGTGCGACCCGTGCCGGGCGGAGTTCCCGCTGCTGCGGACCGCGGCGGCCCGACACGGCACGCGGGTGGCGTTCCTCGGCGTAAACATCGACGCGACGAAGGACCGCGGCAAGGCCCGGGCCTTCCTGCGCGAGCAGCCGACGATCTACCCGAGCCTGATCGACCCGGACCGCAAGATCGCTCGCCGGATCGAGGCGACGTCGGTCCAGCCGTCGACGGTCTTCCTCGACGCCGAGGGCGAGATCGTGACGGTGCGACAGGGAGCCTACGGCAGCGTCGAGGACCTGGAACGCGACCTGCGGTTGTACGCTGGGTTGGAAGGGAAGCCGGCTCCCGGAACCACCGGGGACGCGCGGCCCGAGGCAGGACCAGAACCATGAGCGACGGCACCGGCACCCCCACCCACGAGGCCGACGGCGTGACGCTGCTGTGGGTCGAGCGCGCGGAGCAGCTGCGCGCGGCCCAGGCGCTCCGGGTCCGCGTCTTCTGCGAGGAGCAGGGCGTGCCGCGCGAGGTCGAGCTGGACGCGGGGGACGACGTCGCGCGCCACGCGATCGCCGTGGCTCCGGACGGCGCCGTGGTCGGCACGATGCGCCTGTTGGTGCGCGACGGCGTCGTCAAGGTCGGACGCGTCGCGGTCGACCGCGAGTGGCGCGGCCGAGGCATTGCCTCGCGTCTACTCGAACGGGCCCACGACTACGCCCAGCGCCAGCGCGCCGACACGCTCCGCCTGGCCGCCCAGACCGCCGCTCAGCGGCTCTACGCGAAGTCCGGCTTCCGGCCGGTCGGCGAGCCGTTCGACGAGGCCGGGATCGAGCACGTCTGGATGGTGCGCGAAGTCGTCCCGCTGAAGCCGCTGCGGCGCCGACCGCCGACGTGAGCCTCTTCCTGCTCGTCGCCGTGATGGCGGCGGCGGTCGCGGGTGGCGTCGCCTCGGAGCGACGTTGGCAGCAGGGCGCCGAGCGCCGCACCCGGTCCGCGATGAGCCTGATGCTGACCTGGGTGCTGCCCCCGGTCTACTTCGTCCTGGTCTCGCGGATCCACCCGGACCTGCGGCTGGTCAGCGGCCTGCTGACCGCCTATGTGGTGATCGCGATCGTCGGCGTGATCGCCTGGTGGATCGCCGATCGGGTGATGAAGCTGCCGCGGCCGACCGTTGGCGCGGTGATCCTGGCGGTGATCCTGGCCAACACCGGCTACTTCGGCCTGCCGCTGACCCGGGTCGTGCTCGGTCCCGACGAGCTGGGCGCGGCCGTCGCCTGGGACAGCCTGGTCTCGGGACCGATGTTCTTCCTGGTCGGCTTCGCGGTCGGCGCGGCGTTCGCCCCGCCCGGGCTGCTCGGGGCCGGTGGCAGCGGGCCACCCGAGCGGCGGCTGGTCGCCTTCCTCAAGAACCCGTTGCTGTGGTCGGCGATCGCCGGACTCGCGATCCCCGTCGACGCGCCGGCCTGGTCGGCGGAGATCGCCCAGTGGGTCGTCTACGCGCTCCTGCCGGTCGGCTTCGTGGTGGTCGGCGTCCAGCTCTCGGCCGAGCGGCGGATCCAGCGGGCGCAGGCCGCAGCGGACGCGGCGACCTCGGCCGACGGGGTCACGGGTCCCGCGGCGCGAGGACCTGGCGGGGATCTCGCGGACGGGGCGACGCGCCGGACCTGGCGGCGGATCATCGCTCCCGAGGTGGCGTTGGCGGTCGGCCTGCGGCTGATCATCGCGCCGGGGCTCGTGATCGGCGTCTCGCTGCTGGCGCTCGACCTGCCCAGGGGGATGCTGCTGCAGGCGGTCGCGCCGACCGGGCTCAACGGCCTCCTGGTGGCGCACCGGTTCAACCTGACCCTGCAGCCGATCGCCAGCTCGATCGTCTGGACCACGTCGCTGGTGACGCTCGGCGCGGTCGTGGTCTCGATCCTCGGGTAGCGCAGGGGGCCGGGCCACCGCCGAATGTCGACACGGTACTCAGGTCCGCTGTGGGGATAGGGCGTGCGACAGGTGTGCATCTGCGTGTGTCCTGGAAGTGGCGATAAGGGTCCGTTCGGTCGCAAAAATCCCTAACGGACGGCGGACTTGGTAGTACGCGGCCCCATTCGGGATCCGCACAGAAACGCCGTGACACGTCGCTATTGACTTTGCATAGGCCATTCGTTTACGGTCGTTCACCGTCGGTCGTGCCTCGTGGTACTCCCGCCCCGGGTGCGCAGCGCCCGAGCATGTTGTTCCGTGACTGGAGAGAGAAGCGTGTTCTCAAGAACGAGCAGGAGGGCGTCGATGGCCCCTGGGCGCCCAACGGGTCCCCCGCGCCGTCGATCGCTCGCGGCCTGGTCGGGGGTGCTGGCGGTCGTCGCCGTCGCTGCCGTCCAAGCGGCTCCCGCCGCCGCGGCCGCACCGATCGCCCCGCGGCCGACCCCGGCCGCGATGCCGACCGACCGGACGCTCGAGATGGTCTCGCCGGCCGACAAGGGCGGCGTGCCGGTCTACCACACGCTGCAGGTGGCGGAGGACGGCGACGGCCTGCTGTTCCATTCGCTCGGCGCGTTCGGTGACGTGCAGAGCAACCTCCTCGAGTCGTACTACCGTGCCCGCCGCGGAGCGCACGGGTGGGAGACCGTCGGCATGCAGCCGCAACCGCGCTTCCGGGCGGCCAGCCAACGCGACCGCTTCCGCTTCGACGCCGCGGACGAGCAGCTCGACAGCGTGATCGCGTCGAGCCACTATCCGTTCGTCGAGGAGGCCCTGCCGTACGGCGGCTCGGGGCGCGTGGTCAACCTCAAGACCTACCGGTTCGGGGAAGGCGGCGCCGTCGACTGGCTCTCCTCGGACACGCCGTCGGCGCTCGGCACGATCGGCTCGACCACCGTCGCGGCGGTGTCGCGGGACACCCAGCGCCTGCTGCTCGTCGGAGGCACGCCCAGCGGCAACAGCAGCGACGTGCTCTACGTCCGCGACGGGGACCGGACCGTGCAGGTCGGGCTCGAC
Source organism: Patulibacter sp. (assembly GCA_041648495.1). Taxonomy (GTDB): domain Bacteria; phylum Actinomycetota; class Thermoleophilia; order Solirubrobacterales; family Solirubrobacteraceae; genus Patulibacter. The sequence continues at coordinate 10,474 of JBAZOW010000103.1, forward strand.
CCCGACGGCAACCTCCCCCCGTTCGGCGCGATCCCGGCGGGCCGTCGAGCGATGAGCGACGACGGGCAGACGGTCGCGTTCCACCCGACCGACGACGGCGGGCAACGCGGGCCGGAGATCTACGTCCGGCGCAACGCCCTGCGGCCGAACGCCGACACGGTGATCGCCAACCGCTCGCGTCGCGACGAGGACCCGCCCGGGACCGTCTGCGCGTCGAGGGTCTTCTTCGGCCTGTCCGAGGACGGCCGACGGCTCCTGTTCTCCTGCCCCGAGCCGTTGACCGATGACGCCCCCGCGAGCGGAACGGGGATCTACGAGTACGACACGACGACGGACACGCTGGGGCTCCTGGCGGCGGCCGAGGGCCCGGCGGAGGTCATCGGCGCCGACCGCGATCTGCGGCACGTCTACCTGTCCGGCGCGGGTGGCGCCGGAATCTGGATCGTCGACGGCGACGGGGTTCGCGAGATCGCGCCCGACGCCGCGGCGGCGGGCGGCATCGTCTCGCGCGACGGCGAGCAGCTGGCGTTCAGCAACGACGCCGGGCTCGACGGCGGCTACGGCGGCGGTCAGATGTACGTCTACGACGCGACCGACGGGCCGGACGGATCGCTGACCTGCGTGTCGTGCCGGCCAGGCGCGTCGTCCGGCGGCAACGTGGCCTTCGGACCCGGCGACCGCGGTCTCACGGCGCCGCGAGAGTTCGGCGGGACGACCGACAGCTTCACGGCGGACGGCGCGTTCTACTTCATGAGCCCGGACGCCCTGACCCCCGAGGCACCCCAGGGACCGTTGAGCGTCTACGAGTACCGCGCCGGAAAGGTGCGGCTGATGGTCGCCGGCTCCGGGGACGACGAGGCGCGGTTCGCCGGCGTCTCGCCGGACGGCACCAACGTCTTCGTGCTGACGAAGCAGTCGCTGCTGGAGCAGGACGACGACTATCCGGTCCAGGACGTGTACAGCTTCCGGCGCGGGGCCGGGTTCCCGCCGGAGCCGGTGTGCGTCTGCGCGCCGCCGACGCCCGAGGACCGCGGCGGTCCGCGGCCGGAGGGCCCGGTCGCCAGCCGGCAGGAGACGCCGCCGAGCCGCGGTGCGCGCGTCCCGGCGCCGGTCGCGGCGGCCAAGCCGACGGTGGTCAGCCGACAGGCCC
>JBAZOW010000104.1:0-11587 GCA_041648495.1 Patulibacter sp.
TGCCGTCGCCGAACCGCTTGAGGCCCTCGCTCGGCGACCCCAGGGCGATCTTGGCGATCTTGTCCGGCCAGACGTGCACGTGCCCGTCGATGATCATCGTGGTCGTTCCCCCTGCTTGCTTGCACTGCGGCGCGGGCGTGGAGCCGATTGCCGTTGTTCAAGTATAAGGATTATATCGTCAAGAATCCAGCGGCTTACGGTCTTCCCGTTCCCATAACGGCCGCTACGGATGCGAGACTTCGCCGGATGTCGGCTACCTCACAGAACCGCCCGCGCTCCCGGGCGCGGGACGGCCTACGCCCCCAGAAGACCGCCGCCCTGCTCGCCCAGCGCATCGTGGGGGAGATCACCGACGGCGGACTGCAGCAGGGAGCGCCCCTGCCGCCCGAGAAGACGATGCTCGAGGAGTACGGCGTCGCGCGCGGAACCCTGCGCGAGGCGCTGCGGTTCCTCGAGATCCAGGGCGTGATCACGATCAAGACCGGCCCGGGCGGCGGGCCGATCGTCAACCGCCCCGGATCGCGCCACCTGGCGAGCATCATCGCGATGATGCTCCAGCTCGACCAGGCATCGTTCCGGACCGTGCTCGAGGCCCGCGTCGTGCTCGAGCCCGAGCTGGCCCGACGGGCCGCGTCGCGCGTCACCGAGCCGCAGGCGGAGCTGCTGCACCAGTCGGTCGTGCGGATGCGCGAGGCGCTCCAGGACGAGAACGCGTTCGTCGAGGAGAACGCGTACTTCCACGAGACGATCGCCGAGATCGCCGGCAACCCGGTCTTCACGATGGTGCTCGCCTCGCTGACCTGGATCTGCGACGGCACGCCGCTCGGGGTCCAGTACCCGATGGCGTCCCGCGAGGCGGTCGTCGCCGAGCACCACCGGATCCACCGGGCGATCGCCAGCGGCGACGTCGATCGGGCCGGCGCGGCGATGTCGGTCCACATGGGCGACTTCGCGGCCTACCTCGAGGCGAAGTTCCCGCAGGTGCTCGACGCGCCGCTGCGCTGGGACCAGGTCGACCCCTAGATCACTCGGGAGTCACGCCGGGGGCGGGACCGGTCCTTCCCGGGTGCGCCGAGCCCGGCCGTCGTACGGAGCGCCTCCGAACCGCGACGCTCGGGGCGGGGCCCGGTTCTTTCCGGGTGCGCCGAGCCCGGCCGTCGCACGAGGCGTCCTCGGACCGCGACGCTCGGGGCGGGGCCCGGTTCTCTCCGGCCTAGCGGTGCGTCCACTCCGGGTCGCGCTTGTCGACGAAGGCCGTGAGACCCTCGCGGGCGTCGTCCGACGCGAATGCCATCGCGAACGCCCGGCGCTCGCCGTCGATCCCGGCGCGCAGCGGGGTCTCGAAGGCGGCGTTGACGGTCTCCTTGGCCAGTCGCTGGGCGACGGCGGGGCGGCCGGCGATCTTCTGGGCCAGCTCCACGGCGGTGTCGAGCCACGCGTCGAGTCCGACGACGCGCGAGACCAGCCCCATCGCGAGGGCCTCCTGGGCGTCGAGCAGGCGGCCGGTGAGCACCATGTCCATCGCGACCGCCTTGCCGATCGCCCGCGGCAGCATCTGCGTGCCGCCGGCGCCGGGGATCAGGCCGAGCTGCGTCTCGGGCAGGCCGAACCGCGACGTCTCGGACGCGACGATCACGTCGGAGATCATCGCCAGCTCGCAGCCGCCGCCGAGGCAGAAGCCCGAGACCGCGGCGACCATCGGCGTGCGGATCCGGCGGACGGCCTCCCAGAGCAGGGCGCGGTCGCCGTCGTAGATCTCGGTCGCGGTGCGCTCGCGCAGGGCGCGGACGTCGGCCCCGGCGGCGAAGACCTTGTCGGCCCCGGCCACCACGATCGCCCGCACGCCGAGGTCGCGGTCGGCGGCCTCCAGCTGCCGGACGAGCTCGCCGAGCACCGGGTCGCTGAGCGCGTTGCGCTGGCTCAGGTTGTCGATCGTCAGGACGACGACGGCGTCGTGCTGCTCGCGGCGGACGGCGGTGCTGGTCACGGACTCTCCCCGGGCGGACTGCGGAAACGGCTGCGAATGGCGATCGCCGCGTGCACCGTGCACGCCAAAATCGCTATTCAGGATAATAGTAGTCACGCGTGAGGCGGTGGGGTCGACGATGGTGGCCCGGGCGCGCGAACGCCGACCGGTCGACGTTGAGCAGCTACGGCGTGTCGAACGACGACCGGTCGCCGAACGGCGGCGCGGCCGGTGGGGTCGATGATCGATCGCGGGAATCCCCCATTCGACGGCTCTCGGAAGCGTATGGCGGAAACCAACCATCTGCCTCCGGGCCCCGGGAACGGGGGGATCCGTCTGCGAAAATTTCGCCGGTGAAGACCGTTCCCGGAACCGACCTAGACGCCATCCTCGAGTCGGTCGAGGATCGCAATCCGGGCGAGCTGGAGTTCCACCAGGCGGTCCACGAGGTGCTCGCCCCGCTCGGTCCCGTGCTGGAGGCGCACCCGGAGTACTCGCGGGCGCGGATCCTCGAGCGGATCGTCGAGCCCGAGCGCCAGATCATGTTCCGCGTGCCGTGGGTCGACGACCAGGGCGAGATCCACGTCCAACGGGCGATGCGCGTGCAGTTCAACTCCGCGCTCGGCCCGTACAAGGGCGGCCTCCGGTTCCATGGCGGGCTGTCGCTCGGCACGGTCAAGTTCCTCGGCTTCGAGCAGATCTTCAAGAACGCCCTGACCGGGCAGGGGATCGGCGGCGGCAAGGGCGGGTCGGACTTCGACCCCAAGGGCCGCAGCGACGCCGAGGTGATGCGCTTCTGCCAGTCGCTGATGACCGAGATGTACCGCCACATCGGCCCGGACATCGACATCCCCGCCGGCGACCAGGGCGTCGGCGGTCGCGAGATCGGCTACATGTACGGCCAGTACAAGCGGATCGTCGGGGCGTCCGAGGCGGGCACGATCACCGGCAAGGGCGTCGGCTGGGGTGGGGCGCAGGTCCGCACCGAGGCCACCGGCTACGGGCTCGTCTACTTCGTCCAGGAGATGCTCGCCCACGAGGACGACGACTTCACCGGCAAGACGGTCGTGGTCTCGGGCGCGGGCAACGTCTCGCTGTTCGCGATCGAGCAGGCGAGCAAGCTCGGCGCGACCTGCGTCGCCTGCTCGGACTCGTCGGGCACGTTGCACGATCCGGACGGGCTCGACCTGGAGTTGCTGAAGACGATCAAGTTCGTCGAGCGCGGCTCGCTGGCCGACTACCCCGCCCGCCGCGGCGGCGAGGCGACGCTGACCCCGGGCGCGACCCCGTGGAGCATCCCCTGCGAGATCGCCCTGCCGTGCGCGACGCAGAACGAGCTCGACGAGGCCGACGCGCAGGCGCTGGTGGCCAACGGCGTGAAGGTCGTCGCCGAGGGCGCGAACATGCCCTGCACCGACGAGGCGGTCGCGGTCTTCCAGGCCGATGCGAACGTTGCCTACGCGCCGGGCAAGGCGGCCAACGCCGGCGGCGTCGCGGTCAGCGCGTTCGAGATGGCGCAGAACGCGGCCCGGATCCGCTGGTCGTTCGCCGACTCCGACGAGCGGCTGCGCGCCGTGATGTACCAGATCCACGAGACCTGCCGCAAGACCGCTGCGCGCCACGGCTTCGAGGGCGACTACGTGGCGGGCGCGAACATCGCCGGCTTCACGATCGTCGCCGACGCGATGCTCGCGCAGGGCGTCGTCTGACGGCCGACTCCGGCGGCCGACGGTACCCACGCGCTGCGGCGCGTCCTCCGAGCCCCGACGGGCGGATGACCGTGCGAGCTCCGCGTCCGCCCGGCGAGTAGGAAAGACTGCGCGGCGATGAACTTCGCACGCGACGTGGTGGCGGCCCGGGATCCGCACGACCGGGCCCTGGTCGAGCTGCGCCGCGACGGCGGAAGGCGGGAGTGGAGCTTCGCCGAGGTCGACGCGGCCAGCGGGGCGTTGGCCGGACACCTGGCCGCCCGCGGGGTGCGGCGCGGCGACGTCGTGATGACCCTGGTCGGCAACCGCCCCGAATGGGTCCTGGCGATGGCCGCCTGCTTCCGGATCGGGGCGGTCGCGCTGCCGTGCAACGAGCAGTTGCGCGCGAAGGACCTGCGGCTGCGGCTGGACGTCACCGCCCCGAAGCTGGTGGTGGTCGACGAGCGCAACCGGGCGGAGCTGGAGGCGGCACTCGTCGGCCCGAGCCCGAGCCCCGGCTCCAGTCTCGGCACCGAGACCGGCCCCGCCCGTGACCCCGAGATCCTCGTCGTCCCCGACAACGCGCTGCTGGTCGGCGACGCCCCGCCGTTCGCGGAGCTGGACCCCGAGGACCCCTGCCTGCTCACGTTCACGTCCGGCACCGAGGGCGATCCGAAGGCCGTCGTCCACGTCCAGCGCTACCTCGACGGGCAGCGGCTGCAGGCGAAGAACTGGCTCGATGCGCGACCCGGCGACCTGGTCTGGTGCACCGCCGCCAGCGGATGGAGCAAGTCGGCCCGCAACGTCTTCGTCGCGCCGTGGCTGCAGGGCGCGACGGCCCTGCTCCACGACCAGCGGTTCGACCCCGCCGAGCGGCTGCGGATCCTCGCCGACGAGCAGGTCGACGTGCTCTGCATGGCGCCGACCGAGTACCGCGTGATCGCGAAGCGCACCGAGATCGGCCGCTACCCCGCGCTGCGCGGGCTGGTCGCGGCGGGCGAGGCGCTCAACCCCGAGGTGCTCGACGTCTGGCGGGCGGCGACCGGGATCGAGATCCGCGACGGCTTCGGCCAGACCGAGACCGGCCAGCTGACCGGCGCGCCGCTCGGCGAGCCGGTGCGCGCGGGCTCGATGGGACGGCCGCTACCGGGCGTGCGGCTGTGGATCGACGACGGCGAGCTGGTCGTCGACCCGGCGAGCGTGCCGACGTTCTTCCGTGGATACCTCGGCCACGATCCGGCGCCCCGCGACCAGCCGTGGCGGACCGGCGACCGGGTCCGCGAGGAGGACGGCTGGTTCTTCTTCGAGGGCCGGACCGACGACGTGATCTCGTCGGCCGGGTACCGGATCGGCCCGTTCGAGGTCGAGTCCGCGCTGGTCGCCCACCCGGCCGTGGCCGAGGCGGCGGTCGTCGCGGCGCCGGACGAGGAGCGCGGCCAGATCGTGCGGGCGGTGATCGTGCTGCGCGACGGCGTCACCGCGGACGACGAGCTGATCGGCACGCTCCAGGAGCACGTCAAGTCGACGACCGCGCCCTACAAGTACCCGCGCCGGATCGACATCGTCGACGAGCTGCCGAAGACGACCAGCGGCAAGATCCAGCGGGCACTGCTGCGACGCGACGCCCCCTAGGCCGCCGGTCCCGCCCCCGAGAGCGGGCGTTCCCGGCGGCGGGACGGTCGCCCGATCAGTTCCCGGTCGTCAGGACGACCCGGAAGCGCGCGTCGCCGCTCATCATCCGCGCGTACCCCTCGGCGGCTCGTTCGAGCGGGTAGGTCTCGATCGTCGGACGAACGTCCTGCAGGGCGCTGAAGCGCAGCGTGTCCTCGGAGTCCTTCGACGTTCCCGACGCGTGGCCGATCACCCCGGTGCTTCCCGGGATCAGCGCGAACGGCGGGATCTGCATCGGATCGGCGGATGCACCGACGACGATCATTCGCCCGCGGGCCCGCAGGCCGCCGACCGCGGCGCTCATCGCATCCGGGGCGGTCACGGTCGCCAGGATCGTCGTCGCGCCGCCGAGCGCCTGCAGCGCTGCGGCCACGTCCTGGGCGGTCGAGTCGACGTAGTGGTGCGCGCCGAGCTCGATCGCACGCGCCCGCTTGTCGGTGCCGCGAGCGATCGCCACCGTCTCGAAGCCCATCCGGCGGGCGAACTGGACGCCCAGGTGGCCGAGCCCGCCGACACCCAGGATCGCGACGAGGTCGCCCGGCCGGGCGCCGCTCTCGCGCAGCGCGTTGAACGTGGTGATCCCGGCACAGAGCAGCGGCGCCGCGTCCTCGGCCGAGAGCTCGTCGGGGATCGACGCCAGCGCGGACTGCGGGACGATCACGTGGTCGGCGTAGCCGCCGTCGTAGGCGATGCCGGGCACGAGCCCGTTGGGGCAGCTGATGAAGTCCCCGCGGCGGCACGGGTCGCAGTGCCCGCAGTGCCCGCCGAACCAGCCGACGCCGACGCGCTGCCCGGCCGTCCACGGCTCGACGCCGACGCCGACCGCCTCGATCGTCCCGGCGATCTCGTGGCCCGGCACGCGCGGGTACTCGATCCCCGGCATCCCGCCCTCGATCGTGAACGCGTCGGAGTGGCAGACCCCGCACGCCTCGACCCGGACCAGCACCTCGCCGCGGCCGGGCGCACCCAGCTCGCGTTCGCTCAGCTCGAGCCCCTTGCCGGGCTCCGTCACCTGCACCACACGCGTCGTCGTCATGGTCCCAGCAGACCACACGAGCGCGGTGACGTGAAGAGTCGGGGCGGACCGTAGGTCTCGCAGACCCACCCACGGGACCGGCGGCAGCCCGCATACTGGGGACGTGGCCAACGACGAGCTCCGACAGTTCCTGCGGTCGCGACGCGGACGGGTCGAGCCGCACGAGGTCGGGCTGCCCACGGGCGAGGGCGCGCGACGGGTTCCCGGTCTGCGGCGGGAAGAACTGGCGCGGCTGGCCGGGGTCAGCGTCGACTACTACGTTCGGCTCGAACAGGGGCGGGCCACGGGTGCGTCCGAGGACGTGCTCGACGCGGTCGCCCGTGCGCTGCGGCTCGACGACGACGAGCGGGCGCACCTCTTCGACCTGGCCCGGCCGACGCGGACCCGCGCCAAGCAGCGGACAGCCCGCCCGCAACGCGTGCGGCCCGGCGTGCTGAGGCTGCTGCAGAGCACGCCGATGCCCGCCTTCGTGCTGGGACGCCGGCTCGACTTCCTGGCGACCAACCGGATGACCCGTGCGCTGCTCTGCGACTTCGACGCGCGGCCCCCGCGGGAGCGCAACCACGCCCGCTGGGTCTTCCTCGATCCGGCGGCGCGGGAGCTCTACGTCGACTGGGAGGCGGTCGCCCGCGACAACGTCGCGAGTCTGCGGATGGACGCGGGCCGGCATCCCGACGATCCCGAGCTCTCGGCCCTGGTCGGCGAGCTCAGCGTCAAGAGTCCCGAGTTCGCGGGCTGGTGGGCGTCGCACGACGTGCTCCGTCAGACGCACGGGACCAAGCGCTACCACCACCCGATCGTCGGCGCGCTGACCGTCGGCTACGAGGCGCTCACCCTGCCGGACGACCCGGATCAGACGCTCTTCCTCTACACGGTGGAGCCCGGGTCACCCTCGGCGGAGGCCCTCGAGCTGCTGTCGGCGTGGACGTTGGAGTCGCCGCTCGGCGGACGGGGTACGGTGAATCCGTGATGCTCGCCCCCGCTCGACCCGACCGCTCCCCGTACCCCGTGGTCCGCGACGGCCGACGGCCCGCGGTGCTTGCGGCGCTGTTGACGGTGCTCGTCGGACTCGGCCTGGCCGGGGCGCCCGCCGCGTCGGCCAACCTGATCGGGATCACCGAGGACCCGCCGGGGGACTCCTCCGATCCGGCGCCCGCGCGCGACATCCTCAACGCGGCGCTCGGCTACGACCGCCGCCGCGGGGCGCTGGTCGGGATGGTGCGGTTCCGCGGCGCACCGACGGCCGACACGGCGGGCCTGATCACGATCTTCGCCGGCACGCGCACGCCCGAGGGCTGCAACGGCTATCCGGCGGTCGGCTTCTCGACCGTCACCGACGGCCTCCGCCCGCGCTGGCACGTGTTCGAGGCGGCGGCGGCCCAGGGGGTCTTCGGCGACACGCGCAAGAGCGGCGCGGGGACGGCGGTCCAGCAGTTCGAGGCGGTCGACCGGAAGATGGCCGGCAAGAAGCCCGACTGCATGATCGCCACGCTGACCGCGTCCGGCGACGCGAGCGTGGTCTACGACACCACCGGTCCGATCCCGCTCGTCGCGCAGCCGGTGACGCAGGTGCAGCTGAAGGGCGTGCCCAAGCGGCTGCCCGCCGACCGGACCCGGCGGGTCCGCGTGACGGTGACCAACGCCGGCGACGCGCCGACCCGTCCGGTGCGGCTGCGCGTCGCCTCGGCTCGCGGCCTGCGGGCCACCCTGGCGTCGTCGCGGATCAAGGCGATCGCGCCCGGCAAGTCCCGGACGGTGAGCCTGCGTGTGTCGCTGAGCTCCCGCGCTCGGGCGCAGACGCCGCTGAAGCTGACCGCGACGGCCGGCGACCAGAAGGTCGAGGCCGTCGGCCGGATCGCGCTCCAGCGTCCGGCACGGAAGGGCGGATCGGGCAGCGGGTCGCCCGTGCCGCGACCGCCGACGGTCTGCAACCGCTGGATCCCGGACCTCTCCGGAGAGAGCGGGGGATACCTCGGGCTCGTGCCCTGCTGACCGGCGGATCTCCCGCCGGCGCGCGCCCTCAGGACCCGCTTAGGGACGGCGTGGGGAAGTCCTTAGCCCGGCTGTGCGCTCCCTCACGCACGACCGATTCGGAGGGCCGCATACTCACTGGTGCATCTTCTCTCTCTCCCTGATGCGCGAACGCCCCGGCTACCACCGGGGCGTTCGTCGTTCCGGGCCCGAGTCTCCGCGGGACGGTGATCGGGTGCTCGTCGAATCGGTCCCGTCGGGCGAGGGACCGGGATGTCAGCGCGCCAGTCGTTCCAGCAGGGCCGAGCTGGCCGTGAACGGGTCGATCTCGCTGCGAGCCGTCGACGCGAGCAACGCGGCCACCGCGGCGTCGTCGGACGCGGCCGCGACGAGCCGACGGCGGAACGCGCGGCCCGCGAGCGTCAGGACGGCCTCGCGCAGGCGTTCTTCGCGCCGGGCGATGAGTGTCCCTCCCGCCGCCAGGAACCGGCGGTGCTCGTCGATCGCGTCGGCCAGGGCCTCGATGCCGACGCCGGTGTCCGACTGGACCTTCAGCAACGGCACCTTCCACGTTTCGCCCTCGTGGGGAACCAGCGAGAGCGCCGAGCGGACCTGCTGCATCAGCGCTCCCGCCGTCGGATGGTCGGCCTTGTTGACGACGATGACGTCGGGGATCTCCATCACCCCCGCCTTGAGCGCCTGGACCGCGTCGCCGCTGCCCGGGACGAGTACGAGCACGACGGTGTCGGCCAGCGTCACGATGTCGACTTCGGCTTGACCGACCCCGACGGTCTCGATGAAGACGTCGTCCTTGCCGGACGCATCCATCAGCAACGTGGCCTGGAGCGCCGCGCCGGACAGGCCGCCGAGCGCGCCGCGGTTGGCCATCGAGCGGATGAAGACGCCGGGATCCAGGTAGTGCTCGGTCAGCCGGATCCGGTCGCCGAGGACCGCCCCGTTCGTGAACGGCGAGCTGGGGTCGACCGAGAGCACGGCGACGTCGCGTTGCTGGGCACGGCGAACCGTGGTCAGCGCGTTGATCAACGTCGACTTGCCCGCCCCCGGCGGCCCGGTGATGCCGACGATCGCGGCGTCGCCGGTCGTGGCGTAGACGTCCTGGACGAGCCGCCAGCCCGCCTGGTCGTCCGTCTCGGCGATCGTGATCGCCCGCGCCAACGCGCGCTTCTCGCCGGCCTGCAACCGCGCGCCGAGGTCGTCGGGCACCACGATCATCGGAGCCTCACGCTCCGCCCTTCGAGGCCAGGGCCCGGACCGGGAAGTCTCCGACGGTTCGCAGTCCCGGGGCGGCGTCGTGGATCGGCCCGATCATGTTGACCACGGTGGCCGGCGTGGTCGAGAACGAGTGGACGCCCTCGGCCGAGGCCAGCGACACGGTCTGGTCGGCCCCGGTGATCGTCCAGGCGTCGCCGGTCGGGATCGGGTCCCCGGGATCGACGAAGCCGAAGTACTCGCGCAGCTCGATCCGCGTCCGACCGTCGACGATCGCGTGGGCGTGCTGCTCGACGACCGCGACCGTGCCCGCCGGGATCGTGACCAGATCACCGGTCCGGTCGGACTCCGCGACCAGCGCCACCGACAGCGGGCTCTCGACGACCTCGTCGATCGGCCAGCCGAGGGCGTCGCCGAGCGCGTCTATGCTCTGGCGGAAGCCGATGTGCCCGTGCAGCGTGTCGGACGGCTGGGCCGCGAACTGCTCGGGCGTCAGGCCGATGCCGAAGCGCTGGAGGCGGGCGGCGCGGTGGACCCGGACGTCCATCGTCCGGGTCGCGACGATCCGCTCGACGCGCTGGCTGGCCAGGCTGAGCACCGTGACGAGCGTGTCCATCAGCAGACCCGGATTGGCCCCGACGCTGAGGATGCTGACGTCGTTGTCCCGGGCGGCGGCGTCGAGCCGGACGCTCCACTGCGGATGACTCCGCCACGGGTAGGTCAGCTCCTCGGCCGCGGTCACCACGTCGACGCCTCGGCCGGCCAGTGTGATCAGCAGCTCGCCGATCTGGTCCAACCGCGAGGCGGTCAGCACGGCGACGACGTCGATCTCGTCGGTCATCAGCGCGGGGGAGACCACCAGCGGCTCGCCGGTCGGACCCCCGAGATCGAGGGTGACGCCGGCCAGCTGCGGGTCGGCGTCGACGACGGCCACCAGCTCCAGGTCGGCCCGCCGGGCGACGCCCCGCGCGACGGCGCGGCCGAGCACGCCCGCCCCGACGACCGCCACGCGCAAGCGCGGCTGGTCGTTCGGGGTCTGCCGAAGGGGAGTGGATGCGGGCAACGGAGCGTCCGCCGCCGCGGCCGGGTGTGAGCGGTTCGCCATGCGATGATCGTCGTCACCGGGGGTGTCCCGAGCAATTGGAACCGCACCCGAACCGGCTCGGCCTCTTGCTGCCGCCCGACAGGGCCACGACCTCGGCCTGCCGTGCCCGGCCGTTGATCCCCGTGCCCAAAGCGGCTCGGTGGTTCAAGCAGCGCCCCAATTGCCGGCGGGGCCCACCGCGCCTAGCGTCGACGGTGCATGTTCATTCCCGAGCTTCTCACCCGCGCCGCCTGGCGTTGGCCGGACCGCCTGGCGGTCGCCGACGAGGACGCGGCCCTCACGTTCCGACAGCTTCGGGACCAGGTCTTCCGGCTGGCCAACGCGCTGCGTGGGCTGGGTCTGTCGTCCGGCGACCGCGTACTCGACCTGCAGTCGAACTCGCTCAGCTACCTGGTCAGCGACCTGGCGATCCCGACCGCCGGCATGGTCCGCGTCGCGCTCAACGCGCGGTTGGCGGTCCAGGACCTGGAGTACATCGCGCAGGACTCGGGGGCCACGGCGATCATCTACGGGCCGGGCTACGAGGATCTCGCCCAGGAGCTCGTCGCCCGCTGTCCGTCGTTGGGCCTGGCGATCTCGGCCGCCGGGGGCGGGGCCGGCCGTGACCTGTCCGAGCTGCTGTCGAGCGCGTCCGCGGCCCGGCCGCGACACCGGCCGCAGGCCAACGACCTGGTCAGCCTGAACTACTCGTCGGGGACCACGGGCCGGCCGAAGGGCTGCATGCGGACCGCACGCAACCGCTACATCAGCACCCAGGACGTGCTGCTCTCGCTGTTCGAGCAGGGCTTCGGCTCGGGTGATGTCTACCTGCACGCCGGGCCGATCACGCACGCCTCGGGGCTGCTCGTGCTGCCGGCGATCGCCGCGGGCGTGACCCAGCGGATCATGCGCAAGTACGACGCGGAGGAGACCTTCTCGCT
>JBAZOW010000105.1:0-11519 GCA_041648495.1 Patulibacter sp.
CGAGCAGGCCGCGCCGAAGCGTCGCCGCACCCGTGGCGGTGCGTCCGCCGCCGAGAAGCCGGCCGCCGCTGCGAAGCCCGCGGCCGAGAAGCCCGCCGCCGAGCAGGCTGCCTCCGAGGCCCCCGCGGCCGACGAGAAGCCGAAGTCGTCCCGTAGCCGCTCGCGCCGCGCCGCCAAGGCTCCGGCCGCCGCGGTCTCCGCCGTGGCCACGGTCGCCACGGTCGCTCCGGCCGAGATCGTCAAGCGGATCGCCGCTGCGGTCGAGTTGGTCCGCGGCGCCCGCCGCTAGCCTCAGCCCCTGACCCGCGAGTTCCGTACCGCAGCGGTACGGAACTCGACCCGGTCGCGTCCCGGTCGACGCGAAGGCCCTGTCGACCGGCGGCTCAGCGCAGCCGGCGCCAGCCCCGCGACCCGCCCGCGCGGGTGCGGGCTCGGATCTGACGGACCAGCCGGCGCTCCTCGCGCGGTCCCAACCCGTCGCCCGGCTCGAACTCCCGCCGCAGCGGCCCGTCGCCGCCGACCGCCTGGGGCACCGGCTCCAGCCGTCGCCCCTCGAGCACCGTCTCGACCAGCATCCCGTCGGCGTCGACGTCGACGTGGGTCGCCACCGCGTCCTCGCGGCTGACCACGACCTCCTCGAGCCGGCCGTCGCGGAACAGCAGACCGCAGCCGTCGTCGGCGGTCCACCCGGCCGGCAGCCGCCCGGACTGCACCGCCTGGCGGTAGACCACCCCGCGCTCCGGCTCCTGCCGGGCGTGCACGCTCAGCGACCCGCTGACCAGACCGAGCCCGTCGATCGGCGCCGGAATCCCGACCGACGTCGAGACGCCGCCCTCCATCCAGCACATCGCCCCGGCGCTGAGGCCGGCGAGCACCGTTCCGCGGGCGTTGGCCTCGAGCATCAGGTCGGCGACGCCGTGCGCCCGCCAGAGCGCGAGCAGGTTGTGCAGCGATCCGCCGCCGACGTAGATGATGTCCTGGCTGAGGATCAGCGACTCCAGCGGCTCGTCGTCCGCCTCGATCCGGAACAGCGAGAGGATCTGCGGGCGGCACGGCCAGGCGCCGAAGACCCGGCCGAAGCGCGCGATGTCCTCGCGGGGGTCGCCGCCGGCCGTCGGCAGGAACAGCACCCGCGGTCGCTCGACCGGCGCCAGCGCCAGGATGAACGCGTCGAGCGCCGGCATCCCCAGCTCCATCGTGAACCCGCCTCCGCCCATGCAGAAGACGGGTCCGGGGCCGCTCATCGCGGATCCCTGACCGCAGCCGCGGGCCGGCCGTCGTGGACGACCACCTCGCCGGGCGGCGTCACGGGCGGGGCCGGCGGGGCGAGGTACCGCGCGTCCAGCCGCCGTTCGTAGACCTCGCCCGACTCGCCGCGCCGCACGCTGTAGGCGGTGGCGTTCGGCTTCGAGGTCACGACCTCCTCGAGCTCGGTGCCGCGGAAGACCAGCGCGGCGCCGTCGTCGACCCCGTAGCCCGCCGGGACCCCGCCGACCACGAGCTCGCGGAAGGCCACGCGCCGCTCCGGCTCGCCGTCGTAGTGGACGCAGTTGCTGAACGGCAGGAGGCCCAGGCCCTTGACCCGCTCCGACGGCCCGTGGAACGCCGTCACCGCGTCCGAGAACCAGCAGAGCGATCCGGCGGAGAGCCCGCAGAGCAGCACGCCGCCGCGCCAGGCCCGTTCCAGCGTGCGGTCGAGCCCGTGGGCGCGCCATGCCCCGAGCAGGCTCTTCAGCGACCCGCCGCCGACGTAGATGATGTCCTGGGACAGCAGGTGCTGCTCGATGTCGCCCTCGACCGCGCCGGCGGTGGTGTCGCGCCGGAACAGCGAGACGTGCGACGGCTCGGCCCGGGCCCCGCCGAACCGGCGGTAGAAGCGGACGACGTAGTGATCGGCGTCGCCGGACGCGGTCGGCAGGAAGCAGATCCGCGGGCGTTCCACGCCGCTCAGGTCGAGTACGTAGTCGTCCATCATCGGGTTCTTGGGCTCCATCGAGAAGCCACCTCCGCCGAGGGCGACGATACGTCCGGGTCGTTCAGCCACGCAGCAAGCATCCCCCGCGCAGCGTGCCCTTCGACCGTCCCGATGTACGAGCCGGAGCCGCCCCGGTTCGCCCCCGCGGCGGGTGGTCCGGGACCGGTCCTCAGCGACCCCGCCAGACGGCGGACCGCTTCTCCTTGAACGCGGTGGCCCCCTCGCGGGCGTCCTCTGACATCAGCACCGGTCCGGCGATCTCCCCCTGACGGGCCCAGAACGCCCCCTCGTCCCAATCCCCCTGCTCCTGGAGGATCCGCTTCGACGCGGCGACCGCGAGCGGCCCGTTGGCCGCGATCCGGTCCGCCAGCTCGAGCGCGGCCGCGAGCGCGCAACCCGGCTCGACGACGGTGTTGACCAGCCCCAGCGCGTGGGCCCGCTCGGCCGACAACGGGTCCCCGGTCAGCGCCATCTCCATCGCCACGCCGATCGGCAGCCGCTCGGGCAGCCGCCGCAGCGCGCCGCCCGCCGCCACCAACCCGCGCTTGACCTCGGGGATCCCGAGCTTCGCGTCGCGGGCGACCACCAGCAGGTCGGCCGCCAGCGCGACCTCCAGCCCGCCGGCGACGGCGAAGCCCTCGACCGCCGCGATCACCGGCTTGCTCGGCCGCTTGATCGTCATCCCCGCGAACCCGCGCTCGGCGTCGAAGGTCATCTCGCCCCGGGCGAACGCGCCCAGGTCCATGCCCGCGCTGAAGCCCTTCCCGGCGCCGGTCAGCACCGCGACCACCAGCGCCGGATCGCCTTCGAGCATGCGGATCGCGGCGGCGATCCCGTCCGACACCGGGCCGTTGATCGCGTTGCGCTGGTCAGGCCGGTTGATCGTGATCACCAGCGTGGATCCCCGACGCTCGACGAGGACCGGACGTTCGTCTCCCATGGGCGCCAGCCTACCTGCAGTAGCAACCTCCGACGCAAGGCTAGGACGGGCGGACGCCGTCAGCTAGATTGCTTCGCATGCGTGAGCTCGCCGACGGCGTCTTCTACCTGCCCCTGATGCCTCGGGCCGGTGTCAACGCCTACCTCGTCGGCGACGTCCTGGTCGACGCCGGGTTCAGCTGGCAGGCCAAGCGCGTGCTCGCGGGGGTCCGCGGCAGGATCGTCCGCTCGCACGTGATCACCCACGCCCACGTGGACCACGCCGGGGGCACCCGCAAGGTCGTCGACGCGCTCCGCATCCCGGTGCTGGCCGGCGAGCGCGACGTGCCGGTGATGCACCGTGGCGAGCCGCAGATGGCGTTCCGCGGCGTGCTCGAGAAGCCCGGCAACGCCTACGGCAGCTTCCCGCCCGTGCCCGAGGCGACCGCCCTGCACGAGGGCGACGAGGTCGGCGACGGCTTCACGGTGCTCGACACGCCCGGCCACAGCCCCGGGCACATCAGCCTCTGGCGCGAGCGCGACGGCGTGCTGATCTGCGGCGACGTGGTCAACAACATGAACCTGCTGACCACCGTTCCGGGGCTCCACCAGCCGCCGACGGTGTTCACGCCCGACCCGGTCGAGAACCGCCGCTCGATCCGGCGAATCGCCGAGCTCGAGCCGCGACTGGTGCTGGTCGGCCACGGACCGCCGCTGAAGAAGGACGCGGCGAACGCGCTGAAGCGCTTCGCGGCGGGGCTTCCGACCGACTAGGCCGGGGCCTAGAGGTCGAACAGCTTGAGCGCGGGTTCCTTCTCGCCGCGCAGGACCTCGAGGTCGATCTCGACCCAGCCCAGCCCCCGCGACTCCGCGAGCGTCCGCGCCTGCGGCTTGATCGTCTGCGCGGCCAGCACCCCGCGGACCTCGCTCATGCCGGGCTCGCCCCGCATCCGCTCCAGGTAGCGCGTCAGCTGCTCGACCGCGTCGATCGTGCCGACGCGCTTGATCTCGACCGCGACCCAGCCGTCCGCGTCGTCGCGGCACATCAGGTCGACCGGGCCGATGTCGGTCGGCCACTCGCGGCGGACCAGCCGGAAGCCCTCGCCGCAGTGGTGCGGCGCGTCGGCCAGCAGCTCCTGGATCTCGCGCTCGACGCCGGACTTCTCGAGTGCCGCGGCCTCGCCCATGTCGTGGACGACGTCGCTGACCACGTCGACGATCCGGATGTCGAGCCGGTCCTCGGTCGAGCCCATCCGCTTGCGGACCACGATCCGCGTGAGCGGCACGTAGGGCACGTCGGGATCCGGGTCGACCGGGGTCGCCGCCGAGGGCTCGTCCGGAACGGGAACGCCGCCGCGCTCGAACTCGAGGACCGTTTCCGGCGTCATCCAATTCTGCGGCTTGAATCCACCGGTGTCGGCGTGGACCATCACCGACCCGTCGGACTTGATCATCACCAGCCGCAGCGCCTCGGGCAGCAAGGCGTCGAGTCGACCGGAGTAGCGGACCTCGCAACGGGCAACGATCAGGCGCATCGACCCGGGAAGGCTACGGGGCGCGGCGGACGGGCGGCTGAACCCGAGCGGCAAACCTTACATATTCGCTAATCTCTTAATAGATAATGTTTCCCTTCGAGATTGAGCCACTACGCGAGACCTGCTCCGAGCTGGACCTGCTGGCCCGCCAGATCGACGCGCGGATCATGCCGCGGCGCTGGTCGGGCCACCTGCGGCGGTCGCTCGAGGCCGCTTCGGTGGCGGCGTCGACGCGGCTCGAAGGGGTTGCGGTGACCGTGTCAGACGTCCAACGGATCCTCGCGGGCGATAAGCCGCCGGCGGTCAGTGCGGTCGATGCCGCGCTCGTCCAGGGCTACGCGGACGCGATGACCTACGTCCAGCGGCGCGCCGACGATGGGACGCTGGCCTGGAGCGCCGAGCTCCTGATCGGCCTCCAGGACCGGATCGTCGCCGGCCGTGCCGACCACGGTGCCGGCCGCTTCCGTCCACGCGCGGTCTGGATCACGGGTCCGGACGGGCGGCAGGTCTTCTCTCCCCCGGATCATGAACGCGTACCCGAACTCGTCGCCGAGATCTGCGCGCAAGCCGAGGCCGCCCCGTGGCACGCGGCCGTGAAGTCCGCGTGGTTGCACGTCGCCCTGGCCGCCGTCCACCCGTTCGAGGACGGCAACGGCCGCACCGCCCGGGTCGCCGCCTCGCTGGCGATGTACCGCGGCGGCTTCCGGGATCCGGCCTTCACCAGCCTCGAGGAGTGGTGGGGCCGCCACCCCGCCGACTACTACGCGAGCTTCGACTGCCTCGGCGAGGCGTTCGACCCCTCGGCCGATGTGACCTCCTTCGTCGAGACCCACGTGCTCGCCCAGCTCAAGCAATCCACCGGCTTCGCAGTAGCGCAGAAGACGAACGGCATGCTGATGATCACCCTCGAGAATCTGCTGGACGACCGCGGACTTCCCTCGCGACTCGCCAATGCCCTCTACGACGGCATGTTTGGCCTGGATGTCACCACGGCGACCTATGCCGACCTGAGCGACGTCAGCGCCGCCACCGCGCGCAACGACCTCGCTGCGGCTGTGGCCGCGGGTCTGCTCCGGGCCGAGGGGCGAACCCGCGGGCGCACCTACGCAACCGACGATCGGCTGCTCGACGCGCTGGCCGACGCCCTCGACGTCGATCCACACCTCGACGCGATCCGCGCCGAGCTCGCGATCCGCGCTGCCGCCGACGTGACCGCCGACCGCGAACGCGCTCTTCGCGACGTCTCGTCCGACTAACCCGCCGTCTGCAGCTCGCGCGGGATCCGCTCGCGCAGGTGGTCGCGCAGCTCGCGGACCTCGCGGTTGCGCGGGTCCAGCTCGAGCGCGCGGTCGGACGCCTCGAGCGCATCGGTCGTGCGGTCGGTGCGGGCCAGGGCGTGGGCGTAGCGGGCCCACGCCCGCGCGGCCAGCGGTCCGTCCTCGGCCAGCTCGGTCGCCCGCAGGCAGGCGTCGACCTGCCGCCCCAGATCGCCGGCCAGGTGGGCGGCCAGCGCCAGGTCCAGGTACCCGTCGGCGGTCGGCTCCAGCCGCATCGCGCGCTCGAGCGCGTCGAGCGCGCCGGCCCGGTCGTGCAGCCGCAGCCGCAGCCGGCCGATCCGTGCCCAGGCCGCGCCGTCGTGCGGCTCCAGCTCGACCACCCGCGCGGCGGCCTCCTCGGCCTGGATCGTCGACCCCTGCGCCTCGTAGATCCGCGCAGCGAAGCGGTGCGGCGCGGGCCGAGTGCCCTCGGCGCGCAGCCAGTCGCGGACCGCGCGGGCCGCCGCGGGCAGGTCCTCGGCCTGCAGCAGCGCGACGGTCAGCATCCGCAGCACCGCCGGGTTCTCCGGGTCGGCGTCGCGGGCGTAGAGCAACCGCTTGGCCGCCACCCGGAACTCGCCCTCGGCCAGCGCGTGCTGCGCGGCCGTCATGAACCGCTGGACCCGCTCGGCACTCGGGTCGGGCTTCGCGAAGTCGACGAACTGGAGCGTCCCGGCGGGCACGGTCCGCACGCCCAGGTGGAACGCGACGCGGGCGAACTGCAGCATGTCCTCGCCCTCGCCCGTGAAGTACACGCCGGTCACGTTGCCGACGCCCCACTCCGGGTACGACACGCAGCGCGCGTAACGGTGGACGACCGAGTGATCGGGGGTGCGGCTGCCGAACGGGTCGTGCTCGGCTCGCTCGCGCTGATACTGCTCGGCCTCGTAGGCGCGACGACCGGCTTCCTCCCGCGCGGCACGGGCCGCGGCGGCGTTGGCGCGCACCGCATTCTCGGTGACCTTGCCGCCGCGCGAGTCCTCGGCCAGCCGCTCCAGGCGGTCGGCGGCCTCGTTGATCCCCTTCAGGTGGCGCTCGTGCTCGAACTGCCGTCCGGACGGGGCCAGGTCGGGGTGCCAGCGCTTGGCCAGCTTCCGGCGTGCCAGCTGGACGTCCCGCTTGTCGAACGGCGGCTTCAGCTCCAGCAGCCCGAGCCCATGCTCGATATCGAAGACGGTTCCGGCCATCCCATCCAGGGTAGCGAGCAGCGGGCCCGCGGCCGACAGACCATCGGAAGGGTCGCGTTCTAGCCGCCGTGGGAGCGTCGGTCGAGGCGCCAAATCCGCCCTCGCACATAGGCATCACAACACGGCCCTTGCTAAATGCATAAAATCTGATCTACTTTAAGTAGATAGCGCTCCCCGGTAGTCCGGGGACGCCGTCTCTCTCCTCGCCGTTGCAAGCGGCAGTCATCAGGAGGGCGGGACGACGAGTGCATCCGTCGCCCCGCCCTCCGACTGCCGAGGCACGGGGTGGTCACGGCTCGCCCGCGCGCCGTCGTCGCCCCGACCGCCGTTGCGTCGCGACGCGGCTCAGTGCGCGTTCGCGGAGCTGAGCGCGAGGCCGACGATGCCGGCCGCGATCAGGCCGATGCTGACCAGCCGCGTCGCCGCCGCCGACTCGCCCAGCCAGACGATCCCGACGATCGCCGCGCCGACGGCACCGATCCCGGTCCAGACCGCGTAGCCGGTGCCGACGGGGAGCGTTCGCAGCGCCAGGGCCAGGAGCCAGAAGCTGGCGAGCGCAGCGACGACGAAGACGAGCGTCTCCGGCAGTCGCGTGAAGGCCTCGCTGCGCTTCAGGGCGATCGCCCAGACGACTTCCAGGAGACCGGCGGCGACGAGCATGATCCAGGCCATGGGAGAACCCTCTTCCGGTGGCGCCGTCGTCGGTCCGGGTACGGCGCTCCCTCTCGTCCGGGGTGCTCCCCATGGGAGACCTGCACCAAGCGTACGCCGCCCGACGGGCCGATGGGTGATCACGCGCACCATCCGTCGCCGAGGTCGTTGCGACCCGGCACATGGCCGTCGTGCGTCCCGTCGCACCCCAAAGCCGGCTGCGACCCAGCGCATGGCCGTCGTGCGTGTCGTCGCAACCCGACGCCAGCCCCTCCGTCCGAGGCGGCGCGGCCGCCGTGCCAGGATGACCCGAGCACCCCACGCCCCCGAACCCCGGAGTCCACCGTGTCCGACGATCCCGTCCTGCTCATCACCGGCGCCAGCTCGGGCATCGGAGCCTCGACCGCCCGACGCGCCGCCGCGGCCGGCCACCGGCTGGTGCTCGCCGCTCGCTCGAAGGACAAGTTGGATGAGCTGGCCCGCGAGCTCGGCGGCCCCGACCGGGCGATCGCCGTCGCCACCGACGTCACCGAGTGGGATGACAACGAGGCGCTGATCGCCGCGGCCACCGACGCCTTCGGTCGCGTCGACGTGGTCTTCGCCAACGCCGGATTCGGCGCCACCCGCGGCTGGCTCGAGGAGTCCCCGGAGCACTGGCGCGCGATGGTCCTGACCAACGTGCTGGGCGCCGCCTACACGGTGCGCGCCGCGATCCCCGCCCTGAAGTCGTCCCGGGGGCACGTCGTGCTGACCGGCTCGGTCGCCGGCCGCCGGGTCCTGCCCGGCAGCCTCTACTCGTGCACGAAGTGGGCGGTCAACGCGATGGCCGAGGCCGTCCGCGCGGACCTCGTCGACACCGGCATCCGGACCACGCTGCTCTCCCCCGGCGCGGTGCAGACCCCGTTCTTCGACGATCCGGCCGAGGGCCGACTCGATCCCGACGACATCGCCCGCGCGGTGCTCTACGCGATCGAGCAGCCGCCGAACGTCGACGTCAACGAGATCGCGATCCGTCCGGTCGGGCAGGCCGTCTGAGTCCCGGGGGCCGGTTCGCCGCGCGACGCCCCGGCCACCGCACGGGCGTCCGCGCGGACCGTCGCCCGCCCTGCGAGGAGGCGCGCGCCGACGGTCCGTGCCCCGCGTATCCGCCGCACACACGCTCGGATACCATCCGTCGGTGCCTGCTCGCCGTACCGCCCGTCGGACCCTGCTCGCGACGGCCATCGCCGTCGGGGTCGTGATCGGCGGGACCGCCTCCGCCGAGGCCGCGCAGACCCGCGACGAAGCCGTTGCGGGCCGAGCGCAAGTCGCCGCCGACGCATCGGTTCCGGCCGGGTGGACCGGAGCCTTCGAGACGTGCAGCGTCGGCAGCGAATCGGCGGCCTCGCAGGAAGCGACGCGGCGCACCCTGAACCTCCTGCGGTCCTGGGCCGGGCTCGGCCCGGTGACGTGGGACCCGGCGCTCAACGAGCGAGCGCTCGCGGCCGCAATGCTGATGGGGGCGAACGGCCAGCTCAGCCACGGGCCCCCGCCGAGCTGGCGCTGCTGGTCGCAGCAGGCGTCCGACGGGGCGAGCACGTCGAACCTCTACCTCGGCCTCTCCGGTGCCGCCGCGATCGTCGGATACCTCGACGACGCCGGCATCCCGTCCCTGGGCCACCGTCGGTGGGTGCTCGACGCCGGGGCGGTGACGATGGGCACCGGGTCGACCGGCACGACGAACGCGCTCACGGTGATCGGGAACCAGCAGCAGACGATCGCGCCGCTGACGACCGCCGCGTGGCCGCCCGCCGGGTGGCTTCCGTCGGAGTGGGTCCCGGGCCGCTGGAGCGTGCAGCTCAACGGCGACCCGAACCAGCCGCCGATCGACACGACCGGCGCGACGGTGTCGATGACCATCGACGGGCAGCCGGTCTCGGTCTCCGACGTCGCGGACCTCGGGGGCGGATTCGGTGCCGGGCACACGCTGGCCTGGACCCCTGCGTTGCCGGACCTCGCCTCTGCCGACCACACGGTCGCGGTCACCATCGACGGCCTGGAGGGCGGCGGCTACGGGAGCCCCGCCGCGTCCTACGTCGTCAACACGGTCACCGCACCCCCTGCTCCTCCCCGACCTGGGGTCGTCCCCCGGCCGGGAACGATCTGGGGCCCGCCGTTCGACACGACGCCGGACGACGAGCCGACGGACACCGGGACGCTGAAGGGCACCCAGCCGCCGCCGGCTCGTAAGCGCCTGCGCGTGACCGTACGCGTCCTCCGACGCCGGGTCACGCTGAAGATCACGGGCCCGTCGACCCGTGGCCTGCGCTGCGCGCTCCAGCGCCGCGGCGACCCCCGCCGGCCGTACCGGGCGTGCCCTTCGGGGACCGTCTTCCGCCAGCTGCGTCGCGGCAGCTGGACCGTGCGGGTCAAGGATCCGCAGGGCCGTAAGGCCCGCCGGACCTTCGGCATTCGCTGACCGTCTTCGCAGACCGCACCGCTCCGGAGCTTGCTCACGGCCGTTTCACCCCGTCCTCGATACCGTCTACTTCATGTCTTCGCAGTACGTCTACACGATGTATCAGCTCACCAAGGTACATCCGCCGGAGAAGACGGTCTTCAAGGATCTCTCGCTGTCGTTCCTTCCCGGCGCCAAGATCGGCGTACTGGGCATCAACGGCTCCGGCAAGTCGAGCCTGCTGCGGATCATGTCCGGCCAGGACACGGACTTCGACGGCGAGGCGACGCTGGCCCCCAACGCGACGGTCGGGATCCTCGAGCAGGAGCCCAACCTGGACGAGTCCAAGACCGTCCACGAGAACGTGATGGACGGGCTCAAGGAGCTGAAGGGGCTCGTCGACCGGTTCAACGAGCTGGCGATGAACTACAGCGACGAGACCGCCGCCGAGTTCGCCCGCCTGCAGACCGAGATCGACGCCGCCGACGCCTGGGACCTCGACGCCAAGGTCGAGTTCGCGATGGACGCGCTGCGCTGCCCGCCCGGCGACTGGAAGGTCCCCGACCTGTCCGGCGGCGAGAAGCGCCGTGTCGCGCTCGCGCGCCTGCTGCTGTCGGCCCCCGACCTGCTGCTGCTGGACGAGCCGACCAACCACCTCGACGCCGAGTCGGTCGCCTGGCTGGAGCGCCACCTGGAGTCCTACAAGGGCACCATCGTCGCGGTGACCCACGACCGGTACTTCCTGGACAACGTCGCGGGCTGGATCCTCGAGCTCGACCGGGGCCGCGGCTACCCGTTCGAGGGCAACTACTCCGGCTGGCTCGACAACAAGGCCAAGCGGATGGCCATGGAGAAGCGCACCGACGTGGCCCGCCAGCGGCGGATCAACGAGGAGCTCGACTGGTCGCGCAAGAACCCGAAGGGCCGCCAGACCAAGCAGAAGGCCCGTTTGAACAACCTCGACGAGCTGCTCGCCGAGCAGTCCGCCCAGCGCCTCGACGAGACCCGGATCACGATCCCGCCCGGACCCCGGCTCGGCGGCAAGGTGATCGAGGCCAAGAACCTGACCAAGAGCTTCGGCGACAAGCTGCTGTTCGAGGACCTCAGCTTCACCCTCCCGCCCGGCGGCATGATCGGCGTGATCGGCCCGAACGGTGCCGGCAAGTCGACGCTGTTCAAGATGCTGACCGGGCTGGAGCAGCCGGACTCCGGCGAGATCATCCTCGGCGAGACGGTCGACCTGTCCTACGTCGATCAGTCCCGCGACGCGCTCGACCCGAACAACAACGTCTGGGAGGAGATCGCGGAGAAGCTCGACTACGTCAAGGTCGGCGACCGCGAGATGAACTCGCGCCAGTACGTGGCGTCGTTCAACTTCAAGAAGGGCGATCAGCAGAAGAAGGTCGGATCGCTCTCCGGCGGGGAGCGCAACCGCGTCCACCTGGCGAAGCTGCTGCGCCGCGGCGGCAACGTCCTGCTGCTGGACGAGCCGACCAACGA
>JBAZOW010000106.1:0-11501 GCA_041648495.1 Patulibacter sp.
GGGATCCAGGGCTTCGCCGGGATCCAGGGCGTCGAAGGCATGCAGGGCCCGATCGGCTTCACGGGTGCGAATGGTGTCGCTGGCCCGCAGGGTCCGCAGGGCATCGAGGGCGCGGTCGGTGGGGAGGGCGCCGTCGGTCCGATCGGGCCGACGGGCGAGCAGGGCCCGCAGGGCGTTCCCGGCGTGATCGGGGCGACCGGTCCGCAGGGTGACGTGGGACCGCAGGGTCCGATCGGACCGACGGGTCAGACCGGCCCGGCGGGAGCCGACGGTCAGACGGGGCCGATCGGTCCGGCCGGGGCCACGGGCGGCGTCGGCCCGGCCGGAGCCACCGGCAACACCGGTCCGAAGGGTGACGACGGCGACGTCGGTCCCGCCGGTCCCGCCGGCCCGACGGGCAACACCGGGGGTACCGGTCCCGCCGGCCCGAAGGGCGATACCGGCGACACCGGGCCCGCGGGCGGCATCGGTCCGGCCGGCCCGGCCGGCGTCGGTGGCGTCAAGCTGCTCGACGGCAACGACGTCGACCTCGGGCGGATCATCGGCACGAGCGACACCCTGGTCACCGTCGTGACGCCGACCGGCTACGTCCTGACCATGTCCTTCGCGGGCGTCGTCCAGCTGGGCACCCAGCTGAACTACGTCGGGCAGTGCTCAACGACGGCGACGGTCTGGATGAACGCGGGCACCACCCAAGCCCGTAAGGCGAACGGCAAGCTCGCGGTCTACTCGCCCAGCGTCGGCGCGTACTTCGTGCCGGACAACGTCGCCAGCGACGGAACGGCGTCGGGGGTGCCGATGACCGGCATGACGATGGCCGAGCAGGGCTCGACCAGCCTCTCGGCCGGCACCTGCGCGGCGGCGACCCAGTCGCCGAACAACGGCTTCAAGATGAAGTCGGTGGCCGCGTCGGTGGTCGGCATGCCCGCGACGATCGCGCTGCCCCTGAAGATCCAGTAGCTCGCCGCCCGGCTGCCGCCGTCCTCCCCCGCAGCAGCGTGAGGGGCGGGCGGCGCCAGTACCGCGTGGGTAGTACCCACTGCGAATCGTTGGTGCCCCGCCGTCCGTCGGACTCGGGTATCGGACGGCGGCAGCCGATACGGTGTCCCCGACATATCGGCGGCGGCCCGCGGGCCAGACGGGCGGACGGGACGAATGCGCAACACGGGACCGATCAGGAAAGCCGGCATCGTGGGGGTCGTGGCCGTGATCGCTGCCGGCGGCACGACCGCGGCGATCGCCGCGGACCGTCCATCCGCCGGCTCGGCGTCCACGACGCTCCACGCGTGTCTCACGCCGGTCTACAAGACGCTGCAGCTGACCACCGTGGGCGCGAAGTGCCCGGAGGGACACCGGAAGATCTCGTTCGCCAGCAAGGGCGAGCAGGGTGAGAAGGGCGCGCGCGGAGCTCGCGGGACACGGGGCTCGGCCGGCGCCGACGGCGCAGCGGGCTCGCAGGGGATTCCCGGGGCCGGCGGTCCGCAGGGCGTGGCCGGTGCCTCCGGTGCCCACGGTGCGCCGGGTGAACCGGGCGCGCAGGGAATCCAGGGCGTGCCGGGGATCCAGGGTCCTCAGGGTCTACAGGGGATTCAGGGCGTGCCCGGTATCCAGGGTATCCAGGGCTTCGACGGGATTCAGGGCGTCCCCGGCATGCAGGGGCCGATCGGGTTCACGGGCGCGGACGGCGCCGCCGGTCCTCAGGGGCCGCAGGGCGTCGAGGGTGCGATCGGCGCGGAGGGTCCGGCCGGTGCGTCCGGGGACGTGGGCCCGACGGGTGCCACCGGCCCGGTCGGGCCCGTCGGTCCGATCGGTGCGACCGGTCCGCGGGGCGAGCAGGGTGAGCAGGGCGATGAGGGTCCGATCGGCGCGACCGGGCCCGCCGGTCCCCAGGGGGACGTGGGAGACGTGGGCCCGGCCGGCCCGAAGGGCGACCAGGGCCCCGTGGGTCCCGCCGGCGCCACCGGGAGCGCCGGCCCCAAGGGCGAGTCGGGGGCCGCCGGGCCTGCGGGCGCCAACGGGGCTGCTGGCCCCAAGGGTGATCCGGGCGCGGCCGGGCCCGCCGGGGCGACCGGCCCGCAGGGCCCGACCGGGGCCGCCGGCTCCGGCGGCGCGGTCCTCCGCGACGCCGCCAACGTGAAGCTCGGCGCGGTGATCTCCTCGAATCGCTACAGCGTCACCGTGGCCACCTCCACCGGTCACGTGATCGACCTCAGCTGGCGTGGCGCCGCAGCCGCGCCCGCGGCGATCTACTTCACGGGCGGTTCGTGCGGGGCCGGCAGCACCAAGTGGCTGCTCGCCGGCGTCGGCTCCTCCCAGCGGTACATCAACGGTCGGATCGCCGTGTACTCGCGGACCACCAACACGTACCTCGTCCCGGCGACGGTCGGGGCCGACGGCGCGGCGACGTCGGTGACGATGAGCAACGTCACGAACATCGAGTACGAGGTCGGGGTCGTCGGCGAGGGCGAGTGCGATCCGGCGTCAGCGACGAGCCAGGGCGTCCTGCTGAAGACGGCGACGCCGGCCCAGGTCGGCATGCCGGCCACCGTGACCCCGCCGCTGTCCGTGCAGTAGCGCGGGCCGCGGGCGGATCGCGGTCCGCCGTCGACGCCTGATGCACGAGGGCTCGCCCCGTCGGCGTCGCCCGCCCGCACCGATCAACGACGAGGGCCCCGCCGAATCCGGCGGGGCCCTCGTCACGTCCTGCGGTGGTCGGTACGGCAGCAGGGCATCCGGCCCCGCCCCGCCGTGCCGTCCGGGGCTAGCGCTGCTCGATCGGGACGTAGTCCCGGGTGCGCTCGCCGGTGTAGATCTGCCGCGGACGGGCGATCTTCTGCTCCTTGTCCTGGACCATCTCCAGCCACTGGGCGATCCAGCCCGGGGTGCGGCCGATGGCGAACAGGACCGTGAACATCTCGACCGGCAGGCCGAGCGCCTCGTAGATCAGGCCCGAGTAGAAGTCGACGTTCGGGTAGAGCTTGCGCGAGACGAAGTAGTCGTCCTCCAGCGCGATCTTCTCCAGCTCCTGGGCGACCTCGAGCAGCGGGTTGGTCGTGCCGGTCGCCTCGAAGACGTCGTCGACGGCCTTCTTGATGATCTTGGCGCGCGGGTCGAAGTTCTTGTAGACCCGGTGGCCGAAGCCCATCAGCTTCTCGTCGCCGGCCTTCACGCGCTCGATGAACGCGGGGACGTTGTCGACCGACTCGATCCGCTGGAGCATCTCCAGCACGCTCTGGTTGGCGCCGCCGTGGAGCGGGCCGAAGAGCGCGCCGATCCCGGCCGCGGTCGCCGAGTACGGGTCGACCTGCGACGAGCCGACGGCGCGAACCGCCGAGGTCGAGCAGTTCTGCTCGTGGTCGGCGTGGAGGATCAGCAGGACGTCGAGCGCCTTGGCGATCCGCGGATCGGCCTGGTACTTCAGCTCGGCGATCTTGAACAGCATGCCGAGGAAGTTCTCGGCGTAGTTCAGGTCGTTGTCCGGGTAGACGTACGGCATGCCCTTGGCGTGCCGGTACGCGAACGCGGCGAGCGTCGGCATCTTGGCGATCAGACGGACGATCTGCTCGGAGCGCGTCTGCGGATCGTGGATGTCCTTGGCCTCCGGGTAGAAGGTCGACAGCGCGGCGACCGAGGCCTGCAGGATGCCCATCGGGTGGGCGTCGTAGCGGAAGCCCTCGACGAACGACTTGACGTTCTCGTGGACGAAGGTGTGCGTCGTGATCGCGTGCGTCCACTCGTCCAGCTCGGACGTGGTCGGCAGCTCGCCGAAGATCAGCAGGTACGCGACCTCGAGGAACGTGGCCTGCTCGGCCAGCTGCTCGATCGGGTAGCCCCGGTACTCGAGGATCCCCTTGTCACCGTCGATGAAGGTGATCGACGAACGACACGATGCGGTGTTCGTGAACGCCGGGTCGTACGTCATCAGGCCGAAGTCGTCCTCGCCGACCTTGATCTGACGGAGGTCCATCGCTCGGACCGTGCCGTCGGAGATCGGCACCTCGTACGACTTCCCCGTGCGGTTGTCGACGACCGTCAACGTCTCCGCGGCCGTGGCTACCGAGGTGTCGGCTCCGGATTCCTGGGTCTCGCTCATTGGGCTCCTCTGTCAATCCCGTCGCGTGAAGCGCTCCAGCGTACGACCTGCACAGCGTGTTCCTCGACCGCGGTCGAACCGGAGCTGAATCGTAGTATGGCGGGTCGTGGCTTGAAGAACGTCCCATCCTGGCGCAAAGACGGTGCGGAGCGCCCCTCCTTCCGTCGGGGAGGCGCAACCCGTGAACCGAAGCCCCGCCGATCGGGGGGTGCGGTTGGAGCGGGTGCTAGGGGAGGCGGGCGAGCCCGTTGCTAGGGGAGGCGGGCGGGGCCACCTTCGTACCGGCTCTCGGTCGCCTCGACCTGGCCGTGGTAGTGGCTGCCCAGCTCGGGATGACCGTACGGCCGCTCGGCGGCCTGGTCGAGCAGCATGAACGAGAGCTGGGCGATCGGCAGGCCGGGCCGCAGCAGGATCGGCACGCGCGTCAGGTTGGCCAGCTCGAGGGTCAGCGTGCCCTTCCAGCCCGGGTCGCAGAAGCCGGCCGTCGCGTGGACGATCAGTCCGAGCCGGCCGAGCGAGCTCTTGCCCTCGATGCGCGCCACGACGTCGTCGGGCAGCTCGACCCACTCCTCGGTGCGACCGAGCGCGAACTCGCCGGGGTGGATCACGAACGGCTCGTCGCCCTCGCAGACGACCTGTTCCGTCAGGTTCGCCGGGGGGCTCGCCAGGTCGATCGACGTCACCCGGTGGTTGTGGAAGACCCGGAACGAGTTGCCCAGCTTGAGGTCGACGGAGGCCGGCTGGACCGCCCCGTCGTCCCACGGGTCGATCTTGATTCGCTGTTCCGCGACGAGCCGGCGGATCGTGACGTCCGAGAGCACGGTCATGCGCGGAAGCCTAGAGGGTTGCCGTATCGAGGGGCGGAGCCCGCGCCCCGCGCGTAGGGGAGTACGCACAGCTCGGGGAGGGGGGAAATCACCGCGAGCGACGACGAGGGGGAGGGGAGCCACCACCTTGCCGCGTCTCTCGCGGCGGTGTGGCGACCGACGTCCTCCTTTCCGCACGAACCGAAGCGACCACGCCCATGCGCATCCGCCCCCTCTCACCTTCCCCCTCGTCCCCCCGCTCGCGCCGCCTAGCCCGCACCGCCGCCGTGCTCGTGGCGCTGCTCGGCACGTTCGGCGCTTCGGCGGTGGCCGGCGCGGTCGAGACGGCCCCCGCGCCCGCCGGGGCCCCTGCTGCTCTGCCGGCCCCGGACGGCGAGCGCATCTCGTCGTACCGCGTGACCGACGCGGAGATCGCAGCCCTCGAGCGCCGCGGCCGGCGCGTGACCTACCGGACCAGCGTGACGAATCGCGAGCCGCGGACCGTCCGGAACGTCGAGGTCTGCGAGCCGCTGCCCCGGGGGTTGCGCTTCGTCACGGCCACCCGTGGATTCGAGATGCGGGACGATCGGGTCTGCTGGGTCATGACGTTGCGCGCCGGGCGACGTGCCGACCTGCGGATCGTCGTCCGCACGCTGACGCGAGCCGGCGGATCGGAACGCCGGATTCCGTAACGTCAGCTCCCGGCCTGCCCCGCGACCCCGGCCCGCGCACTACGCCCCATGCTTCCCTCGTCCCCCGCATCCTCGCCCTCCTCGGTCCGCTGGTCGTCCCCGGTCCTGTTCGTCCTGCTCTTGCTCGTGGTCGGTCTCGCGACCGCCCGACCGGCGCTCGCCGCGTCCGGCGACGTGGGGGGCGAGGCGGCGAGCGCCGGGGCGATCGAGGACCCGGGGGGCGACGACGTCGGTACGGAGACCGACGCCGACCCGCTCTGGCCGGTCGCCGCGCCCGCGAAGCAGCGCGGGGCGACCGTCGCCCGGGTCGTCGTGGCCGGCTACGGCCGCGCGCGCCTGGCGTCGACGCGGGGAATGGTCCGCGTCGGGACCGAGACCGCCTGGTCGGGCCAGAACCAGACCCTGCTGGTGCTGCGCGGGGCCGAGCGGGCCGGCGTCAAGTGGGTCCAGCTGCTGCTCGGCAGCCGACCGAACGGCCGCACGGCGTGGGTCCGGCGCGACCACGTCGTGCTCGGCACCACCCGCTACTGGATCGACGTCTCGACGCGGTTGCGGCGGGTCACCGTCTATCGCGACGGTCAGCGGGTGCGGCGCTTCCGCGCGGTGATCGGGGCGCCGCGGACCCCGACGCCCCACACGTTGGCAGCGATCTACGAGATCAACCGCCAGCCGGAACCGACGGCGTTCCTCGGCCCCTGGGTGCTCGCCCTGACCGCGCATTCGCAGGTGCTGGAGAACTACGGCGGCGGACCGGGCCGGGCCGCGATCCACGGCCGCGCGGGGGCGAGCCTGCTCGATCCGCTGGGCAGCGCCCGCTCGCACGGCTGCGTGCGGGTGACCAACGCGGACGTGCGGTTCCTGGCGCAGCGCGTGCCGGCCGGAACCCCGGTCGACCTGCGCCGCTAGCCGGACCGCAGAGCTACGCGCGCAGCGCGATTGCCGCGTCGGGGACGCGCGTCAGCTCGACCAGCCGGTCGACGCGCTCCTGGACGGCGCTGCCGGGCAGCTCGTAGAGCTTCTCGGCGCCGAAGGCCTCGACGTTGTGCGACGCGGTCGCGGTGCCGTGCAGCAGGGCGGCGGCGAGCACGTCGCGATCGACGACCAGCTCGGGCTCGGCCGCCAGGCGGGCGGCGACGTAGCCGACCACGCCGCCGGCGAAGGTGTCCCCGGCGCCGGTCGGGTCGACGACGGAGTCGAGGGGAAAGACCGGGACCGTGAACCCGCCGTCCTTGGTGTAGACGGTCGCGCCGTAGCTGCCGAGCTTGGCGATGATCGCCGACGGCGCGTCGTCCCACGCCAGGATCGCCTGCGCCGCGGAGTAGACCGTCCGGGCGCCGGTCAGCTGCTGCAGCTCGCCGTCGTTGAGGATCAGGCAGTCGATCTCGCCGATCGCGGCGACCAGGTCGTCACGGGCGATGTCGATCCACAGGTCCATCGAGTCCAGGGCGACCCACTTGGCGGCCTGGCACTGGGCCCGCACCGCGCGCTGCAGGGCGGGGACGATGTTGGCGAGGAACAGCACGTCCGAGGCCTGGCTCTCGGCCGAGAGCTTCGGCTCGAAGCTCTCGAAGACGTTCAGCTCGGTGACGATGGTGTCGCGCGAGTTGAGGTCGTCGTGGTACTTGCCCTGCCAGAAGAAGGTCTTGCCGCCGGCGACGCGCTCGACGTCGTCGGTGTTGGTGCCGCGGGTGCCGAGCAACGCGACGTCCTCGTCGCTGTAGTCGTCGCCGACCGGACCGACGACGCGGACGTCGGTGTAGAACGACGCGGCCTGGGCGAAGTGGAAGGCGGCGCCGCCGTGGATGCGGTCGCGCTTTCCGGACGGGGTTTCGACGCCATCAAAGGCGATGGATCCGACGACGGTGACGGTCATAGGCGCGGAAGACTATGACCTTCCGGCGGTGGTTCGCGGCGCCGTCCCGGCCGGGATCGTCGGGGTATGGCGCGCACGAGCCCCGACGCTCGTAGGATTTATGTTTCACCCGGTCAGTCCCGGGTAGGAGGCCAGCAGTTCTTCGGCCGGAGCGCGCCGCGCGGCACGATCGCCGGCGCAGCATCCTCCGCCGAAGCCCCCGCAGGACGCGTGCCCGAGCCACAGCCTTGAACGACCACCGCTTCGTCCGGGCCGACGCGACCTGAATGCCCGCTGGATCCTCTTCGTCGGAGAGCTCCGCATCGCGTGACGCCATGGACGTCGCGCTGATCCGGCTCTACCGCGCCACGCACGACCGTCGTCGGCTGGAGAAGCTCGTCGACCGGTTTCGCCCGCTGGTCCGCTCGATCGCGCTCCGCTACGCCCAGGGCGGCGAGCCGCTCGACGACGTGATGCAGGTCGCGCTGCTCGGGCTGGTCAAGGCGATCGAGCGCTACGAGCCCCAGAACGGCGCGGGGTTCGGCGCGTTCGCCCGGCCGACGATCGACGGCGAGATCAAGCGTCACCTGCGCGACCACGGGTGGGCGATGAAGGTCCCCCGCTCGGGCAAGGAGCTGTGGGCGCGGCTGCGGGAGGCCCGCCGCGAGCACCCGACCGCGAACGACGAGCAGCTGGCGTCGCTGCTCGGGATCGAGCTGTCCGAGCTGCGTGACGCCGAGGCCAACGGGTTCGCGCTGCAGACCGAGTCGATCGACTTCCGGGTCGGCGACGACGGCGGTACGGTGGCCGAACGTCTGGGCCGCGAGGAAAGCGGGTATGCACAGGTCGAGGACCACGACGAGATCGACCGCGCGATGTCCGTACTGGAGCCGCGCGACCGTGAAGTCGTGCGACTCCGGTACTTCGACGAAGCGCTGCAACGCGAGATCGGCGACCACATCGGCACCTCCCAAATGCAGATTTCCCGCATCCTCAACCGCTCGCTGCAACAGATGCGCGACCAGATCGACGTCGGTCCGATGCCCGCCCCGTCCAGCGACGACCCCTCCGTGCCTGCTCCATGAAGCGCGAACCCGAACCGCTGCAGTCGCTGCTCGCCGGCCTGGTGCTGGCGCTCGACGTGATCGCCGACCACGTCGTGCTGCTGTCGCCGGACGGGCGGATCGTGCACGCCAACGTGGCGTGGCAGCGGTTCGCGCTGGACAACGGCGGCGAGAGCACCGACTGGGTCGGCGTGGACTACGTCGAGGCCAGCTCCGCGCCCGCGGTGGAGGCCGGGATCCCCGATCCGGTCTCCGCGGGCGTGCGCGACGTGCTGACGGGCCGTCGCCGCGACTTCGAGACCGAGTACGACTGCCACGCTCCGGACGAGCTGCGGTGGTTCCGATTGACGGTCACCCGCGCCCAGCTGCCCGGGATCAGCGCGATCGTCACCCACACCGACATCACCGCGCAGCGCACGGCCGAGCGCACGTTGGAGCTCCACGCGACGCACGACCGGGCGACGGGCCTGGCCAACCGCGCGGCGCTCGAGCAGCACCTGCGGCAGATGCTGGAAGAGGGCCAGGACGTCTCCGCGATCATGGTCGGTCTGGCCGTTCCCGGTCGCCCCGCGGTCGCCCTCGGCGACGACGAGCTGGTCAACGCGGCGGCGACGCTGAGCGAGCTCTTCCCGGCTCCGGCCCGCGTCGGGCGCTGGGGTCCGCGGTCGTTGCTGATCGCTCAGAGCGGCGCCGACGAGGACACGCTCGCGGTCTTCGAGACCACCGTGGGGGCGGCGCTGCGCGAGATCCTCGGCGATCTGGAGGTGACGGCGACCGCGGTGCGGATCCGCGCGGCCGCGGAGATCGCCCGGATCGAGACGTCGGACCCGCGGATGCAGACGTCGGACCGCGCCCGGCTCAACGACTGAGGGCGGCGGCGGAGGCAGGTCGCCCCGGCGTCGATGGCCGGGGCGCGGCGTTGGGGTCCGTTCCACCCGTCGGGCGGAACCGAGGCCTCAGGACAGCAGCGCCGACGGCGCGGGCACCAGGTATTCGCGCATCTTGCGGGTGGCGCGGGCGAGCACCCGCGAGACCTGCATCTGCGAGACCGAGAGCTTCGCGGCGATCTCGCGCTGCAGCAGCCCCTCGGCGTAGCGCATCCGCACGATCGCGCGCTCGCGCTCGCTGAGCACGGTCATCGCCTCGTCGAGCATCGTCGCGTCCTCGACCCGTGCGTACTCGCCGTCGACCGCCGCGGCCTCGGGCAGGTCGACGCTGTCGTCGCCGATCCGCCGGTCGAGCGACTTCGCGCGGAAGGCCCGCGCCGCGACCCGCGCCCGGCGGATCTCGGGCTCGTCGACGCCCAGGCGCTCGGCGAGCGTCGCCGTGGTCGGCGTGCCGCCCTGGCGCTCGATCCGCTCCTCCTCGGCGGTCATCCGGGCTTGCAGCTCCTGCATCGACCGCGGCACGTGGACCGCCCAGAGGTGATCGCGGAAGTGTCGCTTGATCTCCCCGGAGATCGTCGGACCCGCGTACGAGATGAAGCGTCCGCGGCGCGAGAAGTCGAAGCCCTCGATCGCCTTGACCAGGCCGAGCATGCCGACCTGCACCAGGTCCTCCATCTCCTCGCCCCGGCCCGTGTACTTGCGGGCCGTCGAGCGGACGAACGGCGTGAACCGCCGGACGAACTCGTCGTACGCCTTGCGGTCGCCTCGGGTCCGATAGCTCCGCAGGAGCTGCAGATCGCGGTGCTCCTGGATGGTTGCTTCCTCCGCCACGGGAATCCCCTGCTTTCGGGTCTTGCGAACGACGACGTGCGTCACGTGCATCCGTCTTCGGACGCAGGCGACTTCGCCGTGATCAATCACGTTGGTGCGCCCGGATCGAAACGATTGGAGCCCGTACCGACGCGGATGCCGCGTCCCACGGTGCTGCTCCGGTGCGTCTCGATCGGCGGCGCACCCTGCACTAACCCACTCGGGGCGGCCGGCAAACACCGATCGCGAATTTCTTTTCGGTGGACCTTCCGCCGGCCCGTCCGAAGCGGCTGCGGGGTGCGCTCGCCCGGCGCCCCTCAGCCGTGCAGGCGGCCGTCCGCGGCGAGTCGCACCGTGCGGTCGGCGAGCGCCGCTTCCTCGGGGCGGTGGGCGATCAGCAGCGCGCCCGCCCCGGGAGCGGCGGCGAGCAGGGCGGCGAGCACCGCGCGTCCGTCGGCCGGCGGCAGGTGGCTGACCGGCTCGTCGAGCACGAGGAACCGGGTCGGGTGGGGCTCGGGGCCGGTGTCGGCACGGTCGTCGTGACCGAGGTCGCCGGGAGCGGAGGGATCGTCGGCGACGCAGCGCAACCAGACCCGCGCGAGCCCGAGCCGCTGACGCTCGCCGCCCGACAGCGACCTCCCGCGCTCGCCGACGCGGGTGGCGAGGCCCTCGGTCAGCCCGTCGAACCACGGTCCGGCTCCGACCGCGCGCAGCGCGGCGACGAGTTGGTCGTCGTCTGCGTCGGGACGGGCCAGCCGCAGGTTGGCGGCGACGTCGGCGTCGAAGACGTAGGGATCCTGGGGGACGAGCAGCACGCGCTCGCGCAGCGCGACGCCGTCGAGCGCGGCCAGCGGCGTGCCGTTGAGGGTCGCCGTCCCGCGGACGTCGGCGGGCGGCAGGAACCCGACCACGAGCTCGCCGACCGTGCTCTTGCCGGCCCCGCTCGGGCCGACCAGGGCGACCCGCTCGCCGGGGCGGATCGTCAGGGCGACGTCGCGCAGCACCGGACGCCCGCCACGGTCGACCGAGACGCCGTCGAGGCTCAGGCCGGGTGTGCCGGAGGCGGCGTCCGGGACGGCGGCGCCGGATCCTGATGAGGGGGACGACGGAACGGCTTCGGGGATCGCTGCGGCACCACCGGAAGCCGCGTCCGAGGGGGACGGCTGCTCCGCCAGCAACGCCGAGACGCGGTCGACGGCGGCGGCCGTTCCCCGCAGCTCGCGGGCGGCGGCGGGCAGCGGGGCGATCGACTCGCCGACGCCGAGCACCAGCAGCGCCAGCAGCCCGACCAGGACCG
>JBAZOW010000107.1:0-11492 GCA_041648495.1 Patulibacter sp.
GCGCGGCAGCGAGAGCATCGTCGTCGCCTTCGAGTCCGGGTCGAGACGCAGCAGGATCATCGTGTCCGAGCGCTGACCGCCCGCCTCGCCCTCCGACGCGCGGTAGTCGTCGCCGACGAGCAGCAGCGTCTGCGGCTTGCCGGACTCGACGTCGTCGAGCGCGTTGACCGTCGCGTCGTCGACCTGCGACTCCTCCTTGATGATGTCGACGATGTCCTTGGCTTCGTTGCGGATCGCCGCGGTGACCGTCACGGCCCCGGCCAGCACGACGATCAGACCGGCCAGCAGCATGCGCATCGCGAAGCGCACCCCGGGCCGCGGCGCCCGCGGGTTGGTCGGAAGCTGACTGCTCATCGGATCAGATCCTCCCCAGTGGCGACCGACGGTGCGCCGGTACACCCGGACGTCCCCGGGATCGACCGTACGAACGAGACCAAGGCACGGCGGTACTGCGCCAGCGAGCTGATCGAGACCCACTCCTCGGGACCGTGATGGCCGTTGCCGCTGGGACCGAACTCGACCGCCGGGATCCCCGCGTCGAGGAAGGCGATCGCGTCCGACGCGCCGTCGCGGCCCACCGTCAGGCCGACGCCCTCGCCGGTCACGCTGGCGGCGGCCTGCAGGACCTCGACGAACGGGTTGCGCCGCGAGACGATCGCCGGCGCACGCCGGAAGACCCGCTGCACCTCGAGGTCGGGGATCTCGCCGATCTGGCGGAGGATCTCCTCGGGGTCCTGACCGGGCACGTAGCGGATGTCGACCGTGATCTCGCAACGGTCGGGGACCATGTTGAAGGCGTCTCCCCCGGCGATCCGCGCGAGGTTGATCGACGGGCGGTCGTAGAGCTCGCTGCTCTGCCGGCTGAACGGCAGGCTCTCGATCCGCCGGAAGGCGCCGATCGCCTTGTGGATCGCGTTGTCGCCGATCCACGGGGTCGAGCCGTGCGCGCTGGTCCCGTGGACGACCGCGCGGACCGCGAGCACGCCCTTGGCCTGGACCCCGATCTGCAGCTCGGTCGGCTCGCCGGTGATCGCGAAGTCGCCGTCCAGCTCGCCGGCCTTGACGAAGGTCTCGGTCGAGCGACGGTCGACCTGCTCGCTCTCCTCGTCCGGCACGATCACGAGCTTGACCCGCACGTCGTCGAGCGCCTGGTCGGCGGGGTGCGCGGGCAGCGCGCTGACGCCCTGCTCTGGATCAAGAGCCCCGCCCACCCCGACGGCCAGGTCGCGGAAGGCGCACATCATCGCCGCCAGCCCGCCCTTCATGTCGTACGTGCCGCGGCCGTAGAGCCGATCTCCGTCGATCACGGCGACGAACTGCTCGTCGTGCGAGGCGGGAACCACGTCGAGGTGCCCGTGGAAGACCACGGTGGGTACCCCGGGGCGGTCGGGCCCGACCGTCGCCAGGAGCACGGGGAGCCCATCGTGATCGTGCTGTACGGCATCGATCCCGTGTGACTCCAGCCAGCCCTTGACGAATCCTCCCGCGGCGCGCAATCCGTCCGGCTGGGAGGTGTCGTACCCGACCAGCCGCTCCGTGAGCAGCCGTTCGTCCATACGGAGAAGGATAGGGACTGGGTCAGACTCCTTCGTCGCAGGACATCCGCCGTCCACGCTCGACCCCTCCTCGACCCCGCGCGTGAGAACATACGCGCGAAATCGATCTTCGACCGAGGCCGTCCCGATGAGCACCGACGACAAGAAGCAGCCGACCACCATCTCCCTCGTGCCGAGCACGGTCGCGTTCGCCGTCGGCGCCGTGATCACCGCGGTCGGGGCGTTCCTGGTGATGTTCTACAACGCGAACGGCAACGCCTTCTAGGACCCGCGCATCGCGCGGCCGGAGCGGCGCCGCCGCTCCGGCCGTCGCGACAGCGCCGCCCGAACGACGAAGGGCCCCGATCAGCGCGATCGGGGCCCTTCGTCGTTCTCGGGTACCGCCGGCCCGCCACGCGGGCGGGGCGGCGACTCCCTAGTGCTGCTGCAGCTTGTCGCCGAGACGCACGAGCGCGTCGGCGCGACGCTTGGCCAGGGTCGCGAGGCGGTGGGCCTCGGTGCCCTTCTCGGCCTTCTCGACGCGCTCGTCGGCCTCGCGCTGCTGCGCTTCGGCGGCGGAGCGGTCGTACTTCTCGACCGGGTACGCATCGTCGACCAGCAGCAGGGCGTTGCCGTCCTGCGCGACCTGGATGTATCCCCCGGTCTGGACGAAGCGCTTGACCTCCGCGCCCTCGCCCGGAAGGGTCAGGCGCAGCTCCGCCGGCTCGAGCCGCCCGAGCAGCGGCTGGTGACCCGCGAGGATGCCGATCTCGCCGTCGACCGTGCGCGTCGAGATCTGCTGCACCTCACCGGCGAACAGCTCGCCGGTGGGGGTCAGGACATCGGTTCGGAACGGGGTGTGCGCCACGAGGATCAGCCCTTCTTGGAGGCCTCGACGACCTGGTCGATCGAGCCCTTCAGGAGGAAGGCCGACTCGGGCAGGTCGTCGTGCTGGCCCTCGATGAGCTCCTTGAAGGAGCGCACCGTCTCGGCGATCGGCACGTACTGGCCCGGGGCACCGGTGAACTGCTCGGCGACGTGGAACGGCTGCGACAGGAAGCGCTCGACCTTACGGGCACGCTGCACGAGGATCTTGTCCTCCTCGCCGAGCTCGTCGATACCGAGGATGGCGATGATGTCCTGCAGCTCCTTGTAGCGCTGGAGGATCTCCTTCACCCGGTTGGCGACGTCGTAGTGCTCCTGGCCGACGACCTCGGGCTTGAGGATCGTCGACGTCGACTCGAGCGGGTCGACGGCCGGGTAGATGCCCTTCTCGGAGATCGCGCGGCTCAGAACCGTCTGCGCGTTGAGGTGGGCGAACACCGAGGCCGGCGCCGGGTCGGTCAGGTCGTCCGCGGGGACGTAGACGGCCTGCACCGACGTGACCGAGCCCTGGCGGGTCGAGGTGATCCGCTCCTGGAGCTGGCCCATCTCCGACTCGAGGGTCGGCTGGTAGCCGACCTGCGACGGCATGCGACCGAGCAGCGCCGAGACCTCGGAGCCGGCCTGGACGAAGCGGAAGATGTTGTCGATGAAGAGCAGCACGTCCTGGCCGCCCTGCTCACGGAAGTACTCCGCCATCGTCAGACCCGTCAGGGCCACGCGCATGCGGGCTCCGGGGGGCTCGTTCATCTGGCCGAAGACGAGCATCGTCTTGTCGATGACGCCCGACTCCTGCATCTCCAGGTACAGGTCGGTGCCCTCACGGGAGCGCTCCCCGACGCCGCAGAACGCGGACAGACCGCCGTGCTCCTGCGCCAGGTTGTTGATCAGCTCCTGGATCAGCACCGTCTTGCCGACGCCGGCGCCGCCGAACAGGCCGACCTTGCCGCCCTTGGAGTACGGGGCCAGCAGGTCGATGACCTTGATGCCGGTCTCGAACATCTCGGTCGACGGCGTCAGGTCCTCGACCTTCGGCGCGGGACGGTGGATGCCCCACGTCTCGTGCTCGCCGAGCTCCGGGCCCTCGTCGATCGTCTCGCCGAGGACGTTGAAGATCCGGCCGAGCGTGACGTTGCCGACGGGAACGCTGATCGGACCGCCGGAGTCGCGGACCTCAGCCCCCCGGGCCAGGCCGTCGGTGGCGTCCATGGCGACGGCGCGGACGCGGTCGTCACCGAGGTGCTGCTGCACCTCGAAGACCAGCGTCGTGCCATCGCTGAGCGTGGTCTCGATCGCGTTGTTGAGCTGCGGGAGGCGGCCGTCGGGGAAAGACGCCTCGACGACGACGCCCTGGACGGACTCGATCCGTCCGGTTGCGGTTGCGGTTGCTTCCATCAGATCCTCTTCTCGTGCGCGGACGGGCGGTACTGCTGCTGCTTCTGGGGGCTCGGCATCAGTTCAACGCCTCCGCACCCGCTACGACTTCCATGATCTCCTGCGTGATGTCCGCCTGGCGGGCCCGGTTCATGGCCAGCGTCAGGCTCTCGATCACGTCTCCGGCGTTGTCCGACGCGCTGCGCATCGCGGTCATGCGCGCGCCGTGCTCGGACGCGGCCGACTCGAGCAGCGCCCGGAGCAGCGAGATCTCGACGAACTCCGGAACGAGCTCCGCGAGGATCTCGGCCGGACCCGGCTCGTACTCGACGAGCGACTTCGGCCCCGAGGTCTCGGCCTCGGCCGGATCGACGTCGCCCTCGCCCTCGGTCTCGGTGATCGCGGCGGCGGCCAACGGGAGCAGCGTCTCGCGACGCACTTCCTGGACCAGCGGCGACACGTAGCCGTTGTAGATCATCTCGACGCGGTCGACGCGGTTGTCGACGTAGGCGCCGACCAGATCCTCACCGATACGCGCGGCGTGGTCGTGCCGCGGCGCGTCCGTGAAGCCGGTGTACGAGCCCTCGATCGGCTTGCCGCGGAAGTTCAGCGCCGCGTCGCCGCGACGACCGGTCACGTAGAACCGGGTCTCGACGCCCTGCGTCTCGAGCTCGGCGGCCCGCGAGAGTCCCGCCCGCAGGATCTGCGAGTTGAACGCCCCGGCGAGGCCGCGGTCGGCGGTCACCAGGACGATGCCGACGACCTTCTCCTGGTCGTGCGTCTGCAGGACGGGCTGCGCCTGCAGCTCGCCCGAGCCGGCCGCCGCAGCGGCCTGGCTCGTCATGCGACGCACGGCGTCCGCGTACGGACGCAGCGATGCGGCACGCTGCTCCGCCTTGCGCAGACGCGACGCGGAGACCATTTCCATGGCCCGCGTGATCTTGCGGATGTTCTGGACGGATGCGATCCGTGCCTTGACGTCGCTCTGCGCCATGACTCAGCTCCCTTCCGTCCCCGGCCGACCGATCATCAGACCGCCGCCGTGCCCTGCTCGAGCAGCTCGCCGTCTTCGTCGAGCTCGTAGCCGAAGTCCTCCTTGGTGAACTTCGCGACGAACGCGTCAACGGCGGCCACGGTCTCGTCCGACCAGTCGCCCGCGGCGATCTTGTCGCGCGTGCTGCCGATCTCGGAGTGCGCGGTCTCGATCAGACGCTCGAGGTACTCCTCGGCACGGTCGACCGTGATCCGGTCGAGGTAGCCGTTGGTCGCCGCGAAGATCTGCAGGACCTGGTCCTGCACGGCGATCGGCGAGCGCTCGCCCTGGTTCAGCGTCTTGACCAGACGGGCACCACGGTCGAGCGTCTTGCGCGTGTCGGCGTCGAGGTCCGAGCCGAACTGCGCGAAGGCCTCGAGGTCACGGAACTGCGACAGCGCCAGCTTGAGGCCGCCCTGGACCTTCTTCATCGGCTTCGTCTGCGCGGACGAACCGACGCGGGAGACCGAGATGCCGACGTTGATCGCCGGGCGAACCCCCGAGTAGAACAGCTTCGGCTCGAGGAAGATCTGACCGTCGGTGATCGAGATCACGTTGGTCGGGATGTAGGCGGACACGTCGCCGGCCTGCGTCTCGATGATCGGCAGCGCGGTCATCGAACCGCCACCGAGGGCGTCCGACAGCTTGACCGCACGCTCGAGCAGGCGCGAGTGCAGGTAGAAGACGTCACCCGGGTACGCCTCGCGGCCCGGCGGGCGGCGCAGCAGCAGCGACATCTGGCGGTACGCGAACGCGTGCTTCGTCAGGTCGTCGTAGACCACCAGGGTGTGGCCGCCCTTGTACAGGAAGTACTCGGCCATCGCGGCACCGGCGTACGGGGCGATGTACTTGATCGGCGCGGCCTCGTCGGCGGACGCGGCGACGATGATCGTCGAGTCGAGCGCGCCGGCCTCGGCCAGCGTCTGCGCGAGCTGCACGACCGTCGACATCCGCTGACCGATGGCAACGTAGACCGAGACGACGCCCGAGTCCTTGTTGTTGATGATCGTGTCGATCGCGATCGACGTCTTGCCGGTCTGGCGGTCGCCGATGATCAGCTCGCGCTGGCCACGACCGACCGGGATCATCGCGTCGATCGCCTTGATGCCGGTCTGCAGCGGCTCGGCGACGGGCTGACGGGCGATGATGCCCGGGGCCTTGAACTCGAGCGGGCGGACCTCGGTCGTCTCGACCGGGCCCTTGCCGTCGAGCGGCACGCCGAGCGGCGAGACGATGCGGCCGAGCAGGGCGTCGCCGACGGGGATCTCGAGCAGCTTGCCGCTGCGCTTGACCGTGTCGCCCTCGACGATCTTCTGCCAGTCGCCGAAGAGCACGGCGCCGACGTTGTCGGAGTCGAGGTTCAGGGCGAGACCGGTGACGCCGTGCGGGAACTCGAGGCGCTCGAGCGATACCGCGTTGTCGAGGCCGTGGATCCGCGCGATGCCGTCGGCGACGGACAGGACGGTGCCGACCTCCGTGAGCTCGGACGCGCCGGCGTCCAGGCCCGCGATGCGGCTCTTGAGGATGCTGGTGATCTCGTCGGGCTTGATCTGCATGGAGTTCTGGTCCTTGAGCGGAAGGGTCAGCCGGCCGCGACCGTGCGGCGGAGCGACTCGAGGCGGTTACGGATGGATGCGTCGAGGATCTGGTTGCCGACGCGCAGCGTCAGCCCCCCGATGAGCTCGGAGTCGACCTGCTGGGTCAACTCGATGGTGCGACCGGTCCGACGACCAATTTCGTCGGCGATGCGCTGGGCGGCCTGCTCGTCCAGCGCGACCGCGCTGGTGATCGAGACGGGCAGCAACTTGCGTTCCTCGCGGAACAGCTCGTCGAACGCCCGGCGCAGACGCGGAACCACCGGCAGGCGGTGGTTCTCGACCAGCAGGTCGAGCAGGTTCGCGATCGCCGGCTCGGCGTCGACGAACAGCCGCGGCAGGGCTTCGCGCTTCTCCGCACTCGAGAAGTACGGCGAGAAGAAGAACAGCCGCAGGTCGTCCGAGGCCGCGAGGGCCTCGTCGATCTGTCCCAGCTGCTGCGCGACCGCGTCGAGCTTGCCCTGGTCCTGGGCAACCGCGAACAGCGAGCGGGCGTAGACGTGAGCGAGGTCGTCCATGGGCTACCGGCTGCCCTGCCCGGACAGCTTGGAGAAGTCGATCTCGCTCAGGGCCTCGTCCAGCAGGCGCTGCTGGTCGGCCTCGGTGAGCGTCTTGCGGGTGACCTTGGCCGTCGCCTCGACGGTCAGGGCGGCCACCTCGGTGCGAAGCTCGTCGACGGCGCGACGGGTCTCGGCCTCGATGTCCTTGCGCGCCTGCGCCAGCAGATCCTCGCGGGTCTGTCGAGCCTGCTCGACGGCCTCGCGCTCGACCTGCTCACCGGAACGGCGGGCACGGCCGACGATCTCGTCGCTCTCGGCACGGGCCGAGGCGAGCTGATCGCGGTACTCCTGCACGAGCCGCTCGGACTCGGCCTTGGCGGCCTCCGACGCAGCGATCTGCTCTTCGATCGAGCGCTGGCGCTTGTCGATGATCTCGGTGATCGGCGGCCAGGCGTACTTCTTGAGGACGATCAGCGAGACGACGAAGACCAGGAGAACCCAGATCATCAGGCCCGGCGAGGGCTTGACGAGCGGGTTCAGTCCCTCGTCGGACGCGGACGCCGCCAGGACGAGCGCCTCGGTGGTGGTGGTCAACGTCGCCAGCATCGGGCTAGACGAAGAAGGCGATCAGACCCGCGACGAAGCCGTAGAACACGGTCGCCTCGGTCAGGGCGAAGCCGAGGAACATACGGCCCTGCAGCTCGCCGGCCAGGTCGGGCTGACGCGAGATGGCCTCGATCGTCTTGCCGAAGATGAAACCGACGCCGATGCCGGTACCGAGGGCGGCGAGGCCGGTGCCGAGGCCGAGGCCGATCGCGCGACCAGCGGTCTCGGCCGTCGCGGCCAGGCTGTCGGCGTCGGCCTGGGCCAGGAGGGAGATGATGGAAAGATCAGACACGGTTGCTCCTTAGTGCTCCTCGGCGACGGCGCCGCCGATGTAGATCGCGGTAAGTGTGCTGAAGATGAATGCCTGGAGCGCGCTCACCAGGGTCAGCTCGAAGAGGAAGAAGATGACGGCGACGGCCGCGGTCAGCAGACCCAGCACGCCGGCCGCGGCGATCCCCGGCTCCAGCAGGACGACGAGTCCGCCGGCCATGAACAGGATCAGCAGGTGGCCCGCCAGGATGTTGGCGTAGAGACGCAGCGAGAGCGAGATCAGGCGCACGAAGTGCGAGAGGATCTCGATCGGGTACATCAGCGGGAGGATCCACCAGGGCAGGCCGCTCGGGACCAGGCTCTTGACGTAGCCGATCGGGCCGTGCTTGCGGATGCCGACGACGTTGTACGAGATCCAGACGACCAGCGCGAGGATCAGCGGCATGCTGATGTTGGCGGTCGCGGCGAACAACGCGAACTGCGGGACCTCGACGCCGGCGACCTCGAACGGGTGATGCGTGTTCGTCGGCAGCGGCAGGTAGCCGAGGATGTTCGAGAACCAGATGAAGAAGAAGAGCGTGGCGATGAAGGGGAACCACTTCAGCGCGGTCTTCCGGTCCTTCACGTTGTCGTTGACGATCGTCGAGTCGACGAACTCGTAGGCCCACTCGACCACCGTCTGGGCGCGACCCGTCGGGCTCGCCTGCATCTTGCGGGCGATCAGCACCAGCGTGCCGACGGTCAGGATGCCCGCCAGGATGACGTACAGGACGGCCTTGTTGAGCGACAGGTCGATGCCGAAGAGCTCGAACGACGGCCCGATCAGCGGCTCGCTGATGTCGAACTCGGAGTCGGGCTTGAACTCCTCGGCGGCAGCCGCCAGGCCGGGCGTCGCTAGTG
The DNA here is from genome assembly GCA_041648495.1 of Patulibacter sp. GTDB lineage: Bacteria > Actinomycetota > Thermoleophilia > Solirubrobacterales > Solirubrobacteraceae > Patulibacter. The sequence continues at coordinate 8,696 of JBAZOW010000107.1, forward strand.
CGACGGCGAACGGTGTGGCGGCCATCAAGGCGCGGTGGCGCAGCTTCACGATTGCCCCTCCGTGGGGTACTGGACCGTGGTCCTGGGCGACGCGGGAGCCGAGCTCGCGCGCAACACCAGGCTGGTGATGAAGTGGATGGTGAAGACGGCGATCGCGAGGATGACGGCCGCGAGGCCGACCTCCCGTTCCGTCAGCAGACCGACGAGCAGAGCCGCGATCCCCGGGAGCCAGGCCCGGGAGACCACGCCGACGGCCACGAAGTTCATCTCGCGACCGACGTCGGCGCCGTCCTTCTGGGCACGGCGCACGAGGATGTTGTTGACGACGCGCTGGGCGATCCACGCCACCGCGACCGCGACCCACGCCCACAGCGAGATGTCGGCGACCAGGAAGACCGGGAGGGCGACGAAGAGGACCAGCAGGTCCGCGTTGCGCAACAGGGGCTTCACGAGAGCGTCACCGCTGCCGAAAGGATCGGATCACCAGCAACATCCCGCCGACGAACCCGATCGCCGCACCGGCCAGCGCCAACGCGAGAGCCGCGTCGAGCAGCGTGCCGATCCCGAACCCGATCGCTGCGAACAGCAGAATCGTGGCGATCAGCATCGCGCCCGCGCCAAGACCTTGAGCAGGTGGCGGCGAGGGCGGCATCGGAGGGACGGTGGCGGCGGTCGTGCGAGGGCATCGATCGAACCATCAGGTGCCGTGAGAGCCTTACGCGGCGTCACGCTCGGCGTGCCGAACACCTGACGGGCCGTTGAGACTATCCGAACTGGAGGCGGAATGCGCGGTGGCCACTGGGTTGCGATCGCCCTTTGCTACGGATGATCCCCGCCCTTGCGGCAGCCTGCACGAGGCCTCGTGTCGGTCTGCATTTGCCCTCGTGACGAGACGCACAAAGCGTCTACGCGCCACGTTCTCTCGCCAGGGCGCGCCTGCCGTTCGACTTGCACGCAGCAACCAAATTCAGACCGCGGCCCCGCCGACGGCCGAGCCGGCGGGTACGTGCTTCAGCGCGCTGCTAGTCGAGCGGAACGAAGTCGCTCTTGCGCGCTCCGCAGACCGGGCAGCACCAGCCCTCGGGGATGTCCTCGAACGCCGTCCCCGCGGGGATTCCGCCGTCCGGATCGCCCTCTTCGGGGTCGTAGATGAAACCGCACGGCTCGCAGATCCATTGCTTCACGCCGCAAGGTATAGCGCGTTCGCGCTCGCTCGGACCCGTCCCGGCGCGTCCGACCGCGGTCGTCAGTCCGGCCGCTCGCGGTCGCCCGGGGCGACCGCCCACGATCCGGTGACCGCGTCGAACTCGCCCGTCTCCAGCAGGTGCGCCACGTCCGCATCGATCTCCTGCTCGGTGGCGTCCGGGCGGATCCGCCGCAGCCGCGCGGTGTCGAGGCCCCGCAGCTTGACGATCTCCAGCACGACCACGAGGTAGAAGCTGAGCGCGAGCGCCGCCAGCACGATCAGCACGATCACGCTCGTCCAGGCCAGGTCGAAGTTCCCGCGGTCGTCGCTGTAGGGCACGAACCGCAGCGCGACCGCAACGCTCGCCAGCGTCCCCGCCCAGACGTAGAGGTAGAGCACGGTCCGCCGGGGGCTGAAGCCGATCCGGGTCAACCGGTGGTGGAAGTGGTTCTGGTCCGCGCTGTAGATCGGCGTACCGGCCTTCAACCGCTTGAGCACCACGAACGTCGTGTCGAGCATCGGCAGCGCAAGGACCACGAACGGCACCACGAGCGCGAGCACCGCGTTGGTCTTGACCGAGCCCTCGACCGCGATCGCCGCCAACAGGTAGCCGAGCAGCAGCGCGCCGGTGTCCCCCATGAAGACCCGCGCCGGGTGGAAGTTGTGGACGAGGAAGCCGAGCGCGGCGCCCGCGGTCGCCCCCGCCAGCAACGAGGCGTGCTGGGTGTTGACGCCCAGGTCCCAGGCGACGATCCCCATCGCGATCGCCGCGATCATGCTGACGCCGCCCGCCAGCCCGTCGATCCCGTCGGAGAAGTTCACGACGTTCATCAGCACCACGAAGGCGAGGATCGTCAGCGGCTCGCTGAGCGCTCCGAACTGGACGGCGCCCAGCCAGGGGAAGGTGATGTTGGCCACCACCACGCCCTGCGACACCGGGATCCACGCGGCGGCGGCCTGCCCGGCCAGCTTCGCCAACCACGGCAGGTCGAAGCGGTCGTCGATCGCGCCGACGGCGGTGATCGCCAGGGCGCCGAGCAGGATCGCCTGGAGCCGGTCGTGCGGCCCCTGGAAGGCACCGAGGCCGTCCGGGATCGTCACGAGCACCGCCACGACGACCGCGACGAAGATCGCGATCCCACCGAGCAGCGGGGTGCCGCCGGCCGCGAGCCCTCGCCCGCGGGGTTGGTCGACGGCACCGGCCACCCGGGCGAAGCGGGCGACCACGGGCGTCAGGACGGCCGCGACCGCGAAGGCGATCAGCAGCGCGACGAAGGGCTCGCGCCAGTTCATCCGCTCGCAAGCCTAGACAACTCCGTCACCGGAACCGGCCCGCGCCCCGCCCCAGGTCCGGGACGGGGCGGCGCGGACGAACCGCCGCGCCCGTCGGGGCTAGCCCAGCTCGGCGTAGAGCGGGTACTGATCGGCGATCGCCCGGACCCGGGTGGCCAGGTCGTCGCGCTCGGCCGCGAAGGTCGTGGCGTCGGTCGCCAGCGAGCGGCCGATGATCTGGCCGACGTCCTTGAAGCTGTCGACCGTCAGGCCGCGCGTCGCCAGCGCCGGGGTGCCGATCCGCAGGCCGCTGGTGACCATCGGCGGACGCGGGTCGAA
>JBAZOW010000108.1:0-11420 GCA_041648495.1 Patulibacter sp.
TGCCGGGCAGGCCGGCGGGGTGCCGGCCGGCCGACGGGTGCCCGGTTCAGGCGGGCGGGTGCCCGGTTCAGGCGGGCGGTGGTGCCGGTCAGGCCGGCGGCGTACCGTCTCCCCCGCCCTCGACGTCGGCGATCTCGTTGATCCGGCGCTCGTGGCGCCCGCCTTCGAAGTCGGTGTCGAGGAACGCGCTGACGATCTCGTCCGCGGCCGGGCCGTCGACCCGCGCCTCGGACAGGCCCAGCACGTTGATCCCGTTGTGCTGGCGCGCCATCGCGGCTTCGGCGGCGTCGTGAGCGTTGACCGCGCGGATCCCGTCGATCTTGTTGGCGGTGATCGTCACGCCGTTGCCCGACCCGCAGACCACGACGCCACGCTCGGCGTCGCCCGCGGCGACCATCCGCGCGGCCTGGGCGGCGAACTGCGGGTAGTCGGTCGACTCGGCGGACGTCGTGCCGACGTCGACCACCTCGTGCCCCTGCCCCTCCAGCGACGCCTTGACGTGCTGCTTGAGCGTGAAGCCCGCGTGGTCCGACCCGACGACGATCCGCATGGGCCGATCGTAGCGCGACGTCCCAGCGGGTCGGGCGCTGCACGGTGGTCGGGCGGGGTGGGCCGTGCAGCGTAATGCGCGGCATGCGAGTCCGAGACTGCACGGTTCGCGCCGGGGCGGGGCCGTGCAGCGTGCGGCCCGGTATGCGGGTCGGGGACTGCACGGTTCGCGTCAGGGCGGGGCCGTGCAGCGCGAAGCGCGGCATGCGGGTCGGGCGCTGCACGGTGGCCCGGCGAGGCGGGCCGTGCAGCGTAATGCGCGGTATGCGGGTCGGGGACTGCACGGTTCGCGCCGGGGCGGAACCGTGCAGCGCGAAGCGCGGCATGCGGGTCGGGCGCTGCACGGTGGCGGGGCGGCGCAGGCCATGCAGCGTGCGGCCCGGCGGTACGCCGACGGGGATGCGCACTCGGCCCTGGTCCCGAGGCGCGTGCGCAGATATCTACCGTGGAGCCACCTCGTTGCGCACACGCTCATGCGACCCGACCGAGTGCCCAACGCGGGCGGCGTGGCGGGCCACCGAACCGAGGGTCGACGGCGCGGCCCGGGCGGCGCGGCCCGGATGGTCAGGGACCGCTCAACGCGACGGCGATCGCGGCCGCGGTGATCGGGCCTTCGCGGACGATCCGCCAGCCGCCGGGGGCCACGTCGGTGATCCCGCGCAGGTCGACGATCGTCGAGGGGACGCCGGGGCGCTCGCCGGCGTCGAGGAGCAGGTCCGCGCCCGCCCGGACCGCCGCGGGGACCGCGGCGAGCGTCGTCGGGTCCGGGCCGTCCGCGAGGTTCGCACTGGTCTGGACGATCGGGGGCCATGGGAGCCGGGGTCCCGCTCGTCGGGCCTGCGGGCCACCGGCGGCCGGCGGACCGGCGATCCGTGGACCGGCGGCCAGTGGACCGGCGGTCGGGGCCGCGGCGATCGATGCACCGGCGGCGGGGGCACCACCGATTGGCGCGGCGATCACCCTTTCGCCGAGCAACGGCACGCGGATCCCGAGCGTCGTCGGATCCTCCCCGCAGGCGGGCGCGAACCGGCGTTGCGGGTTGGGGACGATCAGGCCGATCGGGCCGGGCAGGAGGCGCGAGACCGCGCGCAGTACCGGGGCCGGGGCGCCCTCCAGCGTCGCCAACGCATCGTCGACCGACCAGAACAGGACCGACGAGGGCTTCGCCGGATCGCGGCGCTTCAGCTCCGCCATCCGCCGGACCGCATCGGCGTCGTCGGGGTCGGTGGCGATCCCGTAGACCGTCTCCGCCGGGAAGACGACCAGACCGCCCCGGGCCGTGACCGTGGTGAGGGCCCGGATCTGGTCCGGGTCGAGCGGCAAGCAGTCGACATCGTCGGCCGGCACGCCGCCCACGGACGCCGGCGGTTCGCCCCTCGGCCGTGCGTCCGGCTCAGACACCGCCGCGCTCCTGAGCCGCGTCTCCACCTTCACCCACGCTGCCCGCTCCGGAATCACCGGTCACGTGCTCGCCGCTTCCGTCCCGGTCGTGCGCGTCCCGGTCGTCCGTTTCTCCACCGTCGTCGGCACGATCCCGCCACCCGACCACCACCCGGCCGATGCCCGCCAGGTCATCACGGACCTCGGTGTGGGCGAAGCCGGCGTCGGCGAGCAGGTCGACCACGGCCGGCGGCTGGCCCTGGCCGACCTCGATCGCCAGCACGTCGGCGCCCGCGTTCCAGGCCGCCGGGATCAGGCGACGGATCACGTCGAGCCCGTCGTCGCCGCCGAACAGCGCCAGGTGCGGGTCGTGACGTCGGACCTCGGGCGGTAGCTCGTCGTGCTCCCCGAGCGGGATGTAGGGCGGGTTGGAGAGGATCGCCAGGTACGACGCGTCCGGGTTCTCCCCCACCCCCGCCAGCAGGTCGCCCTCGTGGAACGTCACCGACGAGCCCAACCGAAGCGCGTTCTCCCGCGCCAGCGCCAGCGCGTCGGGTGAGACGTCGGTTGCGTGGACCGTCAGGTCGGGGCGCTCGTCCGCCACCGCCAGCGCGATCGCCCCGCTGCCGGTGCCGACGTCGATCACGGTCGCTCCCGCAGGCAGCTCCAGCGCGAGCTCGACCAGCAGCTCGGTCTCGGGCCGCGGAATCAGGGCCCGCCGGTCGACGGCCAGGTCCAGGTAGCGGAAGCCGCGCACACCGAGCAGATGGGCGATCGACTCGCGGTCCTCCGTCCGCCGGCGGACGACGTCGGCCAGCGCGTGCTCCTGCGCCGCGGACAGCGAACGGTCCGGCGAGAGGAACAGCCGGCTGCGGTCGCTGCCCAGCACGTGGGCGACCAGCAGCTCGGCGTCGAGCCGCGCGGTCTCGACGCCTTGGTCGGCGAGCAGGGTGGTCAGCCGACGGACCGCCGCACCGACCCGTTCGGCGGTCACGCGTCCCCGTTGGCCTGCGCTTCGAGCAGCCGGCGCTTCTCGTCCGCCTGCAGCCCGCCGGTGAACTCGTCGAGCTCGCCCTCGAGGATCGCCTCCAGCGCGTACTTCGTGAGCTTGATCCGGTGGTCGGTGACCCGACCCTCGCCGAAGTTGTAGGTCCGGATCTTCTCGGCACGATCGCCGGTTCCGACCTGGGCGCTGCGCGCGGCGGACTGCTCGGCCCGCTGCTCGGCGACGGCGTGCTCGTAGAGGCGGGCGCGCAGCACACGCAGCGCCTTCTCGCGGTTCTGCAGCTGCGACTTCTCGTCCTGCATCGAGACCACGACGCCCGACGGCTTGTGGGTGATCCGGACCGCCGAGTCGGTCGTGTTGACCGACTGGCCGCCGGGACCGGACGAGCGGTAGACGTCGATCTGCAGATCGCTCTGCTCGATGTGGATGTCGACGTCCTCGGCCTCGGGCAGCACCGCCACGGTGCAGGTCGAGGTGTGGATCCGGCCCTGGGTCTCGGTCGCGGGCACGCGCTGCACCCGGTGGGTGCCCGCCTCCCACTTGAAGACGGAGAACGCGCCGTCGCCCTTGACCGCGAAGGTGTACTTGCCGTCGGAGACCTGCATCGGCTCGGTCTTGAACCCGCGACGCTCGGCGTACTTGGTGAGCATCCGGTAGATGTCCCCGGCGAACAGGTCGCCCTCCTCGCCGCCGGCCCCGCCCTGGACCTCGACGATCACGTCCTTGTCGTCGTTCGGGTCCGGATCGACCATCGAGACGCGGATCTCCTCTTCGAGCTCCGCGATCCGCACGCGGGATGTCTCGAGCAACTCACGGATCTCGGGATCCTCGCCCTCGGCGAGCATCTCCTTGGCCCCGTCGGCGTCGTCGACCGCGTGACGCCACTCGGCCGCGAGCCCGGACGCGTGCTGCATCCGGCGGTACTCGCGTCCGACGTCGGCGTAGCGTTGACGGTCGTTGATCACGACCGGATCCACGATCTGGCTCTCCAACTCGGCGAACCGGCCCTCGATCTGCTCCACCAACGCTTCGATCACAGCGACCGAGGCTACTAGGCCCCCGCCCGCCCCCGCCCGCCCGCACACCCCGCCACGGGCCGATCACGGGCTCGACCGCGCCACGGCGGCAACCGAGATCGCCGCGGCCTCAGGCCGCGACTTCGGCGCCGACCCGGTCCCGGCGGTCGGCCCGGCGCGGGTCCTCGCGGGCCAGGATCGCCTGCAGCCCGGCGATCGCGACCGCCAGCTGGTCGTGGTCCGGCGGCCGGGTCGTCAGCCGCTGCAACTGCAGCCCGGGCCAGGTCAGGGCCCGGACGGGCCGGAACCGTTGATGGCGCCCGGCGAACCGCAGCAGCTCGAAGGCGATCCCGGCGATCAGCGGAATGCCGATGATCCGGCTGGCGATCAGCTCGGGCCACGGCGGCGTGCCGAGCGGCGCGAAGACGAAGATCGAGACGACCATCACCAGCAGCAGGAAGCTCGTCCCGCAGCGCGGGTGCAGGCGGCTGCAGCGCGCGGCGTTCTCGGGCGTCAGCGGCAGGCCCGCCTCGTAGCAGGCGATCGTCTGGTGCTCGGCCCCGTGGTACTCGAAGACCCGCCGCAGGTCGGACATCCGCGTGACCAGCAGCAGGTAGCCGAGGAAGATCGCCGTGCGGACGATCCCCTCGACCAACCAGAACAGCCAGTCCGCGCCGAGCGGACCGCGCAGCAGGCCGGTCAGGCCGACCGGCGCCAGGAAGAACAGGCCGACGACGAGCACCAGCGCGCCGAGCCCGGCGGCGATCCAGGTGCCGGGTCCCAGCTCGACCGGATCCTCGTACTGCGAAGCGGCCGAGGTCCGCAGCGCGCGGAAGCCGAGCCGCAGCGACGCGCCGATCGCGACGACGCCCCGCAGGATCGGCAACCGCAGCACGGGCGAGCGCGACAACGCCGAGCGGTAGCGGTGGGTCTCGACGACGATCTCGCCGGTCGCCGGCACCCCGGCCGGCAGCACCCCGTCGACGAACTGCTCCGGATCGGGATGGCGGACCGCGGTCGCCCAGGTCCGAGCGCCGCGGATCATCACGCCTTCGATCAGGGCCTGGCCGCCGAGCGGCGAGGCTTCCCGGTTCTGGACGTGCGAACGCCCCGCGGGGTCCGGATCGAACGACCGTCGATCGGCACGCGCGGGGCGCAGGGGCTCCGGTCGGCTCGCGGACCCGTCCTGATCGAACGGTCGGCGAGCCCCGGCGCGCGAGGTCACGGGACCCCTAGACGAGCGATGCCGAGGCATCGCCCACCGGAATCAGTCTTCGGACGGGGCGGGCGTCGCGTCCGCCTCGGCCCGCTTGGCGGCACGGCGGCGGAACCGCTCGACGCGACCAGCGGTGTCCATGATCTTCTGCTTGCCCGTGTAGAACGGGTGCGAAGCCGAAGACACTTCCACGTCGATCACCGGGTAGGTGACCCCGTCGAGCTCGATCGTCTTGTCGGTCTTGATCGTCGAACGGGTGATGAACGTCTCGCCCGCCGAGATGTCACGGAACACGACCGGCGCGTACTCGGGGTGGATCTCAGTCTTCATTATCGGAACAAGGTATCAACCGACCGCGCGCCGCCGTCGAGCCGTCAGCGCCGCGCGCCCGGCTGCGAATCGCACGGCACGGTCAGCTCGTTGTCGGCGAGGCTGCGCTCCTCGACCGTCGGCGACGCCTCGATCCGGATCGTCACGTCCGACCCCGCGGTGCAACGGGCACCCGGAACCAGCGCCGTGGTCCCGTGAACCAGCTGGTCGACCGTGGCGCTGCCGAGCAGCGTGCCGCCCTGCAGGACCGACAGCGTGACCGTCCGTCCCGTCAGCGCGGTGGCGCGGGCGATCCGCAGCCGTGCGCGGTAGACGACCTGGTTGCCGCTCGTTCCGGGGATCCAGCCGAGCGACTGCGCGACCGCGAGGTTGGGGCGCAGCTCCTTGATCACGCAGGCGGTGCTGCGGCGGGAGACCGCCTGCCGGCCCGTCGCCGTCGTCCAGCGGAAGCCGACCTTCAGGCGGTAGGCGCTGCCCATCCGCAGGCCGCGGACGTTGATCTTGCGGACCATCGCCCCCGCCCCGCCGGCCGCCGGCTGAAAGCTGCCGAGCCCGGCCGGGGACGCCGACCCGGAGAGCGTCGTCCAGCTGCCGCCCGGTGCCTTCTCCTGGAGCGTGGCGGTGAAGCCGTAGTCGGGGCCGGCGTCGCCCCGCTCCATCCGCACCGTGAAGGTCGCAGCCCGGCCCTGGGGGTCGGCCAACGACGTCGTGCAGACCCCGCGCGAGACCGAGGCCGGCGGCGTCGTCGCACTGCTCGCCGCGGTCGCCGCGACGGCGCCCGGGGCACCGAGGACCAACGTGCCGACGGCGACGCCACAGGCCACGAGGGCGGAGCGGAGGGAGGAAGGGACCACGGACACGGAGCTCACTACGACGAGGGACGGAACCAGGGGTGGTTCACACCACTGCACTGTGCCATAGAACCGCCGAGGGGCGCGCAAGTTGCGCGCCCCTCGGTCGGACCTTCGTGCGCGGGCCGATCCTCCCGACCGACCCGTGCCTGCTCTCTCCCTGCACCCGCCGGCCCCGCCCTCGCGAGCCGGTCCGGCGGTCCTTGCGTCGTTCAGGCGATCAGGTGACCTGGTAGGCCGGACCGTCGCCGCCCTCGGGCGGGGTCAGTCGGCCACCGCGCGCGGTGATCGCGCCGCACTGGACGCAGTTGGTGTAGTTCACCGTGACGTCGACGAAGCCTTCCGCCGGCTGGTCGTCCTCGATCTCGTAGACGCCCGCGGGGCACATCCACTTCCACGTCTCGGCGACGTCCCGCGGGACGCGCTTCTCGATCCGGATGTGGCTCGGCGCGTCGTCGCGGGTCGCGTTACCCGTGATGAAGACCGACGACAGCTTGTCGAAGAAGTACTTGCCGTCCGGCTGCGGGTAGCGGTCGCTGAGCGGCTTGTCCGGCACTGACACCTCGACGTCCGCGTCGCGGTGCAGGCTCGGCTTGCCCGGGGGCAGCTTGCCCTTGGTGACGAAGTCGAGCCCGGACAGCGCCGCGCCGACGGGCATCGAGTGCGCGTCGAGCAACGGGCGGTTGTTCTGGACCTCGCGCAGCGTCTTGCCGACGAGCGACTCCTCGATCGCGTCCTCGTACGACGTGAAGTCGTTCGAGCCGGCCTTCAGCTGCTCGTAGATCTTCTCGGCCGCCAGGCGACCGGCCTCGAGCGCCATGTGCACGCCCTTCAGCCGGGCCATGTCGACCATCGAGCCACCCTCGCCCGCGATCACCGCGCCGGGCACCGAGAGCTTCGGCATCGACGCGTAGCCGCCGGCCTGGATCGCCTTCGCGCCCCACGCCGTGCGCTCGCCACCCTCGAGCACCTCACGCACGTACGGGTGGGCCTTGAACGCCTGCAGCAGATCGTGGACCGACGCGGTCGCGTCGGGCGTGTGCAGCGGGATCACGTAGCCGATCGAGACCTGGTCCTCACCCATCGGGTAGATCCAGCCTCCGCCGGCCTCGGCGTGCTTCTTCTGCGGACGGGCGGGCCAGCCGAAGGTGTGGACGACCTTCTTCCACGGCTTCTTGACCTTCCAGACCTCCTTGGCGCCGATCTCCCAGATCGCGGGCTGCTTGCCCGCGGCCAGGTCGAAGCGCTTGACGGCGGCGCCGGTCAGGTGGCCCCAGTTGCCCTCGGCCAGGACCGTCGCCTTGGCGGTCATGTCCATGCCGGGCTCGAAGTTACGAAGCTCCTCGCCCTCCTTGCCGCGGCCCTTGTCGCCGGTGCGGACGCCGACGACCGCGTCGCCGTCGACCAGCAGCTTGGCGGCGGCGGTCTCGGTCAGGATGTAGGCACCCTGTTCCTCGGCCTGATCCGCCATCCAGCGACAGAGCTGGGCGATCGAGATCACCCAGTTGCCCTTGTTGACGAACGGCGGCGGGGTCACCGGGAACGAGAACGCCTTCTTCTCGTTGCGGAAGAAGACCGCGCCGTCGTCCTCGGCCTCCGTGTACGTGAACGGCAGCTCGGCCAGGTTCGCGTCGGGGAAGAGGGTCTTGAACGGACCGGGCTTCATCACCGCGCCGGACATGGAGTGCGCACCGCACACCTTGCCCTTCTCGATGACGGCGACCGGAACCTCGCCCAGGGATTCGAGCAGCTCGGGGTCGTCCCCGAGCAGCTGCAGCAGCCGGTTGGCGGCTGCGAGGCCGGCCGGGCCGCCACCCACGATGGCGACCCCGACCTCGATCCGCTCGTCCTCGGGGTCGGTCGGCGCGCCGACGAACTCCTCGACGACGTCAACCGGGGGCGGGAACTGCGACGGAGCGACGCCGCCGTTGTGGGAAGCAGCCATGCCGGGTCTCCTCAGCCCTTCTTGGCCTTGATCGCCTCGGACAGCGCCGGGACGATCGCGTGCAGGTCACCGATGACGCCGAGATCCGCGAACTCGAAGATCGGCGCGTTGCTGTCCTTGTTGATCGCGATGATGTTCTCCGCACTCTGCATGCCGACCTTGTGCTGGATCGCGCCGGAGACGCCGAGGCCGATGTAGACCTTCGGCGCGACGGTCTTGCCCGTCTGACCGATCTGACCGGCGTACGGGAACCAGCCCGCATCGACGGCGGCGCGGGTGGCGGCGACGGCGGCGTTGCCCCCGAACGCGGCGGCGAGGCCGTCGGCGACGGAGAAGTTCTCCGGCGAGCCGAGACCGCGGCCACCGGTGATCAGCACCTGGGCGTCCTCGATGTTGACGTCCGCACCGCGCTGCTCACCGCGCGTGACGACGGTGACCTTGCCCGAGGCGGCCGACAGCTCCACCGCGACGTCCTCGACCGCGACGGCCGAGCCCGACGGGGCCAGCTCGAACGCGTTCAGGCGACCGACGACGACGCCGAAGCCCTTGAACTTGATCTCGGAGATCTCGGAGTCGCCGAGGATCGGACGCTCGGCGATGATCGCGCCGCCGTCGACCCGGAGACCCGTGATCTCGACGGCGATGCCGCCGCCCAGACGCGCGGCGACGCCGGCGCCGGCCTCGAAGCCGAGCAGGCCGCCACCGAAGATCGCGTAGCCGTAGTCGCCGTCCTGGGCGATCTTGGCCACGGCGTCGACGACCGGCTGGGCCACGCCCGCCGGAGCCACGACGCGGAGCGCCTTGGCGGCGCCGTAGGTGCCGACCGAGCCCGCGACGTCGTCGCTGATGTCCTCACCGACGAGGACGACGTGGACCTCGCCACCGAGCTCACCCGCGAGCTTGGAGGCCTCGGAGATCGCTCCGAGCGAGTTCTTGTTGATCGCGCCGTCGTGGTGCAGCGCGTAGACCAGGATGTTGCTCATGGTCAGACCAGCTTCCTCTCGTCGAGCCACGCGACGATCTTCTCGACCGTCTGGGCGGTGTCCTCGTCCTCGATGATCGTGCCGGCGGACTTGGCCGGCGGCTGCTTCGAGGACTGCCAGACGGCCTGCGAGCCGTCGGCGCCGACCTTCGACGCGTCGATGCCGGCGTCGCCGACGGAGAGCGTCTCGAGCGGCTTCTTCTTCGCGCCCATGATCGCCTTCAGCGACGGGTAACGCGGCTCGTTGATGGCGTCACCAACGGAGATCACGGCCGGCAGCTCCACCTTGACGGTGTCGTAGCCGTACTCGGCCTGACGCTCGCAGGTCAGGGTCTGACCGTCGACGTCGAGCTTGATCACCTGGGTCAGCGCGGGCCACCCGAGGTGCTCGGCGACGACCGCGCCGACGGCGTAGGACTGGCCGTCGTCGGACTGCTGGCCCGCCAGGACCAGGTCCGGGTTCTCGCGCTTGACCAGCTCGGCCAGCGCGTAGCCCGTGGCCACGACGTCGGAGCCGGCAAGGGCGTCATCGGTCAGGTGGATCGAGCGATCCGCCCCGAGCGAGACGGCCTTGTGCAGGGCCTTCTGAGCACTCGAGGGCCCGACCGTGATGGCCACGACCTCTTCCACGTCGAGCGCGCCGCTCTCGCGGAGCTGCAGCGCGGCCTCGATGGCGTGGGTATCGAACGGGTTCAGCGTCTTCTCGCCACTACGGTCCAGACGACCGACGGACGAATCGATGTGCTTCTGAACGGCCGCGTCCGGGACCTCTTTCACCAGGACGACGATCTTTGTCACTTGCGAGCCTCTTTCGGGGGCAGACGAACGGACGAAAGTCTAGCGCGGTTGACTGACCGATCAATCGGACGTCACCCTCGCCGGGCCAAACTTCCGACCAGCGGTAGCTTTCGCGAGCCACGCAGGCTACTCGCAGCTCGCACCGCCTGCATCCTAGTCGGGCCCGAAACGAGATGTCGGCCGCCCTCCGACGACCGACAATGAGCCTAGCTCAGTTTCTGGCCCCCGGTGTCGGAACACCGGGGACGGCATGCGCGGCGGGGTCGGCGGCGCGGTGCTCCGGCCGCCCTGACCCCGCCCAGGAAGGCCCTAGCGCTCGAAGCGGCGCACCAGGTGCCAGGCGGACGGCAGCACCGCCGCGCCGACGGCGGCCTTGACCAGGCCACCGAGGATGAAGACGGTGAAGCCGTAGTGGATCGTGTCGGCGACCGAGCCGCCCATGACGGCCTGCAGCACGATCAGGCCGGGCACGAAGACCAGCAGCTGCGCGATCACGAAGGCCAGGAACGCCTGGACGACCTTGCGGTCCGCCCCACGCTCGGCCATCCAGCCGATCGCGGCGGTCGCCAGCGCGAAGCCGACGATGTAGCCGCCGCTGGCGCCCCACAGGCTCGTGATGCCCGATCCGCCCTCGGCGTAGACCGGCAGGAAGAAGCCGAGCACGATGTACAGCAGCATCGCGGCCAGGCCGCGGCGCATGCCCAGCGTCGCGCCGACCAGGCCGACGGCGAGCGTCTGACCGGTCATCGGCACCGGCGTCATCGGGACGACGAGCTGCGCCATCAGCGCGGTGAAGCCGGCGCCGCCGACCACGAGGGCGGCGTCACGGACGCGCGCGCCCGGGAGGACGTCGGCAAGAACAAGACGGGGGGCCTGGACCCCTGGGGCAGCAACGGTGCTCATAAGCGGCAACTCCTTGACGTGTTGGCGGGGACTATTGCGCACTCGTCGGGCGAATGAACGTCCGGAGGCCTCGCTCCCCGCTGGCCGGGGGGCGACGGGTGGGTGGGGAGCCCGGCGTTCGGGGGGATCGGTCGGCGATCGGTGCAACGCCGCGGCGAACGACCGTACGCGCCGAGGACCCGGTCGGCGCCCGAGGCCGGCGGACGCGGGCCGTCAGCCGCTGAAGTCGCCCTCGGCCCGGCGCACGGCCTCGAGCAGCAGGCTCAGCTGTTCCTGCTCGTCGGCGCTGAGCGCCTCGAAGGCGAAGCCCGAGGCGTTCATGTCCAGGGTCGCCGCCTCGGCGACCTCGCGTCCCCGGTCGGTGATCTCGGCGAGCGTCGCGCGGCGGTCGGACTCGTGCGGGACCCGGCGCACCAGGCCGTCGGCCTCGAGCCGGTCGACGAT
>JBAZOW010000109.1:0-11415 GCA_041648495.1 Patulibacter sp.
ACCAAGAGAAACAGCGACGCAGCGGCCACCACGAGCATGTTGCGGTGGGGCAGGCGTCCCCGCCGGGCACCGGCCATCAGACGGCGCTCCGTGTCGTGTTGACCAGTAGTTGCGTCGTCCAGACCATCAGACCACGATTGTGGTGCGTACCGCGGGCGATTCCCATCGGCTCACCGGGTGGTCCGACGGGGGATCGCGACATCCCCCAGGGTCGATCCGATCGGGGGAGGCGGACATCCCCCCATCGGGGGACCACGTGCCGAGTTCAGTCGAGCAGCTTGCGCCGCATCGCGACGGCCACCGCCGCCGCGCGCTCCGAAACGCCCAGCTTGTCGTAGACGTTCTGGGTGTGGGTCTTGACGGTCGCCGTCCCGATCTGCAGCTCGGCCGCGATCGCCGGGCCCGAGAGCCCGTCCGCGATCAGCCGCAGGACCTGGCGCTCGCGCGGCGAGAGCACGGGCGTGTCGTCGTTGACGCGGCCGCGGACCTCGGACGCCAGCACGGCCTGCGCCTCGGGAGCGAGCACCGTGCCCCCGCGGGCCACGGTCACGATCGCGTCACCGATCGACCGGCGGTCGGCTTCCTTCGTCAGGTAGCCGTGGACGCCGGCCTGCACCGCCTCGTAGACCGCCGTGCTCGCGTCCTCCCCGGACAGCATCAGCACCCGGGTCCCCAGCTCGTCCCGGCGCACCGCGTGCAGCACCTCCAGACCCGTCTGCACCGGCAGTCGCAGATCGAGCAGCGCCACCCGCGGACGCAGCTCGCGAATCAGCCGCAGCGCTTCGCCACCGTCCTGCGCCTGTCCCACGATCTCGAGGTCGGAGCGACGGGACAGCGCTCCCACCAACCCATCCAGGAAAATCGGATGGTCATCCGCGACGAGGACGGTTATGGGGTTCCCCGAGGACATGCTGGCGAGCGTAGCGCGTCGTCGGCGGCGTTTCGTGCGCAGCACGGGTTCCTTCACCCCGTATACGCGCGGTATCCTGCACTGGTGAGCGCCGGACCCATCGCCCCCGCGGAGCGTACGCCGCGCGTGGGAGGGTCGCCGGGACCGCATCCGACGCGCACGGAGGTCGTGGAGCACTGGCCCGCCGAGCAGCCGCTGACCGACCGCGCGACGTGGCGGACGATGGTCGTTCGCGGTACGGGCGGGGTGCTCGCGGCCACCCTGGCCGCGATCGGCAGCGAGATCACGGTGCCGTTGGCCGTCCTGCTGGCCGTCGCGGCGGCCTGGGTCTCGGCGAGCACCCTCTACGCCCGTGATCGTCCGTGGTCGATGGGCCGGTCGCGCGTCTTCGCGCTGGTCGACCTGATCCTGCTGCTCGCGGTCGCCGCGGTCTCCGGCGGGGTGGACTCCGAGGTCCGATTCGTGCTCTGCCTGGCTCCGTACGCCTGGGCGGCCACGATCGACCGTCGCGGCTTCGCGGCGCTGGTCGGGCTCGGACCGATCGCCTTCCTCGGGCTGTGGCTGGTCGACGGCACCGAGCAGGACGCGTTCAGCCTGCTCTCGACCTTCGCCGCGATCTACATCGCCGCGGTCACGCTCGGCCTGGTCATGCTGCAGGTCCGGATCGAGGCGGCCGACCGCGCGGCCGCGCTGCAGAGCGCCCGCGCCGCCCTGCTGCTCGAGCTGAGCGTGGTCGAGCGCACGCACCACGAGCAAATGTCCAACCAGCTGCACGACGGGGCGCTGCAGGCGTTCATCAGCGCCCAACAGGATCTCGCCGAATATCGCGAGGGCGACATCGAGGCGCTGCCGATGGCCGTCGCCACGCTCGACGACGGGATCACCGAGCTCCGGCGCACGATCCACGAGCTGTTCCGCACCGACCAATCGGACGTCGGGACGAAGATCGGCGAGCTCTGCCGGACGATCGAGCAGCGGCGCGAGATCGCGATCGACGTGCGGATCGACCCCGAGCTCGCCGTCCTCCACAACGACGTGCTGGTCGGGATCATCGGCGAGCTGGTCACCAACGCGGTCAAGCACGCGAAGGCCGGTTCGCTGCTCGTCGCGCTGACCCAGACCGACGAGGACATCCGGATCGTGGTCCGCGACGACGGCGTCGGGATGACCCTCCACGACCGCGACCAGGCGGTCCAGTCCGGGCACATCGGCCTCTCCTCGATCGACCGCCGGATGCAGGCGCTCGGCGGACGCTGGCGGATCCGCAGCGCCCCCGGGCGGGGCACCAGCGTCACCGTCGAGCTGCCGCGCTGATCCCGCGCCGGCGCCCTAGCGACGCTCGGCCGCGGCCCGGCGCGCCCAGCCGCGCCGCGTGGTCGCCTCGTAGTACGCCGACGTCGTCGCCTGCGTCCCGGTGACGACCCAGCCGAGCGGCCGCACGTCGGTCCGCTCCAGCAGGCCCGCCATCGTGTCGAGCGCCCGCCGGTCGGTGGTTCGCGGCCGGCCGACCAGCAGCACGTCGTCGACCGCGTCGATGATCGCGAGCGCGTCGCTGACCTCGCCGAGCGGCGAGGAGTCGATCAGCACGTAGTCCGCGACCGCGCGGGCTTCCTCCAGCAGCGCGTGCATCCGCACCGCCAGCTGGGGCAGCAGCATCACGTCGTCGGGACCGTTGGCGATCTGGACCACACGCAGCGGCGCCAGCCGCGGAGCCGAGCGCATCACGTTGCCGAGCGTGACCGGCACGCCGACCAGCGCCGAGAGCGGCTCGATCGCGGTCAGCCCCACGGCGCCGGCGACGCTCGGGCGGCGCAGGTCGAAGTCGATCACGACGACCCGCTGTCCGGCGCTGACCAGCGCAAAGGCCAGGTTGAGCACGGCGGTCGTCTTGCCGTCGCCGCTCGACGCGCTCGTCACCAGCACCCGCCGGCACTGCGCCGGCTCGCGCTGCATCTCGAGCTGGAGCTGCAGCGTGCGGAACGCCTCGCGGACCGCGGGCGGCATGTCGATCCCGTCCCGTCCGCGGACCTCCGGGACCCCGACCAGCATCGGCACGGGAATCGTCTGCAGCAGCTCCTCGCGGGAGCGCACCCGGCGGTCTCCCCGCTCCAGCAGGAGCGCTCCGATGCCGCCGAGCACCAGGCCGAGGACGATCGCCGCGACGAGCACCATCACGTCCGCCGGACCGTTCGGGTTGACGTCCGCGGCCGCCGGTTGGGCGAGCGAGAGCGTCGGATCGCCCTGGTCGCGCAGGGTCCGCAGCTGCTCGCGCGGAACCTCCAGGCTGGCCTCGTTGCGACCCGCGATCGCGGTCAGCGCCAGCCGCGCCTGCTGCTGGACGTCCCGGTCGCGGACCGCCAGCGCGGCCTCGGCGTACGCGTTGGCGAGCGCCGCGGCGCGCGCTCCCGAGCCCGCGGTGGCCGCGACGGCGACCAGATCGCTGCCGCCGGCGGCCTCGACGACGACCGCGTCGGCCAGCTCGTCCGCGGTGGTGCCCTCCCCCAATCGTCGGGCGGCGACGGACGCGTTCTGCGACGAGTCGAGCAGGGCCGTGGCCGTCAGGAGATTGCGCGCACCATCGCCGGAATCGCGCACGATCCGGATCCCCGCGAGGGTCGAATCGGCCTGCTGCGGGAACGGCGTCACGAGGATCTGCGCCGTCGAGGTGTACGACGGGGCGCGCAACGACAAACCGACCAGCGCCGCGCCGATCGTGGCCAGCAACAGCGTGGCGACCAGCCACCAACGCCGACGCATGGCGCTCAGCAGGGCCGAGATCGGACCGTCGTCGCTGCCGGGGGTGGCGGGATCAGGGTTCATGGCTACGACCGCCCGGGATGGGAAGACGACCGCGTGGTTGCGACTCGTCGGTACACCCGATGCAGGCGGCGAATATAGCGCGTGTGAACCGTCCGCCCACGGGGTTTGCCGGCCGCCGTCGGCGGCGCCTACCACGTCCGGCCCGACCGGTGGAGGCGGCATGGACGATCGTTGGACCCCGAGGCTCGGGCGATTGGACCGCACCCGATCATCCGACGGGGGGACGGACCTCCCCCGCCCGCCACAGCACCGTCCGGGGGGACGCGATCTGGTCCCCTCAATCCGCCGCTCGCCCGATGGTGGGGGGACCCGGTACCGCCGATCATCCTGGTCGTGCCTCCGTCGCCCGAACCCCCCAGCTCCGCGGTCGCACGCCGCAGCGGCTCGCTCCGCCGGAGCGTTCGGTCGGCCCTGCCCCTGGTGCTGATCGCGGTTGCGGGGGCCACGCCCACGGCGATCGAGCATCCGCGCCACGCCGTGGTGCTCGCGCTCGCGTTCCTGGTCACCGCGTTCCTCAGCCGGCACAACCCCGAGGTCGTGTCGACGTTGCCGCTGGCCCGGATCGCGCTGCCGGTCGCCCAGGTCGCTTCGGCCTCCGTGGTCAGCGTCGTGGTCGGCCTGATCACGGTCGGGTCGATCCCGCCCGCCGCGCCGTTGCTGGCCGGCACGCTGATCGTGCTGCTGCTGACGGCCTGGTTCGAGGCCCGCAGCCGGCGCCGCCGGTTCGTCCGTGTCCTGGTGCTCGGGACGACCGACGAGTCGCGGGAGCTGCAGGCGACGGTGACCGACGTCGGTGCCCACCACTACCGCGTGGTCGCCACCACCGACGAGCTCGACCACCTGGACGAGACGCTCGTGGCGTCCCGCAGCGACCTGGTCGTCTTCACCGACCACATCGACCGCAGCGCGGTGCTGCACCACGTCGCCCAGGCGATGCGCACCCGGCGGGTCCACGCGGTGCCGCTGTCGACGTTCTGCGAGACCGCCCTCGGGGTGGTGCCGTTGGCCTCCGTCGACGCGGTCTGGCTGACCGCCCTCGCGTCGCCCGACGCCGCCTGCCACGAGAGCCCGTCCGGACGGGCCTTCGACGTCGTCGTCAGCCTGCTGCTGAGCATCCCGACCATGTTCCTGGTCGCGCTGCTCGCGCCGTTCATCCGCGCCGACGGCGGCCCGGTCTTCTTCCGCCAGTGGCGGGTCGGACGCGACGGCCGTCCGTTCGAGATCCTCAAGCTGCGCACGATGACCGGCGAGGGCGCCGACTGGTCGTCGGCCGACGACCCGCGGATCACGCGGCTCGGCGCCGTGCTGCGTCGCACGCACATCGACGAGCTGCCGCAGGTGCTCAACGTGCTGAAGGGCGACATGAGCATCGTCGGTCCGCGCCCCGAGCAGGTGCTGATCAGCCACGACCTCGAGAACGAGATCCCGCTCTTCCCCTACCGCCACATGGTGCGCCCGGGGATCACCGGCTGGGCCCGCGTCCGCTGCGGATACGCCAGCTCCACGGAGCAGAGCGCGCTCAAGCTCGGCAACGACCTCTTCTACATCAAGCACCGTTCGCTGGTGCTCGACGTGGCGATCGTGCTGGAGACCCTGCGGCTGACGCTGTTCGAGCGTCAGCACGAGGTTCGCCCGCCGGCCGCCGACTACGTGCTCGGCCCCAGCCGCACCGCCTTCGGCGCTCCGGCGCCTCCCGGACTGACCAAAGGTTCCGCATGATCACCGCAGACTCCGAAGCGTTCGCCCGTTCCTACGACCGAACCGCGCTCCGCGTCCACCACCGACTCCAGGACGACCCCGGACTGACGATCGACGCGCTGGTCGCGTTCGCCGCGTCGCACCCGGAGGACCTGGTCGAGCACAACCTGGGCCGCGTCGACGTCGCGCTGCCCAGCGGCGACGCCCCGCGACTGGGGGGCAGCGGCGCCGACGTGCTGGCCGACATCGCCGAGAACGGCTCCTGGATGGTGCTGAAGAACGTCGAGCGGCACCCGACCTACGGCGCGCTGCTCGACCGCCTGCTCGACGGGGTCGAGCCGCTGGTGCCGACGGGCGAGGGCACGAAGCTGCGCCGCGAGGCGTTCATCTTCGTCTCGGCTCCCGGCTCGGTCACGCCGGCGCACACCGACCCGGAGCACAACTTCCTGCTCCAGATCCGGGGCGGCAAGACGATGCACGTCGGGCCGTTCGACGACGAGCGGACCCGGTCCGAGGCGCTCGAGCGCTACTACGCCGGGAACCACCGCAACATCCCGCAGGTGCCCACCGGACTCGAGGCGTTCGAGCTGCTGCCCGGCCAGGGCGTCTACGTGCCGCCGGACGAGCCGCACTGGGTGCAGAACGGCGACGACGTCTCGATCTCGCTGTCGGTCACCTGGCGCACGCCGACGACCGAGCGCCGCAGCCGCCTGTGGGCCGCCAACCACCAGCGGCGCGAGCGCGGCAAGCGGGCGCGGACCCCGGGCGAGTCCCGCGTCCACGACAGCGTGACGCTGGCCCGCTCGCGCGCTTCGGCGCTGCGCGACCGGCTGCCGATCCTCTCCTGAGGGGGATCGCCCCCGCGCGCCGTTCGGAAAACGCCGGTTTGCCCGCCTAGGGCGGGCGAACCGCGGGGTCTCGGTCTCAGCCGTCGCCGGCGCGCACGAACCAGTCGACCAGCTCGCGGGCGTTGCGGTCGCCGTCGTGATGGCTCTCGACGCGCTGCCGCGCCGCCCGGCGGATCCGCTCGACGGTGGCGGAGTCGGCGTCGATCGCCCGGCGCAGCGCGTCCGCCAGTCCGGCGACGTCGCCCGGCTCCGCCAGCATCCCGGTGACCCCGTCACGGACCAGGTCGGGCACCCCGGCGACCCGGGTCGCGACCAGCGTCACGCCGCACGCCGCGGCCTCGACCAGGGTCGTCGGCAGCCCCTCGGTGTCGCCGTTGCGGGCGATCACCGACGGCTGGACCAGCACGTCGGCGTGCCGCAGCCGCTCGCGGACCGCCGTCTCGGGCAGTGGCCCGGCGAACCGCACCCGACCGTCGAGCCCCGCCCCCGTGACCTGGGCGCGGACCTCCGGCTCCAGCTCGCCCGTGCCGATCAGCTCGACGGTCACGTCGCGCAGAGCCGGGTCCCCCGCGATCGCCTCGATCAGGAAGCGGTGCCCCTTGTACTCGCGGAAGCTCGAGACCAGCACCACGTGCGGAGGCTCGCCTTCCGGGCGGACCCGCGGGCGGTAGGGATAGGCCCGGGGGTCGATCCCCATCCGGACCGTCGGCGTGCGATCGGGGTCCGACCCGGCTTCCGTCAGCAGCGTCCGGTGGAAGTCGGAGATCGCGACCACGAACGCCGCGTCGCCGAGGCGGGTGCGCAGCCCGAGCCGGTGGATGAAGACGTCGTGCGCGTGCGCGGTCACGCTGTAGCCGACCCCGGTCAGCCGCGCGACCGTCCAGGCGGCCTGGGCCGGCATCGTCGCGAAGTGCGCGTGCAGGTGGTCGATCCGCTCGCGCGCGACGTGGCGGGCGAGCGCCGTCGCGACGACCGTCGTCGCCAGCGCCTTGGCGAGCACCCGCGGCCGGCGGCCGTGGTCGCGGACGGTGCGGACGAGGATCGCCCCGCTGCGCAGCGGCCGGCGGACCGCCCACCAGCCGGCGGCGGCGACCACCTGGCGGGCGGACGGACGGTGACGGCGCGCGATCCACGGCTCCGCGGCCGGGTGGACGGTGGCGTCGAGCGGGCGGAACAGGCTGACGAGGGCGACCTCGACCCGCGGGTCCGCGTCGACCGCCTGCAGCTCACGCAGGACGAAGGTCTCCGTCAGCGACGGGAACCGCGAGACCACGTAGGCGACCCGCAGCGGGCGCTCGCGGTCGGTCTCGGCGGCGGCGGACATCGTTCGCGCAGCCTACGCAACGGCGCCTCCCCCCACCGATCGTCGGCCGGTCGGGGGAGCCGCCGGTCGCCGATCGGGGGAGCACGGGTCCCCTCGTCGCCTCACCGTCGACGGACCCCCGAATCAGGCGGCGAATCGTCTCTCCGACCGATGGGAACGGCGCTCCGAACCCGCCAGCATCACGCGCATGGGTTCCGTCGCTCCCCAAACACCCCAGGTGGGGGTCAGCGTGCTGGTGCCCGTGCTCGACGAGCAGGACGCGATCGAGGCCAGCGTCGCGGCGATGCTCGCGCAGGACACGGAGCACACCGTCGAGCTGCTGATGGTCGACGGCCGGTCGAGCGACGAGACGGTCGCGATCCTCCGTCGGCTGCAGGCGACCGACCCGCGGATCCGGATCCTCGACAACCCGGAGCGGACCACCGCCCACGCGCTCAACATCGGCCTGCGAGCCGCCCGGGGACGGTTCGTCGCGCGGATGGACGCGCACGCCACCTATCCGCCCGGCTACCTGCGCCACGGGATCGAACGGCTCGCCGCCGGGGACGTCGTCTGGGTCACCGGCCCGCAGATCCCGACCGGTGCCGGCTACTGGTCGCGGATCGTCGCGACGGCGCTCGGCGCGCGGCTCGGTCGCGGTGCCTCGGACAAGTGGGCGGCGGACGCGAGCGACGCCCCGGCCGACGAGTGGGACCTGAAGACCAGCGTGTTCACCGGCGTCTGGCGCCGCGAGACGCTCGACGAGCTCGGCGGCTGGGACGGCGCGTGGCCGGTCAACCAGGACTCCGAGATGGCCGCCCGGGTGCTGGCCGCGGGCGGGCGGATCGTCTGCCGGCGCGAGATGGGCGCCGCCTACGTGCCGCGCAACGACCTGCGTCGCCTGGCGCGCCAGTACTGGCGCTACGGCGCCTACCGCGCCCGGACCTTCCTCCGTCACCCGAGCAGCTGCGGTCCCGCCCGGATCGGCGCGTCGGGCCTGCCCGTCGTGCTCGCCGCGGCGCTGCTGCCCGGCCGGATCGGGCGTCTGTCCCGGGGCCTGACGGCGGGCTACCTGGCGGCCATCGTCGTCCAGGTGCGGCGCGCGCGCCCCGCGCCCGCCGACGCGCTGCCGCTGGGCGTCGTGCTCGTGACCATGCACGTCAGCTGGGGCGCGGGGTTCCTGCAGTCGCTGGTCCGCGCGGCGCCGCGCCGTCGCCGGCTGCGGTCCACCCTCCCGAGCCCGCTCCGCCGGCCCGTCGCGTGAGCAGCGCCCTGCAGCCGCGGCACGCGGTCTCCGGTCCGTCGCCGCTGAGCGCGTTCGACGAGATCGCCCGCTACACCCCGCGGCTGACGATCTCGCTGCTGGTCGCCGCCGCGCTGGCCGCCGGACTGCTGATCAGCGTCGACGCGCGGCTCGGGCTGGCCGCCGCCGGCGCCGCGGTCTTCGTCGCGTTCCTGCTCGCCGACCTGCCGATCGCGATCGGGATCTGGGTCGTCGCGCTCTGCCTCGCCGGCGTTCCGGGCACCCAGGGGGCACCGACCGGCACCTCGGTCCTGCTGCTCGCCGGGTGGGCCGGCACGCTCGCCAACCAGGGACCGCGGCTGCGATCCGCCTCGTGGAGCGCCCGCGGGGCGTTCGCGGCGACGGCGGCGCTGATGCTCTGGACGACCGCGTCCTACCTCTGGGCGGGCGATCCCGGGGCCGTGGTCGCCGCCGTCAAGAACTGGGGGATCGCCGTCGCCGCGCTGCCGGTGATCGTGACCGCCTGCCGGAACGAGCGAGACGTGCTCGTCGTCGCGGGCGCCTACGTGGCGGGCATCACCCTGAGCGTGCTGGTCGGCCTGACGTCCGGCTCCGCCAGCGCGCCGGTCGGCGCGATCGAGGCCGCCGAGTTCTCGGCCGGCCGCCTGCAGGTCGGGATCACCGACCCCAACTACCTGGCCGCCAACATCGTCGCGTCGATGGTCGTGATCGCCGGACTGCTGCGCGTGCGGCTGTTCCAGCCCGTGCGGCCGCTGCTGCTGCTCGCGGTGCCGGTCCTGCTCTACGGCCTGATCGCCACCCAGTCGCGAGGCGGCCTGCTGGCCGCCCTGGTCGCCGCGGTGCTGACGGTGATCCTGCTGCCGGAGTTCCGCACCCGCGTGCTGGCCGGCGTCGGCGCGGCGCTCGGCGGGATCGCGGTGCTGCTGATGCTCCAGCCGCGGGCCCTCGAGCGGCTGACCCAGAGCGACTCCAGCGGCACCGGCCGGACCGACCTCTGGTCCGCCGCCTGGGCCGTCTGGCAGGACGCGCCGGTGCTCGGCGTCGGCAGCGGCAACTTCCCGATCGCCAAGTCCGCCTACGCGGACCGGATCGGCTACCTGGAACGTCCCGAGATGGTGCTCGACCTGCCGATGGTCGCCCACAACGTCTGGCTGCAGGCGCTGGCCGAGATCGGGCTGGTCGGCCTGCTGCTGCAGGTCGCGGCGATCGGTGCCTGCGTCGCGTCGAGCTTCGTCGCCGCCCGCCGCTTCGCCCGCACCGACCGGGTCGACCTATCGTTCTTCGCCCGGGCGCTCGGCATCGGGCAACTCGCCTCGCTCGCCGCATCGAGCTTCATCTCCAACGCGGGCGACCGGGTCTTCTGGGTGCTGCTCGCGCTCGGCCCGGCGCTGCTGGCGGTCGCCGCCCTGCGGCCCGGAGCCACCCCGGAGGGGACCCGATGATCGAACTGCTGGACCCGACCACCCTGACCCCGCTCCAGCTGGGCGCCTGGCGGGACCTGGCCGCCTGCGCGGCCGAGCCCAACCCGTTCTTCGACCCGACGGTGGTGCTCGCGGCGATCCGTCACCTGCCGGACGGGCCGGACGTCCGGCTACTGGTCGCCCGGCGCGGTGAGCGCTGGATCGCGGCGCTGCCCGTGCTGACCGCCCGCCGCTGGCGGCGCTACCCGATGGCCTGCACCGTGGCCTGGTCGCATCCGTTCTGCTTCCTCGGCACGCCGCTGCTCGCCGCCGACGACCTCGACCGCGCGGCGCTGGCGTTGTTCGAGGCCCCGCAGCAGGTGACGCCGCATCCGTTGCTGGTGCTCGAGAACGTCGGCCAGGACGGCCCGGTCGCTCAGGCGATCCACGACGTCACCGACGGCGCGACGCTGTTCTCGCTGCACCACGAGTCACGGGCGGCGTTGCTCCGTCGTCCCGAGAACGACTACGTCGACAGCCACCGCTCGGGCAAGCGCCGCCGCGAGGCCAAGCGTCTGCGGACCCGGCTCGAAGCCGAGCTCGGCGGACCGACGGGGCTCGTCGACCACGGCTGCTCGCCGGACGCGATCCGGCGGTTCCTCGCGCTCGAGGCCTCCGGCTGGAAGGGCCGCGCCGCCTCCGCGCTCGACAGCGATCCGGCCCACGCCGCGTTCTTCCGCGACGTCTGCACCGCTCCGGGAGCGACCGTCCAGAGCCGCATCCTCGAGCTCGGGGTCACCGACCGCCCGGCCGCGATGCTGTTCACCCTGCAGGCGGGCAGCGCGGCGTTCGCCGTCAAGCTCGCCCACGACGAGCGCCTGGCGACGGGGGCACCCGGCGTCCAGCTGATGACCGAGAGCGCCGACTGGTTCCACGGGCTGCCGACCGTCCAGCGGTTCGACTCCTGCGCCCGCCCCGACAACCCGATGATCAACGCGCTCTGGCCCGATCGGCGAACGACCGCGTCGATCGCGATCACCGCCCCGGGCATCGCCGGCGCCCTCTCGCGCACGACGTTGCGGGCCTACGCCACGGCCCAGCGCCGCCGTCCCGGCCCCGCCGCTCCGGTCCCCGCGGCCCAGGTCGCCCGGTGAGCGTCGTCGCAACGGCGG
>JBAZOW010000110.1:0-11377 GCA_041648495.1 Patulibacter sp.
TAAGCTCGATCGCCGCTTCATCTGACAAGGGTCCGAGTTCCAGCGGGGCCGCAAAGAACCCACTCAGACGCTCCGAGCGAGCACGGCTAACGATTCCCCGAGATCCGCACAGGACCCAGCGAATGCCCGGGACATCGAACACGCGGTTCCGGAGGCCTTCGAGGGTTTCGCGCGCACGCTGGGACGTCTGCAACAGCTCCAGATTGTCTAGGACGCACACGACGGCGCCAGCCCCAGCCGTCGGGAAACACTTCTGCAGCTCTCCCCGAACGGCGTTCGGGAATCCAGACTTGGTGAACCCGTCCGAAGAATTGGGCTCCGAGCCCAAGCTAGCGCCCGCCCCGAACAATTGGGCTCCACCAGACGAGAACTGCGGGCTATTGAGCCATCGATTTAGCTGTTCGATGTCGGGGACTTCGAGGGCTGAACGCCGAAATGCGTCGGCGTTGTCGATCAACGTTTGAGCGACCTCTCGAAAGACCTCTTCCTCGAAGTCCGGCTGCGACTCTCCGACTTGGAAGAAACGCTGGACCGGCACGTACAGGGTTCCGGCTTCGGCCTTCACCGAAGCGAGTTGCATCCGGTAGCCAGCTACGGCGAGCATGCTCGTCTTGCCGATGCCCGCAGGCCCTTCGATGCATGGATGCGTTCCGTCCGAAGCGATCGCCCGCTGAACCGCCGCTACCTCTTTGTCCCGACCGACAAGCAATCGGTGTCCGACCTCGTCGCCAGGAAGGCGATCGTTGTCGTAAGGATTCTCCCTGAACCCAAACTGCGGCCAGATGCTGAACAGCGACATATCACCACGCTATTGCAGACGCCGCTGACACACCAGCCAGACAGCCCCATGTCGTAATACAACGATTCAGATCCTCCGAAGCACTTCCGCCCGCTTCACCTCGAACTCACCCTCCGAGATCAGCCCCGCCTGCTCGAGCTGCAACAGCTCCGACAGCGCTTCGGCCGCCGAGCGTCGCTCCGACTTGCTCGGGGCCGGCTGCGACTCCGGTATCGCCTCCTGCTCACCCGCAGCAGCCTTCGCTTGGGCGTTGACCTTCGCCGCGAACTCTCGGGCTCGCTTGCCGTGGAAGTCGGCGTTGAGCTTCTTGACGATCGAGAAGCCCTCGCCCTCGATCACGAGGTACAGCTCGCGCTTGTCCTCGCACTTCTGGAAGGCGAGGCCGGCTAGCCCCGGGAGGAGGATGCTTCGGGTGAGCGTCGAGCGGAAGGTCAGGTTGCCAGCCGTGTCGACCTGCGCCTGAGCATCGGCGACCGGACCCGATCCATCGTCGGAAAGAACTTCGGTCGGCGTTAGGCGGATGCCCTTGAACTTGTCGATCACCACCTCCCGCTGCTCGGCGAGCGCGCCCGGCATCGCCTGGCGGTCCACATCAACGGCCATCGAACCGTGCTCGCCAGCGGCACCGTTCCGCCCGACGATCTTCGTCGGCTCAGCTGCAAGCGCCTCGAACGCTGGAGCCTGCTTTGAGGCCGACGGCACTCTTGATGGCCTCGGTTCGCGCCACGTTAGGAGTCGACGCCCGCGCCCGCCGTGGCCGCGTACCGCATGATCGGCGTCTAAGCGACGTGAGGCCGCACGTCTCCGCAGGCCCGGGCTCTCGTCCGATGCGCGGCTATCCTTTGACCGGTGGGATACCCGTTCGAAGACCTCCACGACCGGCAGTTCGAGGATCTTGTCGTACAGGCTATGCGGAAGCTCTTTGGAGCCGGCGTCCAGTCCTTCGCTACAGGCGCCGACGGAGGGCGAGACGCTCTCTTCGTCGGAACTGCCGAGCGGTTCCCCAGCACAACCGCGCCCTGGGTCGGCACGACGGTCGGGCAGGCCAAGCACACCCTTGCTACGAACGCGCACTACAGCGATTCATCTTTCAGCAGCGAAGCTGATTCCTCGGTGCTTTCGACCGAGATGACGCGGATATCGAAGCTCGTACAGAACGGTGAAGTCGACAACTACATTCTGTTTGCGAACCGCCGCCTCGGCGGCGTAACAGGACCAAAACTCGTCCAGCGCATCTCCGAGTCGACCGAAATCCCAGGCGATCAAGTGTTCCTCGCGGGCGTTGAGTATCTAGATTCCCTGATACACCAGTTTCCAGACATCGAGACGCTCGCAAAGCTTGACCCCATCGACGGCCCTCTAGTTGTCCCCAGCCAGGATCTGGCTGAGATTATTCTCGCGATCGGAGACGAGCTAGACGCGCAGTCCCCGACGAGCGCCACCACACCCGTCGACCGAGTGTCATTCGTCGAGAAGAACGCACTGAACGCGATGACACCGGAATTCGCTGACGTCCTCGCAAAGCGCTATCTCGGATACACAAGCCAGATAGACGACTTCTTGGCTGAGCCCGCCAACGACGAGTCCTTGCGACGCTACGAAGCGGTCGTTGAAGATTTCCAGCTCAAGGTCATCGCAAAGCGCCAGGATCACCAAACATTCGACAACCTCTTCAATCACCTGGTCGACGTTCTGGTAAAACGCGACGGCGTTTTGAGTAGGAACCGGTGGCTTGTCCGAGCGATGCTGTTCTACATGTACTGGCACTGCGACATAGGGCTTGTCCCCGATGCTGCGTCCGAGTAAGCACGCTCACCCCGATCGAACCGTAGTAGCGGCCGCCACCGTGGTTCTGCGAGAGCTACGAAAGCGTCGCGTAGTCAGCTACGACGAACTCGTCACAAAGCTCGGCACGAACGCCGGCAACAGCGCCCACGTCCTCTTCATTCCAGCCGTAAGTCTGCTGTACCTTCTCGGGCTCGTCAGCT
This sequence comes from Patulibacter sp., assembly GCA_041648495.1. GTDB lineage: Bacteria > Actinomycetota > Thermoleophilia > Solirubrobacterales > Solirubrobacteraceae > Patulibacter. The sequence continues at coordinate 2,788 of JBAZOW010000110.1, forward strand.
ACCAGCCTACGGTCGACGCATTCGAGTATCGAGGACAACCGTGAGGCTGCACCGACTGTACTCCGATAAGCCGCACCTCTTTGACCCGGTCGACTTCAACGATGGCTTGTCAGTAGTCCTGGCCGAGATTCGCGTGCCTGCGAACCAAGATCTCGACACACACAACCTCGGGAAATCGACCGTAGGCGAATTGCTCGACTTCTGCCTGTTGAAAGGCAAGGACGCCGACTTCTTCCTCTTTAAGCACGCTCAGCTGTTCAGCAGCTTTGCGTTCTATCTCGAACTCAAGCTCGGCGATCAACGCTATCTCACGATTCGCCGGCGTGTCGATCCGGGTTCACGCATCGAGTTTAAGCGCAGCGGAACGCCGATCGAAGATGCCACCCGACTCTCGGACGATGGCTGGGACCACTACGACCTCCCGCTTGAACGCGCAAGGGTGTTCCTAGACGGAGAACTCGGGTTCTCAGCGCTGAGCCCCTGGAAGTTCCGGAAGCTCGTCGGATACCTCATCCGTTCTCAGAAGGACTATCTCGACGTCTTCCAGCTCAGGAAATTCTCCGGGAAGCACCAAGACTGGAAGCCGTTTGTCGCACATCTCATGGGCATGCAAGCTCAGCCCGTGGTTGACCTCTACGCAAAAAAAACAGCGCTTGAGGACACGAAGACCAAGCTATCCGCTCTCACCCAGGAATGGGGCGGGGATGAGATCGACCCGTCGCTTCTCGATGGCCTGATCTCGGTAAAGCGCCGCGACGTGGAAGCCAAGCAAGCAGCGCTTGAGGAGTTCAGCTTTCGTAGCGAGGATCAGCGGACGACCGCCGACGTCGTCGAGCGCGTGGACATCCAGATCGCCGCTCTCAACGAGGAGCGGTACAGACTCAACCAACTGCTCGAGCGAATCGACAAGTCGTTGAGCGAGCGCAAGATTTCCTTCGACCCTCAACAAGCCGAAGCACTGTTCGCCGAGGCCGGGGTAGCTTTCGGGGAGCAGCTCAAGCAGGACTACGAGCAGCTCATTCGCTTCAACCGCGCCATCACCCAAGAAAGACGCTCGGCACTAAAGCAACAGCGGAAGGATGCCGACTCCCGAGTACGTGAGATCGAGACGGCTTTGGCGGATCTGAATGCTCAACGAACGCGTTCACTCAGCTTTCTGCGGGAAACAGACTCCCTCGCGAAGTTCAAGGAGCTGTCGCGCGAACTGTCTTCCTTGCAGGCGGCGCTAGCTACCCTGGAGGCGAAGCGAGCTGCTGCCGCACGTCTGATCGAGTTGCGTCAGGAGCGCCGGACACTCGACGAAGAGTTCGGGCACGTGCAAACGGCGGTCGAGCGTGAACTCGTAGAAATCGGCCAGGATGAAACTAGCCGCTTCGCGCTGATCCGAAGGTTCTTTACAGAGATCGTGTTCGAAGTTCTCGGCGAGAATGCAGTTCTCGCGATCTCGATGAACTCACAGGGTGGCCTGGACTTCCGGGCAGAGTTCGTCGGCGAAAAAGGCGTGGCCACCAGCGGAGACCGGGGAACCTCGTACCGCAAGCTCCTTTGTATCGCCTTCGATCTCGCTGTCCTGCGGGCGCACCTCGACACCGCGTTCCCCCGATTCGTGTACCACGACGGCGCCCTGGAGCAGCTAGAGCCGCGTAAGCGGGAGAAGCTGATCGGCGTGTTCCGCAGCTACGCTGGACACGGTCTACAGCCGGCTCTGTCCCTCCTCAACAGTGACCTTCCGGCCCCGCTGGATTCGTCGCCCAGCACACTGGCCACCGACGACATTGTCCTTACGCTCCATGACGAAGGCGAAGCAGGACGGCTGTTCAAGATGCCCGAGTGGTAGCCCCCTTGTCGTGCCCTTGGCCCCAAGGGCACGGGCGGGTCGTCACGGTCGTTAGCGGCACGCCTGACAGTGCCCAAACCCCGATCCATACGAGCGATCCATCCTCGCCATCGTGCGAAAGCCCGGACCCCAAAACCCTCTACGGAACCGAAGGTCAAAGGTTCGAATCCTTTCAGGCGCGTCGGAAGAAACCCCTGCGAAAGCGAGGGTTTCGTTGTTCAGGGGACGCCGTCACATCTGGCCGTCGGACGGAGCGACCCCGCCTCGTCGACGTCTACCCGCGCACCAACGACTACCGCCCCACCTCGGCAACCCACCGGGCCGCCGGCTCGGCCGCCGCGCGATAGCGCTCATCCACCGTCACCAGTCGTGCTGCGATGACTCCAGCATCCACGAGATTCGCCTGCACCAGCGCCGCGACGAAGTTCCGGTCCTTCTCGCGAAACGCGCACAGTTTTGCGACGCACAGGTCTTCCTTGTCCAAACACCACCCCGTGAACTGCGGATCGCCGGAAGCCCCCGCCGTGTTGACGTTCTGGATTTTGACCAACCGGCCCCGCCAGCCGTCCGGAAGCGCGGCGGTCGAGAGATCGACACCATCGATGCTGAACCCGTGCGTCTGCTCGAATTGCGAGAACTCGCCAGCGACTCCGTCGATCTGATCGGCGAGCCGTTCGACCTCGTCAGCGTCGTCGGAGATCGGGAGGATGTCGACTTCCATCGACATCGTGGCGTCGCCGGGGAGCTCGTCGTCCCGGAACGTGCCCAGGATCGCCTGGGACCCCAGCACGATCACCTCGGGCCGCCCGATGATCTGGCACGCGGCCCGGATCGCGTGCTCGACCTGGTCGCGGCGCATCAGTCGACCCCGGAAAGGGCACGCTGACGGTCTTCCGAGGAGAGCAGTCCGGCCAGCGGAGAGACTTCGCGCATCTCGATCGAGCCGCGATCCAGACCGGTGAGCACCCGGTGCAACCCGAGCACGTCCTGTTCACGCACCAGGGACGTCCACCGGTCGAGGTTGCGCGCGTGGGGCTGGCCGGAGACGCCGGCGCTGAGCCGCTCGAGGTTGTGCTCGATCGTCGCGTGCCATTCCGCCAGGGTGGTCGGGGTCAGCTGCGCAGAAAGCGCTCGGTGCAACCGCCAGGAACGGCGCTCGGAGCGCGTCAGCTGAGGCTTGACCGAGCGTCGGACGACTTCGAGTCGATACCCCATGCACGACAGGAGCCGGTCCAGTTGCTTGTCGCTCAGGTCCGCCTTGCCCGAGAGGAACTGACTGATGCTGGGTTGGCGCACGCCGCTGATACGAGACAGGTCCGACTGCGTGATGCCCGTCTCCTTCATCGTCGCGCGCAAGAGATCGCCCCTGTCGACCACATTGGTCATATAGCAAATAATACTATAGGCCTCTGAAGCCGATTGGCTCGCGCCCCCGTCCCGCCGTTCGTCCCGCGTCTTCGACCCCTACCCCACCCCCGCCAAATGCTCGTCGAGCAACTCGTTGACGCGGTCGGGGACCTCGAGGGCGGCCAGGTGGGCGGCGTCTTCGATCACGACGAAGCGGGCCTCGGGGATGCCGTCGGCCACGATCTGGACCTCCGGAACGGGGAACGTCCGGTCCTCCCGGCCGGCGACGACGAGCACCGGGGCCGAGATCGTCGGCAGCAGCGCGCGCTGATCCGGTCGACGCGGCACGACGCTGGTGACCGCCCAGCGCGCGGACGCGATGTTGACGGCCAAGGCGGCTGCGCGCACGTGGGCGACGACATCGGGGCGGGTCCGCTCGCTCGTCGGGCCCAGGAACGCGTTGACCGCCGAGCCGGTCAGCGGGGGCTTGAGCCCGCCGCGCAGCCGGGCGGCGCGGACGAGCAGGCCGTACTCCAAGCGCTGGCGGTGGCCGGCCGGGGACGCGGTGCAGTTCATCAGCACGCAACTGCGCGTCCGCTGCGGCCGGGTGGCGGCGAACGTGATGCCGATCATGCCGCCCCACGAGTTGCCGACGACGTGCGCGGCGTCGATCTCCAGATGGTCGAGGATCTGCTCGATCACCTGAGCGCACTGCTCGAACGTGAACGCCGACCGCAGCGGATCGCTCGCACCGTGGCCCGGCGGGTCGACCGCGATCACCGTGTGGGTCGCGGCGAAGCGGTCGGCCTGCGCGGCCCAGAGCGATCCGGTCATCAGCAGGCTCGGCCACAGCAACAAGGCCGGCCCCGAGCCCGCAACCGTGATCGCGACGTCGCCGAGCACGGTCGGCACGCGGAGGGACGACGGTGCGGTGGGCGCGCTCACGAGCAGACGCTACCAGGGGCGGGCGGGACGCTGCCGGCGTTCAGGCAACGCCATTCACCCCTGCGGGCACGACCTCGATATACCAGGGAAATTCATACAAAACCCCTCGGCCGCGCGGCGATCGGCGGCGCATGGCCCACCGACGAACTCGTCCGCGACCGGAGAGGTTGCGCACGTGGGGCTGACCGGAGACGCCGCCGGTGAGCCGCTCGAGGTTGCGCTCGATCGATCGAGCGCGGTCCCGGGCTCAACGAATATCGGATCGTGCTCGGCGCAGCCACGGACGATTGAACCCGGTCGACGAGGAAAGTTCGGGGATGCTCACCGCCGCGGAGGCAGCCAAGGCCCAAGTCCCTCTCCGCCCTCATGGAGCCAACGGGCACTCGCGGGTCGCGCGCTGGCTCGCCGCGACGTTCCGGGGCGCGCTGGTGGTGGCGATCGTCGGGACCGTCGCCGTGGCCGTCGCCATCGCCGCCGGCTCCGATCCGGCGTACGTGGCCAACGTGGTGCAGATCATCGGCACCTCGGCCCTGTTCGTCGGCGCGTTCACGCTCCGTCGGCAACGGATGCTCAGCTCCGCCGCCGGCTATTTCCTCGCCGGGGCGTGGCTCCTGTACCTCGTGGGACTCGGGTCGTGGAACTTCGCGTGGGTCACAGGACTCTCGGCGACCAGACCGCGCGTGTGGGACGTCTGCTTCATCGCCGCGATCCCGCTGATGATCGGCGCGACGGTGGCGATGCCGTTCCGCGGCCAGGGCGTTGCCCCGGGGTTCCGCCTGCTCTGCGACGGCCTCGTGCTCGGCGGCGGCCTGCTGATGCTCACCTGGGGGCTATGGGTGAACGAGGTGCTGCACCCTGACCAGTGGAGCGTCGAGTACACCATCGGTGCGACCCAGACGGTGCTCAACTACCTGCTGCTCGGCGTCGGAATCATGGCCCTCACGCGGGGCACCCGCGAAGCACGACCGTTGCTGGCCTCGTTGACAATCGCCTACGCGACCCTCGCCGTCGCCGGAATATTCGAGGTCGCGGCGGGGTTCGACCGTATGGGATTCGACGCCCGCTGGCTCTACCTGCCGTTCACGGGCGTGGGCATCCCCCTACTGGCGGCGGCGGTGCTGACGACGCGCTCGCACTCCGCCTTGGAACTCGACCCGCAGCCCAACGGATGGCCGTCGCTGCTCCTGCCGCCCTTCGTCGCGGCCGTCGGGCTTGCCGCCCTCTTCCTGACCGCAGAGCCGTCGCACGGCTTCCCGAGCTTCATCGTCGCGGCGATCGTCGTGGCCCTGGTCGCCCGCGAGGTGATCGCTTTTGCGGAGCGTCACGCGGCTCAGCGGGAATCCGTCCACGAGATCCTTCGGGCCGAAGCACGGGAGCGACAGCGGTTCGCCGACGAGCTGCACGACGAGCTGCTCCAGGATCTGATCGTGCTGCGCTGGCGCGTCGAGGACGTCGCCGAGGCCGAAGATCCCACCCGACACGACGCGGTCTTCGCCGTGCTCGACCGCTGCCAACGCCACATCCGGTTGCTGTTGGCTGACATGCACCCGGCATCGCCTGAGAGCAGTGACCTGCGAGGCGCGATGACGCGACTGGTCGAGCGGCTGTCCATGCGCACGGACGTGCCGATCGACGTCGAAGTGCAACCCGACGGGCGGCGACCCGTCGACGCGGTGCTCGAAGCGGTCGCCCGCGAGCTGCTCGCCAACGCGATCAAGCACGCTCACGCCGCCTCGATCTCGCTACGGATCACTCAGCTCGACAACCGGCTACGGCTCACGGTCACCGACGACGGCATCGGCCCGGGCGGCAGGGAGCCGGTACGTGAGCCCGGCCACATCGGCCTGGCGTCCTGCACCATGCGGGTCACCGCAGCCGGCGGAACCCTGTCGCTCCTCCCCCGGGCCGGCGGCGGGACGACGGCCACGGTCACCGTTCCGGTCGACGCCAATCTGGAGCCGACCCACCGCTGAAACACGTCGCGGAGGGCCCGAGACGCAGGCGGGCCCGAAGGCACCACGAACGACGCTCCGAGCGTGTCGGCTGCGACCTATGGAGCGTCCGCGGGGGGGGTCGACAGACGTCCGGTCGGACCATCCGCTGCACGACGAGGTTACCCGGAGCATACCAGGGAAATTCACACAAAACCTCTCGGTCGTGCAACGATCGGCGACGCATGGCCCATCGACGAATTCGACCGCGACCGGCGGGCGCTCGTCGCCCGCCACCAACCCGCCTACCCCGCCGCCGTCCTCGATCGCACCGACCGGATCCCATGACCGAACCCCGCCGCCTCGGCCAGACCATCACCGAGTTCGAACGCTTCCTGGAGGCCACCATTCGCAGCGGTCTGCGCACGAGCCTGCTGAACAGCACCGATCACGGTGACGCCTGGCTGATCGACGTCCGCGTCGAAGCGCACGGCAAGCACGACGACGAGGTCGCCCACGTCGTGCACGAAGCCAGCATCTACCACTCGTCCGACGCCTCGACGTCGGTCACCGCGTTCCTCCGCGACCTCGCGGACGAGATCGACGGCGGGGCGCTCGCGATCGTCCAGCGGCGCGGACCGCTCGGCGCTCCGCCCGAGGACTAGAACCAGACCGCTTCTCACGCGGTCTTCGCGGCCTCGGTGCCCCCGGCGCTCGCGGGCGGAGCCGCGATCCCCCAGCCCGCGGCCCGCGCGAGGGCCGTTCGAGTCCACTCACCGATCGGCGTGCACCCTTCGCGCGCCCCGCGGCGGCGAGACGCCGTCCGCCTGCGGATGGAGGATCGCGGCCAGATCCTCGACCCCGTCGACGATCCGCGGTCCGGGGCGTGCGAAGGAGGCGTTGGCGTCGACCGCCCACACCTGGACGCCCGGGAACCGGGCCACGACCGGCGCCGCCAGCTCGGCCGCGGCGTCCAGATCGAAGCCGCACGGGGCGCAGACCACGACGTCCGGCTCGCTCCCGACGGCCTGCTCCCACGTGACGCGGACCGACTTCTCGCCGGTCCGGCCGAGCACCGACGCGCCCCCGGCGAGCTCGACCATCTCGGGAATCCAGTGCCCGGGTGCGTAGGGAGGATCGGTCCACTCGAGCACCAGGACGCGGGGCCGGTCCCGCCCCGCCACCGCCCGCCGCACGGCGTCCAGGCGCGCCCGGAGGTCCTCGACCACGACGCCGGCCTCGGCCGCGCGTCCGGTCCGCTCACCCAGCCGCCGAACGGACTCCAGCACCTCGCCGACATCATGCGGATCGACCGTCACCACGTCGGCCCGGCAGCCCAGGTAGGAGAGCGCGTCGTCGACGACCGAGACGTCGACCGCACAGACCGCGCACAGGTCCTGCGTCACCACCAGGTCGGGGTCCAGGCCGGCGAGCGCGTCGGCCTCCAGACGGTAGAGATCCTCGCCCCGGCGTTGGGCGTCGGCCACGAAGTCGTCGATCTCGCGCGGGCTCAGGCCCTCGGGCATCGCCGAGGTCGAGACGATCCGGCGGGTCCGCGCCTCGGCCGGAAAATCGCACTCGAACGTCACGCCCGCCACGTCGTCGCCGGCCCCGATGGCGAAGAGGATCTCGGTCGTCGACGGCAGCAGGGACACGATGCGCACGCGACCACGATAGTCCGGACGGCCACCGCCGATTCGCGAATCGGTCGGCCCTGTGTCGCCCGCGTCGTCGAACACTGACCCCGGCCGGCCTCGTGACCGAAGTCGCGCCCCTGGCCAACCTCACGGCGGAGGCGGGCCCGGACAGTCTGTGTTTGGAAACGCTCCGGTCCGGCCTCAGAAAACTCGCCTGGACAACGCAACCTTCCCAGGCGTACGCTCGCGCTCACCAGGTCCCATCGCGTTCGCGCTCGGTCCGTCTCGGGTCCGGCGCAGACGCCCTCACCGAAGGTCCCAAGCATGAGAACGCCCGCCCTTCTGGCAACGGTCGTTGCCGCAACCTTCGCGGTCGTGGCGCCAGCCACCGCCGCGGTCCCCGAGGTCTTCACCGACGCACCGAGTCCCGTCGCCTGCGTGACCCAGTCCACCGGCAGCAACGCCGGGCAGCGGCACTGCACCAACTCGTCCGGCCTCGCAACGGTCCCGAGCTTCGACGGCACGCCGATTGACGTCACGTTCACGTTGCCGCCGGCCCCGAGCAATGGGCCGGACGGCAACTACCCCGTCGTCGGCGTCTTCCACGGCTACGGCGGATCGAAGTTCACGCCGACCAACTCCGCCGTCCAGCGCTGGGTCCGTCAGGGCTATGCCGTGCTCTCGATCACCGACCGCGGCTTCTTCGGCTCTTGCGGCGCGCTGGTCCCGGTCAAGACCGGCCCGTGCGAGGACGGCTACATCCGGCTGATGAGCAACGCCTACGAGATCCGCGACACCCAGTACCTGCTGGGGCTGCTCGCGGACGAAGGGTTGATCAACCCGCGCAAGATCGGCGCCTCCGGCGGCAGCTACGGCGGCGGCATGTCGCTCCA
>JBAZOW010000111.1:0-11286 GCA_041648495.1 Patulibacter sp.
CAGCATCGGACTGATCTCGGCGCTGCTGGGGATCGGCGGCGGCTTCGGCGTCGTGCTGGCCGGCGTGATCGTCGACAACCTCAGCTACCACTGGCTGTTCTGGATTCCGCTGGTCGCCGTGGTCGCCGCGACGGTGCTGGTCGTCTTCTTCGTCCCCGAGTCGCCGGTCAAGGCCCCCGGCAAGGTCAACTGGTCGGGGGCGATCCTGATGTCGCTCGGGCTCAGCGGTCTGCTGCTGGCGATCAGCCAAGCGGAGACGTGGGGGTGGGGCTCGGCGCGGACGCTCGGGCTCGTCGCCGTCGCCGTGCTGCTGCTAGCCGCCTGGGTCCGCAACGAGCAACGGGCCGCCGAGCCGCTGGTCGACATGCGAATGATGCGGATCCGCGGCGTCTGGACGACCAACGTCGTCGCGCTGCTGACCGGCGTCGGGATGTACTCGTCGTTCGTGCTGACCCCGCTGCTGGTCCAGCTGCCGAAGGAGACCGGCTACGGCTTCGGCGTCAGCGTGACCGCGGCGGGCCTCTACCTGCTGCCCTCGGCGCTGACGATGCTGCTGGCGGGCAGCATGGTCGGCCGGCTCGAGGCGCGGTTCGGGTCGAAGCCCCCGCTGATGGCCGGCTCGATCTTCACCGCCCTGTCCTTCGTGCTGCTGGCATTCGCGCACAGCGAGCCCTGGCAGATCTATCTGGCGTCGCTGCTCCAGGGACTCGGGATCGGCCTGGCGTTCGCGTCGATGGCCAACCTGATCGTCCAGAACGTGCGAATGGACCAGACCGGCGTGGCGACGGGGATGAACACCGTGGCGCGGTCGGTCGGCGGCGCGCTCGGCGCCCAGGTCGTCGCGGTGATCCTGACCGCGTCGGTGGTGCTCCAGCACCCGACCGAGACCGCGTTCACGATCGCCTTCCTGTTCGGCGCCGTGATGATGGGCGCCGCGGTCGCCGTCTCGGTGCTGATCCCGGGGCGCGGCGCTACAGTCGCCAGATGACGACCGCCGCCCAGCTGCTGGTCGAGCGCCTGGCGCTCAGTGACGACGAGCTGCTGGCCGTGCTCAACGCCGACCCGCTGTCGGTCGTCACCGGCGACCTCGAGCACCGTCCGCAGCTGGCGCTGCTGATCGCGCTGACCAACGACGCGGCCGAGCGGATCGGGTTGCCCGCACTGCAGCGCTGGTTGCGCACGAGTGGCCCGCACGGCCGACCGGTCGACCTGCTGACGTCGCGCTCGTTCGGCGCGTTCGAGGACGCACTGGCGGTGCTCGACGACCGCGGCCTGGTGATCCGGGCCGCGCGGCCGCCGCAACCGTAGGACGAACTGCGGAGTCGACCATCCGTCCGCCCGAAGACGCGGACGGACGTGGACTCCCGGCTAGAGCTTGTCCTCGCGGTGCTTGCCCGGCCAGCTGCCGAAGACGTGCTCGAAGACGTGCATCCCGTAGCGGCTGACCGCTGCGGAGGTGCCGCCGAAGATCGCGGACTGCAGCGCGGCGGCGGCCACGGCGCGGACGCCCGAGTCCTCGCGGACCTCGGGGTCGGGGATCCCGTCGGCGTCGACCCGGCTCCAGAGTCGGTCGAAGATCGCGATCGACAGGCGCGAGGCGATCAGGCCGATGATCAGTCCGAAGGGCTTGAAGAGCAGGCGCATGGGACCCCAAGCCTAACGGTCGGCTTCGCGGGCGGCGCACGGCGGCCGAGCGCCTGCTATTCACACCGCATGAACCGACGTGTTGCGGCGGCCCTCCGGCTGGCGACCTTGATCGTGGTGGCCGCCGGAACGGCGTCGGCGTCCGCGCACGCCCAGACGGCCCCGCCCGAGCCACCACCAGCGGTGCCTCCGGCCGTTCCCGCGCCCCCGGCCGTCCCGGCGCCGACCCCGGTCCCCGCGCCCGCGGCGACGCTGCCGACGGCGGGCGCGCGGATCTTCGCCGGTCCCGTGCGCCGCTGGACCGTCGGCGGCCGCTGGCTGATCCGCCGCGACCTCGACGACAGCGGACGCCAGAGCGGCTGGTCCGCCGGGGGCGACGCGGCCGGCTGGTCGAAGGGCACCGTCCCGCACGTCTGGAACGCCCAGGACCACACGTCGGCGTCCCAGGGCGGCGGCGTCGTCTGGTACCGCCGCGAGCTGCTGCTGCCGAAGGTCGACCGCGAGCAGTCCGGCGGGCAGTGGGTGCTGCGGTTCGAGCGGGTCGGGCTGGGCGCCACGGTCTGGGTCAACGGCCGGGAGATCACCCAGCACCGCGGCGCGTTCGAGCCGTTCGAGCTGCGCGTGCCGCAGCGGCTGGTGCGCAAGGACGGCTCGATCACGATCGTCGTCCGGACCGACAACCGACGCGAGATCGGCGACTTCCCGCCGCTCTCGATGCAGAAGGACGGCACCTTCGGCGGCGGCTGGTGGAACGACGGCGGGATCCCGCGCGAGGTCACCCTGCGCTACGCCGACCAGATCGACGCCACGCCGGTCCAGATCACGCCGGACCTGCCGTGCAAGACCTGCTCGGGTCAGGTCCGCTACCGGGTCACGCTGACCAACGTCACGTCCGGCACCCGCAAGGCCACGGTCTCCGCCACGCTGGCCGGAACCACCAAGCGGATCGGCGCCACGGTCACGCTCGCTCCGGGGGCGTCTCAGGAGGTCACCGGTCGGGTCGACGTGCGCAAGCCGCGGGTCTGGTCGCCGACCCGTCCGGCGCTCTACACGACCTACGTCGAGGTCCAGGCCGCGAGCGGCAAGCGGCGCGGCCAGCCGCTGCTGCGCTACCGCGCCAAGACCGGCATCCGCTCGGTCCGCGTGTCCCGCGGCAAGCTGCAGCTGAACTTCGCCGACGTCAACCTGCGCGGCACCGGCCTGCACGAGATGGACGAGGCCCGCGGCGGCGCGATGACCGACAAGGCCCAGGACACGCTGGTCGCCCAGGCCCGCCAGCTGGGCTACGTGATGCGCGGGCACTACCCGCTGCATCCGCGGATCCTCGAGCAGGCCGACCGCCTGGGGATGCTCGTCTGGAGCGAGATCCCGGTCTACCAGGTGCGCCAGAGCCAGATGGGCAAGGCCCGGGTCCGCGACGCGGCGCTGCGGCTGCTGCGGACCACGATCCAGAACGACGCCCACCACCCGTCGGTCTTCACCTGGTCGGTCGGCAACGAGCTGACCACCAACCCGGGACCGCCGATCCAGCGCTACTTCGAGGCCACGCGGCGGCTGACCGACGCCTACGACCTGACCCGGCCGCTGTCGTACGCGCGCCAGGTCGGCTGGAAGTTCGGCTGCATCCCGATGTACCGGGTCTTCGACCTGATCGGACTCAACGACTACTTCGGCTGGTACGGCACCGTCGGCGATCCGCTAGCCGATCCGACCCAGCTCGGGCCCTACCTCGACTCGCTGCGAGCGTGCTACCCGAACCAGGCGATCATGATCTCGGAGACCGGCTCCGAGGCCACCCACGAGGGACCGCTGACCGACCCGGGCAGCTACGCCTACCAGACGGCCTACGCCCAGTACCACTACGCGGTCTACGCCTCCAAGCCGTGGCTCTCGGGCGCGATCTGGTGGGGGCTCCGCGAGTTCCGCGTGCGGCCCAACTGGTCGGGCGGCAATCCGTTCCCGACGCCGCCGTGGCACGCCAAGGGCGTGCTGGACCGGTTCGGCAAGGCCAAGCCCGCCTGGTCGTTCCTGCGCAGCGAGCGCAAGGCAGTGAACGAGCTGGCCCCGGCCCCGGTCGTGCCGGTCACCCTGCCGGTGCCGCCGCCCGCGCGGATCCTGCTGGTGCCGCCGGAGGAGCCGGACCCGGAGGTCGCCGCGGCACTGGGCGGCGAGGCCCCCGCGCCGACCCGCTGACCGGACGGCCTGTTTCAAAACTCTCCGCTAGCATCTATCGCCGCTCATGGCCACGAATTCTTCCTCGCTCGCAGTCGCGTCTCGCGCACCCCAACACTCGCGTGATGCCCGGCGTGCTCGGCGTGCCGGCAGCGTCCCCGCGGTGCTCTACGGCGGCGACGCCGAACCCGTCTCGATCTCGATCGACGCGCGGGAGTTGCGCCAGACCCTGGCCGCCGCCGGCGCCGTGATCGACCTGTCGATCGACGGTGGTTCCGCGGAGTCGGTCGTGGTCAAGGACACGCAGCGTCACCCGGTGCGTGGCCAGATCATGCACGTCGACCTGCTGCGCGTCGACCTCAAGCAGAAGATCGAGGCGACCGTTCCGCTCGAGCTGATCGACGTCGAGGACGCCGCCGGCATCAAGCTGGGCGGCATCCTCGAGCACCTGCTGCGTGAGGTCACCGTCGAGGCGCTGCCGACCGACATCCCCGAGAGCGTCACCGTCTCGATCAAGGACCTGAAGGTCGGCCACAGCCTGACCGTCGCCGACGCCGTCGTCGAGGGCAACTACTCGATCGTCGACGACGCCGAGGCGACCGTCGTCAACCTTCGCGCTCCGCGCACGAGCGGCAAGGACGACGAAGAGGGCGACGAGGGCGAAGAGTCCGCCGAGAGCGGCGAGTAGCAGCGTTGATCGGGGGCCACGCGCCCCCGATGCGTTTCTACTGACCTCCTACCGTGGCGATCAGACTCCGTGGCGGCACCGCGCCCGTCGATTGGCTGATCGTCGGTCTGGGCAACCCCGGGGCCCGCTACGCCGCGACGCCGCACAGCGTCGGCTTCGACGTGGCCCGCGCGCTCGCGTCCCGCTGGGACCTGGGCAAGCCTCGCGGCACGTTCAACGGCGAGTACTACGACGGCAAGATCCGTCCGCTCGACGTCGGCACGGACCCGATCTCGGTCGGCGTGCTGCTGCCGCAGACGTTCATGAACGAGTCCGGGCGCTCGGTCGGTCCCGCCCGCGGTCGGCTGAAGACGCCGCTCGACCGGATCCTCGTGCTGCACGACGAGATCGACCTGAAGTTCGGCGACATCCGCTGTCGCCTGGGCGGCGGCCTGGCGGGCCACAACGGCCTGCGGTCGCTCAAGCAGCACCTGGGCGACGCGACCTTCGGCCGGGTCCGCGTCGGGGTCGGACGCCCGGAGCCGGGCGACCCGGTCTCGGTCGCCGACTACGTGCTCAGCCGCTGGCGTCAGCCGCAGGCCGACGTGGACGCGATGATCGGCGAGGCCGCCGACGTCGCCGAGGCGATCGTCACGGCCCGCCGTACCCTCGCCTAGGCGCGGTACCGCCAGCTTCTAACGCGGCCGCGTGGCGTAGTTCGGGGCTTCCACCGTCATGTGGACGTCGTGGGCGTGGCTCTCCTTGAGCCCCGCCGACGTGATCCGGACGAACTGCGCGTCGTTCTGCAGGTCGTTGATCGTGGCGGCGCCGGTGTAGCCCATCGAGGCGCGGAGGCCGCCGACCAGCTGGTGGGCGACCGCCGAGAGCGGGCCGCGGTAGGGGACCTGGCCCTCGATGCCCTCGGGCACGAGCTTGTCGTCGCCGGAGACGTTCTCCTGGAAGTACCGGTCCTTGGAGAACGACTGGCGGCCCTGCATGGCGCCGAGCGAGCCCATCCCGCGGTAGCCCTTGAACTGCTTGCCGTTGATGAAGACGAGCTCGCCGGGAGACTCCTCGCAGCCGGCGAGCAGCGATCCGACCATCACCGAGGACGCGCCGGCGGCGAGCGCCTTGGCGATGTCGCCGGAGAACTGGAGGCCGCCGTCGCCGATCACCGGGACGCCGGCGGGGCGGGCGGCGCGGGAGGCCTCGAAGATCGCGGAGACCTGGGGGACGCCGACGCCGGCGACGATCCGCGTGGTGCAGATCGATCCGGGACCGACGCCGACCTTGACGCCGTCGGCGCCGGCGTCGATCAGCGCCTGGGCACCGGCGCGCGTGGCGACGTTGCCGCCGATCACGTCGACCGAGGTCTCGCGCTTGACGCGGGTGACGGTGTCGAGCACGCCGCGCTGGTGGCCGTGCGCGGTGTCGACGATCAGGACGTCGACGCCGGCGTCGACGAGGGCGTGAGCGCGCTCGCGGCTGTCGGGGCCGACCCCGACGGCGGCGCCGACCAGCAGGCGACCGGATCCGTCCTTGGACGCGTCGGGGTACTTCTCGGTCTTGGTGAAGTCCTTGAGCGTGATCAGACCGGCCAGCCGGCCGTCGCCGTCGACCAGCGGGAGCTTCTCGATCTTGTGCTCGCGGAGCAGGCGCATCGCCTCGTCGCCGGACGCGCCGGGGGCGGCGGTGACGAGCGGCATCGAGGTCATCACGCTGCGGATCGACTGCGTGTGGTCGTTCTCGAAGCGGATGTCGCGGTTGGTGACGATCCCGAGCAGGCGACGGTCCTCGTCGCAGACCGGAAGTCCGCCGATGCCGTAGCGGGCCATGATCGCCTCGGCGTCGTTGATCGTCGCGTCGGGACGGATCGTGACGGGGTGACGGACCATGCCGGCCTCGGACCGCTTGACCGTGTCGACCTGGGCCGCCTGGTCCTCGATCGACTGGTTGCGGTGGAGGATCCCGATCCCGCCCTGGCGCGCCATGGCGATCGCCATCCGCGCCTCGGTGACCGTGTCCATCGCGGCGGAGAGCAGCGGCACCTTGAGCTGGATGTTGCGGGTCAGCCAGGTGTCGGTGACGACCGTGTTCGGCAGGACGTCCGAGGCCCCGGGCAGCAGCAGCACGTCGTCGTAGGTCAACCCTTCGAGCACGAACTTGTCGCTCGGCGTGATCGCCTCGGTGGCGGGGGCGACGTCCTGGGACGTCAGGTGCGATACGTGAGACATGGCGGCAACGTGGGTCGGCGGCAGGGACCTCGAAGCACGTGCCGCTGCGGCACCAGCGATGCGTGCTTGATCCCTAGACGGTAGCGCGGTCTGCGGGCGGATCCTGTGACATCGCGCGGCAGCGGGGGAAAGCCGTCGCGAGCAGGGCGCGGGCGACGCCGACGCGGCGTGTGTCCGAAGTGGCGGAGCCCGGCGGATCGACGGCGTCCACTTGCGGTCCGTGCTTCGTACGCTAGGGTTCCCGCCACACGAACGCAGGGAACCCGGTGCGACTCCGGGACTGACGCGCAGCGGTGTGGGGGACGACCAGGTCGTGACGCCACTGAGCCGGATGGTTTTCGGCTTGGGAAGGTGATCTGGGAGACCGAACCCGAGTCCGAAAACCTCGTCGTGGATATCCGTCACCCGCCTCGCGACCCGGCGGCCGGTGCGTCGTGAACCGCCTCGCGGTCGTGCGTACCAGCCTCCGAAGGACTGGACGCCATGCCCGAGCACCCCTATTCGCCGGTACCCGCACCTCACCCAGGTCGTCGGTCCGTCCGCCCATGGCGTACGTCGGCCGTGCTGGTGGCGACGGTGGCCGTCACCGCTCTGGCGCCGAGCGTCGCGTCGGCCGCAACCGATCAGCAGGTGACGGACGCGCGGGCGAAGGCCAGCACGTGGTTGCAGCAACGCCAGCTGCCGACCGGGTCGTTGGGTGCGAGCCGCGGACTCGACGCGGCGTGGGCGTTGATCGGTCTGGCCGGCAACGGCACGCACGCCGCGGACCTGCGATCCGTCGGTGACCCGCTCCCAGCGAGCGCGCAGGACTACTACGCGGACCTCTGGTCGGGCCTGGACGACAGCGCCTGGAGCAGCACGGGCACCCCGCAGGCGACCGACTACGCCCGCACCACGTTGATCGCGACGGCGGCCGGGATCGACCCGACCCGGATCGCGCCGCACCAGAACCTGGTCGCGAAGCTCGGGCGGTTCTGGCGTGACGGATACCTGCAGTCGCGCACGGCGTTGCTCAACCAGACGATCTTCGGCCTGATCGCGCTGCAGCGGGTCGAAGCGGTCCCGCCCGCGCTGATCGAGCAGATGGCGCGCAACGTCGAGGCCGCGCAGCACGTCAACGGCGCCTACAGCTTCGTGACCGCCGAGACCCCGCCGACGGTCCCGGGTGGACCGTCGCCGTTGGACACCCCGAGCAACGACCTGGACTTCACGGGCGCGGCCCTGGCGGCGCTGTGCGGCGCCGGACGGACGGTCGCCGACGCCTCGGTCGCCGACGCGGTCGCCTTCCTGCAGACCAAGCGGCTGCCCAACGGCGCGTTCGGCAGTTCGATCGGCAACGTCGACTCCAACGCCTGGGTGCTCCAGGGCCTCGGCACGTGCGGGATCCGGCGCGGCACGCAGGCGTGGGCCGACGGCGGCTTCGAGTCCGCGGTCGACTGGCTCATCGCGACGCAGCGCTCCGACGGCGCCTGGGCGCTCTACCCCGAGATGAGCGCCAATCAGCCGGCGGACGCCTACGCCACGCAGGACGCGCTGCGCGCCCTGATCGCCCGGCCGGGCTTCGCCGTCGATCCGCCGGCCCGCGCGACGCCGGGCGATCCGGTCTGGCGTCCGGTACCGGCGGTGGCCGCGGGCACCGCGATCTCGGTCGCGCTGGTGGTCGACAGCGGGATCGCCGGTGAGCGGGAGCTCTGCGAGGTCCCGACCGTCGCCGGCGCGACGCTGCGCGAGCTGCTCGAGGCGGCGCGGACCAGCGCGGCCCCCGCGGACTGCGTCGCCGAGCCGCGCTGGGCGTCCGGGGCGCTGACCGTGGTCAACGGGCGCCGGACGGATACCCCGACCGGTGGCTGGCGCTGGAGCGTCGACGGCGGCACGACCGAGGTCGCCGCCGACGAGACCCGGACGGTCAGCGCCGGCGACGTGATCTCGCTGCGCCTGGTCGACCCGTCGTCCGAGGTCGTTCCGAGCGATCCCGACGATCCGGATCCGCCGGTCGATCCTCCCGTCGACCCGGGCCCCGACCCGGACCCGGATCCGCCCGTCGACCCACCGTATTCCCCGCCGCCGGGACCGCCGTTCGTGCCCCCGCCCGGTCCGCCGTTCGTTCCGCCGCCGGGCGATCCGGCGCCGCCGAGCACGCCGAGGACGCAGACGGTGCGGTTGGCGTGCCGCCGCGCGTCGCGCAACCGGACGGCGCGCTGCACGATCAGCACGTCCGGCCGGTTCCGGGTCACCGCGACCCTGCCCGGTCGCAAGGCGGTGGCCAAGACCGCCCGCGCGCGGACCACGGTCGTCGTCCGCTCGCCCCGCACGATCGGGGCGAAGCAACGGATCCGATTGCGGATCGTCGTCGGCGAGCGCTCGCGCACGATCACCGTGCGCGCCGACGGCCGCACCACCACCTCCCGGATCTGAGCCGTCCGCGCGGCCCTGCCGTCGCGCGGACCCGCTCCGATCGTCCTCGTCGTTCGTCTCGTCACCCAGGAGTGCCGATGCTCGCATCACCAAGCAGTCGAATCCGCCCAGACCGGCGTCGCCGGTCGACGTTCGCCGCGTCCACGCTCGTCGCCGTCGGCGCGCTCGCGCTCGGGGCCTCGGTCCCCGCGGTCGCGACGGCCGCCGTCTCCGGTCCGGTCGTGGCCTGGGGGAACGCCGCCCAGGGCCGGGTCGGCGTCCCGAACGCCGCCGCGCTCGCGACCCCGACGCCGGTCCCGGGTACCGATGGCACCTCGCAGGTCGTCGGCGGTGGCTCGCACAGCGTGGTCCTGCGCGGCGGCGTGCCCTTCGGCACCGGATCGAACGCCGACGGCCGAATCGGCCGGAGCGGCGCGGGGACCCACAGCACGTACGACGTGATGCTCGGTGACATGTCGTCGCTCACCGACGTCGCCGCCGGCCTCGATCACACGCTGGTGCTCGAGGCCGGCGGGACGGTGCGCGCGTTCGGCAAGAACACGCTCGGCCAGCTCGGATTCGGGAACGCCTCCCCGGTGACCACGCCGCCGACGACGATCCCGGGCCTGGCGAACGTGATCCAGCTCGCCGCCGGCCGGGAGCACAGCGTGGCGCTGCTCGCCGACGGCACCGTGCGCGCCTGGGGATCGAACGCGGCCAACCAGGTCGGCAACGGGGCGGGCGGGACGGTTACGAGCCCGACGGCGGTTCCGGGCGTCAGCGACGTCCGGGAGATCGCCGCCGGCGAGCACACGCTCGCGCTGCGGAACGACGGCCAGGTCTACGCCTGGGGGCTCAACAGCGACGGGCAGCTCGGGCTGGGCGACACGACCGCGCGCACCGCGCCCGAGCTGGTGCCGGGCATCGACGACGCGGTGGCGGTCGCCGCCGGCCGCCAACACAGCCTCGTGCTGCTGGCCGACGGGTCGGTCCTGGCGTTCGGGCTGAACACCGCGGGACGGCTCGGCGATGGCACGCTCGACCGGCGGACCAGCCCGGTGCGGGTTCTCGGCCTGCCGCCGGTGGTCGAGGTCAGCACGGCGCTGGCGGGTAGCACCGCGCGCCAGGCCGACGGCACGGTCTGGGTCTGGGGGAACGGCGGGTCGGGCATGCTCGCCGACGGCGACACCGCGAATCACGTCAGCGCCGTGCCGCTGCGGGTCCCGGGAGTGCGGGCGCAGCGGCTCGGCCGCGGCAGCTCGACGGTCTTCCACCAGGTGATCGCGCACGTGCCGGTGGCGGCCGACGGTCCGCTGAGCTTCGCGACCCAGGCCCGCGAGACGCTGAGCGTGCCGAAGACGGTGACGCTGACGGTCGGCACCGGGCAGATCACCCGGCTGCGCACGGTCGGTGCGGACTCCGACGACTTCCTCGTCACCGGCGACAGCTGCGTGGGCGAGGCGCTGGATCCGGGCGACACCTGCACCGTCCGCGTGCGCTTCTCCCCGTCGGCCACCGGGGCCCGCAGCGCTGAGCTGCGGATCTCGAGCACCACCGCCGACGACGTGACCGTGGCGCTGGCCGGGGAGGGCGGCGACCTCGCAGCCGGGCCGGAGGGGCCGCAGGGGCCCGCCGGTCCGCCGGGTGACGACGGGACCGATGGCGTCGACGGCACCCCGGGAACCGACGGTGCTCCCGGCATGAACGGCGTCCCCGGTCCGGTGGGTCCGGTCGGACCGCTCGGTCCCGTCGGTCCGCTCGGGCCGGTCGGCCCCACCGGTCCCGTCGGCCCCCGCGGCCCCGCGGGGGCGAGCGCCTTGCCCCGCAGCACCACGGGCCGGGCGACCGTCGCCTGCCGGCGGAGCGGCTCGGGCACGCAGATCCGCTGCACCGTGCGGGCCACGGACAACCCGCAGCTCCGGGTGAGCGGGCGCGTCAGCGGCACGGGCAGGAGCACGACCGGCAGCGGTCGTTCGCGCGTGACCCTGACGCTCGCCGCGCCGCGCCGCAACGCGCGGCCGCAGGTCGCCATCACCATCCGCACCGCCGATGGCCGCCGGGCCACGATCAAGGTGCGGGTCGGCACCACCAAGACCTCGTCGCTGCGCTCCGCGTAGCGGTCAGGGTCGGCCCGGCCGTTGCAGCGGCCGGGCCGACGTTCCCAAGCAGTTCAAC
>JBAZOW010000112.1:0-10999 GCA_041648495.1 Patulibacter sp.
GGACAGCGTGTCGAGTTGTCCGGCGTGGTCGCGGTGAAGTCGACGCGCCCGGCGGGAAGGACGCAGCATGAGCTCGCAGCTGTTCCGGGACGGGATCCTCGACGGCCAGGTCTGCCTGGTCTCGGGCGGCGGGTCGGGGTTCGGCCGGGCGACGGCGCTCGAGCTGTGCGCGCTCGGGGCCACGGTGGTCGTCTGCGGCCGCCGTCAGGACCCGCTCGACGAGACCGTCGCGCTGGCCGCCGCCGGACGCTGCTTCGCGGCGACCTGCGACATCCGCGAGGAGGACCAGGTCGACGCGCTGGTCGACGGGATCGTCGCCGACCACGGCCGGATCGACCTGCTGGTCAACAACGCCGGCGGGCAGTTCCTCACGCCGGCCGAGGAGATCACGCCGAAGGGCTTCCGCACCGTCACGCGGCTCAACGTCGACGGCACCTGGCTGATGACCCACGCCGTCGCGACCAAGGCGATGATCCCGCAGCGCTCGGGCAAGATCGTCTCGATCACGCTGACCCCGCACCACGGACTGCCGGGGATGGCGCACTCGTCCGCCGCCCGCGCGGCGGTCGAGAACCTGATGCGGGTGCTGTCGATCGAGTGGGCGCGGTTCGGGATCCGGCTCAACGCGATCGCCGCGGGCCACTTCGCGACCGACACGTTCATGGCCAAGTACCCCAAGCCGATGGTCGAGGGTGCCGCGGCGACGATCCCGCTCGGCCGCCTCGGTCGGTCCGAGGAGATCGCCTGGTTGGTCGCCTACCTGGCGTCACCCGCGGGCGACTACATCGACGGCTCGGTACTGACCGTCGACGGCGCCCGCGACAACTGGCACGGTCCGTACCCGCCGGCCAACCTGGTCCGCGACGACGGCCGGCCGCTGGCGGAGGAGCGCTAGTCGGAGGGTCGCGCGCCGACGTACGTCCGATGGCGGTCCCGACGCCCGCTCTCCCCGGCGAAGGAGCGCTAGCTCGTCGCGGGCAGCTTGCCGATCACGGCCTGCAGCTCGTCGACGCCGACGTAGGTGACGCCGAGCGTGTGGATCTTGCTCCACGCGACGCGACCGTGCTCGTCGATC
This sequence comes from Patulibacter sp., assembly GCA_041648495.1. Lineage (GTDB taxonomy): Bacteria > Actinomycetota > Thermoleophilia > Solirubrobacterales > Solirubrobacteraceae > Patulibacter. The sequence continues at coordinate 1,076 of JBAZOW010000112.1, forward strand.
ACGAAGGTCGCCCGCTTGGTGCCGAGCACCCGCGACGCCACGCCGTAGAGCTGGGCGACCGCCCGGTCGGGATCGGCCAGCAGCGGCACGGTCAGGCCGTGGTGGTCGCGGAACGCCTCCTTGCTCGAGACGTCCTTGCCGCTGATCCCGACGACGGTCGCGTCGAGACCGGCCAGATCCTCGGCGCGGTCGCGGTAGGAGCAGAACTGCTTGGTGCAGACCGCCGTCTCGTCACCGGGGTAGAACGCCAGCACGATCCGGCGTCCGCGGTGGGCGGAGAGGGTGAACGAGCCGTCCGTCCCCTCGAGCGTGAAGTCCGGCGCGAGCTCGCCGACCTGCGGGGAAGAAGCCATGCGGCGATCCTAGGGCACCGTCGGCGCACGGACGAGCGACGCGCCACCCGCTACCGGGAGTCGCAACGTCCGGGCGGACCGCGTCCTGGTCGGCGCGGTTCGGGCAGAATGGCCTCCATGCCCCGTACGCCGTCTCGTCGTCACGCCGTCCGCCTGGCCCTCGCCCTCGCCGCCTCCGTGACCCTGGCGGCCTGCGGTGGCAGCCCGGCCGACGACGTGCCCGACGACGCGGTCGCGGTCGTCAACGGGACGCCGATCACCCAGGCGACGTTCGACCGCTGGTACGAGATCACGATGCGCGAGGCGTCGTTCGCCGGCTCGCCGCTGTCGGACGCCGAGATCGGCGATCGCGTGATGAGCACGCTGATCCGCGCGCGCTGGGTGCGCGGCGAGGCCGAGGAGCTCGAGATCACGGTGCCGAAGTCCGAGCTCGAGAAGGAGTGGAAGCGGACCACCGAGTTGCAGTACGCGGGCGGCAAGACCTTCGCGCAGTACAAGCAGGAGACCGGGCTGACCGAGCAGGAGATCCGGTACCGGATCGAGACCGGCAAGACGACGATCTTCCTGACCCGCTGGTCGCAGGCCGAGGCCGGCGGTCCGGACGCCCCGGACGTCGACGAGAAGATGCTCGCCTACAACCGCGACTACAGCGAGCGCTGGAAGGCCCTGACGGTCTGCGCCGAGGATCACCTGATCGCCGATTGCTCCAACGACGACGGCAGCGGCGACGTCGGGCTCGCAGACGATGCGGCGGATTCCGCCGCGCAATGACCGACGGTCCCGCTGGACCGCTTATGGTGGAGGCGTGTCGTCCTCGTCGTCCGCCGCCCCGACGCTCCGCGAGACCGCGGAGGCCGTAGCCGCCGACGCGTTCTCGCTGCTCGAGCCGCTGGTCAACTGCACGTCGGTCAGCGGCGACGTCCACGGCTACGAGCGCTGCGTCGCGCTGGTCGAGGAGATGCTCCCGCGCGAGGCCCACAGCGAGCGGATCGCCTGCTCGACGGCGTCCTGCGCGCCGGACCTGCTGGTCCGGCTGACCGGCACCGGCAGCGGCCGGATCGTCCTGCTCGGCCACCTCGACACGGTGATCCCCGCCGAGCGGCACCGCCCGCTGCGCCAGCAGTCCGGGCGCTGGACCGGCTCGGGCACGTTCGACATGAAGGGCGGCGACGCGCTGGCCGTCGGTCTGCTCCGCGCCCTGGCCACCCAGCCCGAACGGTTCGCCGAGGTCGCGCTGCTGCTGGTCGCCGACGAGGAGTGGCGGGTCGCGGAGTTCGCCCACGGACCGCGGTTCGACGGCTGGGACGCCTGCCTCTGCTTCGAGGGCGGGGAGCGGACCGAGGACGGCGACGAGGGCGTGGTCGTCCGCCGCAAGGCCGCCGCGTCGATCGAGGTCGTCGCCCACGGCCGCTCGGCCCACGCCGGCAGTCGCCCCGACGACGGCCGCAACGCGCTGCTGGCGCTGGCCACGGTCGCCCACCAACTCGCGGCGCTGCACGACCCGTCCGGCCCCGGCGCGCTGTCCGTCGTCCCGACGATCATCCACTGCGGCGAGGCGGTCAACGTCGTGCCCGCCGACGGTCAGCTGACCTGCGACCTGCGGGCCGACGAGATCGCGGTGATCGAGCGGGCGCTCGACCGGGTCCCGCCGGAGATCGACGGGGTGATGCTCGACGCGTCGTTCGGCCGCCGCTGGCCGGGGATGGACCACCGGGACCGCGCCCTGCCGGTGCTCGAGCGGGCGGGCGCGACGCTCGGCCGGCCGATCGTGGGCCGCTCGCGCGGTGGCGCGTCGGACGCCAGCCACCTGGCGCCGTGGGTCGACGTGGCGATCGACGGGCTCGGGCCGCTCGGTGGCGGCGCGCACGCCGAGGACGAGCACATCGACGGCACGACGCTGGCCGACCGCGCGGCCGTCGCCGTGGCGATCGCCCACGCGGTGCTCGACGCGGCCTGACGGGCAGCGGTCACGCTCGGTCGACGAGCCGCGCCGGCCGGGTGCGATCCGGCGCACCGAACGGCCAGGATCACACCCGATGCGGAGCGGGCGACGCGGACGAGGCGCTACGGTCGGAACGTGACCCCCACGCCCCGTGATCCGAAGACGCCCGACGAGGAGCTGCTCAGCGCCGAGTGGCCGCAGGTCACCACCGAGCTGACCGACGACCAACGCGTCGAGCGGATCTCGGCCGAGGTCGACCGGGCGTTCCGCGCGCTCGCCCACATCGACGACGGGATCACCGTCTTCGGCTCCGCCCGCCGCGGGCCCGACACCCCCGAGTACGAGAAGACCCGCGAGCTCGGCCGGCGGCTGGCCGTGGACGCCCGCGCCACGGTGCTGACGGGTGGGGGACCGGGAGTGATGGAGGCCGCCAACCGCGGTGCCCACGAGGGCGGTGGACGCTCGGTCGGCCTGACGATCGACCTGCCGTTCGAGCGCGGCGGCAACCCCTACCTGGACCTCGAGGTCGAGTTCCACTACTTCTTCGTCCGCAAGATCGCATTCGTCCGCTACTCGAACGCGTTCGTGGCGATGCCCGGCGGGCTCGGCACGCTCGACGAGCTGTTCGAGGTGCTCTGCCTGGTCCAGACCGAGAAGATCCGGCGTTACCCGATCGTGCTCTACGGCACCGACTTCTGGTGCGGGCTGGTCGACTGGCTACGCGACCGGGTGGTCGCCGACGGCCTGATGTCGCCGGAGGACCAGGACCTGTTCGTGGTCACCGACGACCTCGACGAGATCGTCGAGATCTGCGCCGCGGCCTGTGCCATGCGGCGGGGGGACGAACCGCGGCCGTAGCGCGCGCCGGGCGGCTAGTGCCCGACGACCTGCCCGCCCTCGGGGACCAGGGGCAGTCCGCGTTCGTCCCACTCCTGGATCCCGCCGGCCAGCGACCAGGCGTCGAAGCCCTGGCCGCGGAAGGCCTGGGCGGCCATCGCCGAGCGACCGCCGACCAGGCACTGGAAGACGATCGTCACCTCGGGGTCGAAGCGGTCGATCTGCGGACCGAGTTGGTCCATCGGCACGTGGGTTGCGCCCTCGATCCGGCCCGCCTCCCACTCGTGCGGCTCGCGGACGTCGATCAGGACGAACCGACCGTCGGCCTCGTCCGCCACGATCTGGTCGATCGTGACCTCGATGCCGGGTTGGTCGAAGGGCGATTCGGGCATACCCGGGACGGTAGCGAGTCGTTCCGCCAGGCCCGGCTCGGCCGCCGGAAGATCTAAGGGCCTACAGATTAGGAGCTTCTACTACCATCCCTGTATGGAGTCCGTGACCATCCCCGCCGACGCCGATACCCGGCTGGTGGGTCAGCTGCGCGCCGCGGGCCTCCGTGTCACGCCGCAGCGGCTGGCGCTGCACCGGATCCTGGCCGGCTCGCACCGGCACGTGACCGCCGAGGGTCTGCTCCGCGAGGCGTCGAGCGAGCTGCCCGGCCTAGCGCTGCCGACGGTCTACTCGACGCTCGAGCTGTTCGCCGATCTGGGCGTCGTCCGCCGCGTCGCCGCTCCGGGGGCCGCGCGCTACGACACCGACCCGACGCCGCACGACCACTTCACCTGCACCAAGTGCGGTGCGCTGTTCGACCTGGACACCAGCGCCAGTCGGGCGGCGGCCCGCAAGGCCGCCGAGGCGGGCGGCCACCGGGTCGACTCCGCCACCGTCGTGGTGGCCGGGCACTGCGCCAGCTGCCTCGCCGCGGCCTAGGTCGGTCTGCGCGGGCGTCGCGCTCGTTGGGACCGCGGGGGCACCGGGACGCCGCCCGATCGCTCGCCCCGATCGAGCGCGCCGCCCGGCGCTCGACTGACCGCCGGCAGAACCGACCGGTCGGTACGACATTGGTGGGGTTCTCGCGTACGCGGGCTCGCCCCTGCGCGGTCGGCGGCGTAGGATTCCGCGCATGTCCAACGTTGCTACCGCCGGTCTGTACGACATCCCGGAAGAGTTCGTCGAGTTCCGCGATGCCGTCCGGCAGATCGCACAGGAGCAGATCGCGCCCCGCGCCGCGGAGATCGACGAGAAGGGCGAGTACCCGTGGGACGTCCGCAAGGTGCTGGGCGAGGCCGACATCCTCGGGCTGGCCGTCCCGGAGGAGTACGGCGGCACCCACATGGGCACGCTGATGCTGCAGATCGCGGTCGAGGAGATCGCCAAGGTCTGCGCGTCGTCGGCCCTGATCCTGATGATCCAGGAGCTCGGCTCGCTGCCGATCCGGCTGTTCGGGTCCGACGAGCTGAAGCAGCGGTTCCTGCCGAAGACCGCGACCGGCGAGTGGTCGCCGGCGTTCGCGCTGTCCGAGCCCGAGGCTGGGTCCGATCCCGCGTCGATGAAGACCACGGCGGTCCGCGACGGTGACGACTGGGTCATCAACGGCACGAAGAACTGGATCACCAACACCTCGATCGCCGACTACTACGTCGTCTTCGCGAAGACCAACCTCGAGAGCAACCGGATCACGGCGTTCGTCGTCGAGTCCGATCGCGAGGGCTTCTCCTGGGGCCCGCTCGAGCACAAGCTCGGGATCAAGGGTTCGCCGACCGGGTCGCCGGTGCTGCAGGACGTGCGGGTGCCCGCGGCCAACGTGATCGGCGAGGTCGACCGCGGCCTCTCGGTCGCGCTCGGCACGCTCGAGCGGACCCGCCTCGGCGCCGCCGCCCAGGCCGTCGGCATCGCCCAGGGCGCCGTCGACTACGCCACGCAGTACTCGAAGGAGCGGATCGCCTTCGGCAAGCCGATCTCGTCGTTCCAGGGCCTGCAGTGGAAGCTCGCCGACGCCGAGACGAAGACCGCGGCCGCGCGCGAGCTGCTCTACAAGGCCTGCGCGACCGCGGACCGCACCCCGCGGGTCGACGACCTCGGCAAGTGGACCTCGATGGCCAAGCTGTTCGCGTCCGACAACGCGATGGCGACGACGGTCGAGATGCTCCAGATCCTCGGCGGCTACGGCTACGTCAAGGACTACCCGATGGAGCGCTTCATGCGCGACGCCAAGATCACCCAGATCTACGAGGGCACCAACGAGATCCAGCGCGTCGTGATCTCGCGCGCGATGCTCTCGGCGTAGCGCGTCGGGGCGGGCGGTCACCCGCCCGCCCGGTGTCACCCGTACGGCGAACCAGCGGCCCGGCGGCACCCTCCCGTTGGGCGTTCCGGCCGGCCCGCGGCACCTCGTTCTTGCCTGCGGGTGCGACCGGGGAACGCGGCTCGACGCGTGTGCTGTGGCGGTGCTCGGGCGCGTCGCGTATCTTCGGTCCATGAACGCCCGGACCCCGATCGTCACGGCCATCGTCGGCCTCTGCGTCGCGTCGGTGGTCGGCTACTTCGTCGCCGGATGGGCGACGGTGGGGGTGGTGCGCACGATCCAGACGATCGGCGTGATCGGGGCGGTGCTCGCCGTCCTGATCGGCGCGCTGTCGCTGATCACGGCCCGGCTCTCCGACTACCGCGAGCCCGCGACCGACGAGGAGTTCGAGCAGCTGGTCGAGGAGTCGGAACGGCTGGCGGCCGAGAACCTCGCCGTCGATCCGGACGAAGGCGAGTTCCTGGCGGTCGACCCGCTGAGCGACGACGGCTTCGCCCAGCTCGTGCGCGAGGCGCTCGACGACCTGCCGGACCTGCTGCAGGGCGTGCTCGACACCAACGTCGCGGTCGTGATCTCCGACCAGGGACGCAAGTACCACGCCTACGGACTCTACGTCGGCGACGGGGCGACCCGCGACGACCACTCGGACAAGATCCTGATCTTCCGCGACACCCTCCGACGCGACTTCGGCTTCGACCCGGAGCGGCTGCGCGAGCAGGTCACGATCACCGTGCGCCACGAGCTGGCGCACCACGTGGGCTTCGACGAGCTCGGCGTCCGCGGGCTCGGCCTCTAGCGCGTCGCGGTGGGCCTGGGCCGGCCGCGTCCCGCTCTCCGCCGGTTCGTGCCGGCGCTGGGCCTCGGCGTTCTTCCTACCGGGAGACCTTCTACGGCTCACACCCGTCGAAAGTCTCCCGCTGTCGGTTTGTCCCGGCGTTTGGCGCGCACGCTCCCCTACCGGGAGACCTTGCGCGGCTCAGGCCCGGCAAAGGTCCTGCTTGCGCCTCAACGGTTGACTGACCAGTCAATCTAGTGGGTACACTTGGGTCAGGCGCCGGACAGACCGTCTCCGAAGCTGCGCCACGACCCTCGAGAGGTGCTCAGATGCCCGAAGCAGTGATCGTCGATGCGGTGCGGACCCCGATCGGACGGGCCGGCAAGGGCTCGCTGAAGGACGTCCGGGCGGACGACCTGGCGGCGATCCCGCTCAAGGCCCTCCAGGAACGCAACCCCGGGGTCGACTGGTCCGAGACCGTCGACGTGCTGATGGGCGCGGCGTCCGGCGAGGGCGAGCAGGGCTTCAACATCGCCCGCAACGCCAGCCTGCTCGCGGGCCTGCCGTTCGAGGTCCCCGGCGCAACGACCAACCGCTTCTGCGCGTCGTCGCTGCAGACCATCCGCAACGCCTTCCACGCGATCAAGGCCGGTGAGGGCGACCAGTACATCGCCGCCGGCGTCGAGGCCGTATCGCGCTCGATCCAGGGCGGGGCGTGGGAGTTCAACCCGCTGCTCGACGGCTCCGAAGGCTCGATCTGCAACGTCTACATCCCGATGGGCCTGACGGCGGAGAACGTCGCCAAGCAGTGGGGCGTCAGCCGCGAGGCCCAGGACGAGTGGGCGGCGATCAGTCAGCAGCGCGCCGTCGAGGCTCGCGACAGCGGCCACTTCGACCGCGAGATCGTTCCCGTCACGCTCGCCGACGGCACCGTCGTCACCCGCGACGACGGCCCGCGTCCCGGCACGACGGTCGAGAAGCTCGCCCAGCTCAAGCCGGTCTTCGACCCCGAGCACGGCACCGTGACCGCCGGCAACGCCTGTCCGCTCAACGACGGCGCCGCCGCCACGCTGATCGTGAGCGACGCCAAGGCCGAGAAGCTCGGCCTGACGCCGCGTGCCCGGATCATCGCCACCACCGTCGCCGCGATCCGTCCCGAGATCATGGGCGTCGGCCCGATCCCGGCGATCCAGAAGCTGCTCGCGCAGACCGGCATGAAGATCGAGGACATCGACATCGTCGAGATCAACGAGGCGTTCGCCGCCCAGATCGTCCCGTGCAAGGACGAGCTGGGGATCAGCGACGAGCAGCTCAACCCGTTCGGCGGCGCGATCGCGCTCGGCCACCCGTTCGGCATGACCGGCGCGCGGATCATGACGACGCTGATCAACGGCCTCGAGGCGAAGAACGGCCGCTACGGCATCGAGTCGATGTGCGTGGCCGGCGGCATGGGGATGGCCGCTCTGATCGAGCGCATCGGTTGAGGCACACGTAGACGCGGCGTATCTCGTCACCTGGTGCGCTCGGCAGTACGTTTGTACTGCTCTCGCTTCCCGGCGACGACCTACTTGGTCTACGTGCACCTCATTCCGACGCGCTACGCGATCTGACCCTTGGACGCCGGGCTAATGAGTCTCGGCGTCCTGCCCCGTAGGGTTGAGGACATGCGCATCGGGATCCTCACCGCGGGCGGCGACTGTCCGGGTCTGAACGCCGTGATCCGCGCCGCCGGACGCAAGCTGATGAAGGAGGGGCACGAGCCGATCGGCCTGCTCCGGGGCTACCGCGGCCTGGCGTTCGGCGACCACCGGCCGCTCGACCATCCGGCCCTGTCCGGGTTGCTGCCGCTCGGCGGCACGATCCTCTCGACGTCGAGCTACGACCCGTTCCGCCATGACGACGGACCGGATCGGGTCAAGGCCGCGATGGCCGACGGCACGCTCGACGCGGTGATCGCGATCGGCGGCGAGCACACGATGGAGATCTCGCGCACGCTGCACGAGCGGCTCGACCTGCCGGTGGTCGGCGTGCCGAAGACGATCGACAACGACATCGTCGGCACCGACCGGACCTTCGGCTTCGACACCGCGGTCCACGTCGCGACCGAGGCGATCGACCGGCTGCACTCGACGGCCCAGTCGCACGACCGGGTGATGGTCGTCGAGGTGATGGGACGCAACGCCGGCTGGATCGCCGTGACCGCCGGGATCGCGGGCGGCGCGGACGGGATCCTCGTGCCCGAGACCGACACGACGGTCGAGCAGATCGCCGAGACGATCCGCCGGCGTCACGAGCGCGGCAAGGACTTCTCGATCATCGTCGTCTCGGAGGGCGCGCGGCTGGCGTTCGCCGACGGCCGCAGCCGCAAGGTCAAGGTCAACACCGAGACCGACGAGTACGGTTACGAGCGGCTCGGCGGGATCGGCACGGCGCTCGCCGAGGAGCTGGAAGCGGCGACCGGCTACGAGACCCGCACGACGGTGCTCGGCCACATCCAGCGCGGCGGCACGCCGACGGCGACCGACCGTGTGCTCGCCACCCGCTACGGCGTCGCGGCGGCCGAAGCGGTGATCGACGGCGCCTTCGGCACGATGGTCGCGCTTCGCGGCACCGAGATCACGCGTATCCCGCTGGCCGAGGTCACCGGCGTCAAGACGGTCGACCTCGACCTGCTGCGGCTCGCCCAGACGTTCTTCTAGGCCGAGTCCCTACCGCGGCGCCATCCGGATCGCGCCGTCCAGGCGGATCGTCTCGCCGTTGAGCACCGGGTTGCTGACGATGTAGGCCGCCAGGTCCGCGTACTCGTCGGGGTGGCCGAGCCGCGGGGGGAAGGGGACCTGGGCGCCGAGCGATGCGCGCGCGTCCTCGGGCAGCGCGGCCAGCAGCGGGGTGTCGAACAGGCCCGGAGCGATCGTCATGTTGCGGATCCCCAGCTTCGCCAGGTCCCGCGCGACCGGCAGGGTCATCCCGACGATCGCGCCCTTCGACGCCGAGTAGGCGACCTGGCCGACCTGGCCCTCGTAGGCGGCGACCGATGCGGTGCTGATCAGCACGCCGCGCTCGCCCTGGTCGTTCGGCTCGTTCTCGGCCATCGCCGCGGCCGAGTAGCGCATCGCGTTGAAGGTGCCGAACAGGTTGATCCTCAGCACCGTCTCGAACGGCAGCATCGGATGCACGCCCTTCCGCGGGTGGAAGATCTGCTGCGGCCAGCCGGTGCCCGCGCACGAGATCGTCGTCCACAGCGGAGCGACGGCAACCGCTGCGGCGACGGCGGCTTCGACGGCGTCCTCGTCGGTCACGTCGGTCCGGACGAACTGCGCGCGCTCGCCCAGCTCGGCGACCAGGGCGTTGCCCTTGTCCTCCTGGACGTCGGCGATCGTCACGTGCGCACCCAGCGCGTGGAGCCTGCGGACGGTGGCGGCGCCGAGTCCCGACGCGCCGCCCGTGACCAGGGCGCTCTTGCCTGCGATATCAGCCATGGCCCGACCCTACCCGCGGTAGGGCCGGACGGGTGAACGTCGCGGCGCGGGTTTCGACGGGAGAAGCTCGGGTCGGACGCGGCCTCGCGTCCTCGACGATCGGGGTGGACTCAGTCCCGCACGTTCCAGCGCGTGATCACGCGGCGGTCGTGCTCGTACCCCAGGACCGACGCGCTGGCCACGTCGAGCGCCAGCCGGGCGCCGAGGACGGCGGGCTCACCGATCCAGCGGGC
>JBAZOW010000113.1:0-10994 GCA_041648495.1 Patulibacter sp.
CGAGCGCGGCGTCGGCCCCGCGCCCGCCGGTCAGCTTCTGCACCGCCTCCGCGACGTCGACCTCACGCGGGTCGAGCACGACGTCCGCGCCGGCCCGCCGCGCCGAGGCCGCGCGGGCCGGGAACGGCTCGACGGAGACGATCTGTTCGGCCCCGGCCGCCCGCAGGACGGCGACGATCAGCAGCCCGATCGGTCCGGCCCCGAAGACGACCACGGTCTCCCCGGCCACGACCTCGGCCCGCTCGACGGCCCGCAGCGCGACGGCCAGCGGCTCCGCGAAGCTCGCCTCCTCGGCCGTGACCCCGTCGGGGACGCGGTGGCAGATCGCCGCGGGAACGACCTCCCGCTCCGCGAAGCCGCCGGTCGGCCAGGCGTAGCCGTGGATCGTCAGGGTGCTGCACATGTTGTACTCGCCGGCGCGGCAGCGGTCGCACGCGTCGCACGGCACGATCGACTCCGGGACCACCAGGTCGCCGACCGCGAACCCCTCGACCCCCTCGCCGACCTCGAGCACCCGCTCGGCGACCTCGTGGCCGAGGGTCACCGGGGCCTGGACGCCGGTGCGCGGGTGCGGCGCGTCAAGCGGGATCGAGATCGGCCCGCCCGTGTACTCGTGCAGGTCCGACCCGCAGATCCCGCACCACTCGACCTGCGTCCGGAGCATTCCGGGCGCGAGCTCGGGCTCCGGGACGTCGTCGATCCGGAGATCGCGAACGCCGTGGAAGCGCAGGGCCCTCATCAGCGATCCTCGAGCTCGTCGTGGCCGATCTCGGCCGAGAGCTTGTCGAGGAACGGCCGCAGGTCGGGGTACCCGGCGGTCGCCCACCCGCCGTCGACCAACAGGTTGGTGCCGGTGATGTACCGGGCGTCGTCGCTCGCCAGGAAGAGCGCGGCGGCCGCCATGTCCGACGGCGTGCCGTGCTTGCGCAGCGGGATGTTGGCCAGGAAGCCCTCGTAGATCTCGGTCGCGTCGATCAGCGGCCGGGCCAGCGGGGTGTCGGTCAGGCCGGGGGACACGGCGTTGACCCGGATCCCGTGCTCGCCGAGCTCGAGCGCGCCGACCTGGCCGAGCATCGCGATCGCCGCCTTCGACGAGCAGTAGGCGGCCGAGCCGTGGTTGGGCATCACCGAGTTGAGCGACGCGATGTTGACGATCGCGCCGCCGCGACCCTGGGCGACCATCTGGCGGGCCTGCTGCTGCATGCCGAGGAACGTGCCCTTGAGGCAGACGTCGACCGTCACGTCCCAGTCGGCCTCGTCCTGCTCGAGGATCGAGCCGAGCCGGTTGGTCCCCGCCACGTTGAACGCGACGTCGAGCCCCCCGAACTCCGCCACCGCGCGCTCGACCATCTCGACGTTGGTCGCGCGCTGCGAGACGTCGCCGACGACGCCGGCGACGGCACCCCCGTGCTCCGCGACCGAGCGGTCGACCGCCTCGGCGTTCATGTCGGCCACCACGACGCGCGCTCCCTCGGCGACGAGGCGCCGGACGATGCCCTCGCCGATGCCGGAGGCGCCGCCGGTGACGACCGCCACCTTCCCGTCGTACCGCTGCTGTTCGTTCGTCATCTCGTGCTCCTGCTCGTTCGCTGTGTCTGCGAGCCCCTCGTGGCGACCGCCGGCCGCGCCGCGACGGTCGCCCTCTCGGGTCGACCGTCGTCGGAGCCGGCGAACGGGCGGGCGGGGCGCGAGCCTACGCGTCCCGCCCGCCCGCGCCGGGGGCCGTTGCTACTTGCCCTGCTCCGCGAACGGGTTGATGAAGCCGTCCGACTCCGGGACGACCTTGCCGTCCTCGTACCGGACGATCTGCACGTTCGGCTGAATGATCTGCGGGGCGTCCTTGGGGGCGCTCTTGACCGACAGCTCCGAGCCCATGAAGACCGGGAACCCGTCGACGCCCTTGAGGAAGTCGAGCAGCTCCGCGGCTCCGAAGCCGTCGCCACCCACCTGCTTGGCGATCGCGTAGACGGTCATCACGTTGGAGAAGCCCCACTGGTAGAAGCCCGAGCGCCCGTCGACGTCGCTGTAGTCCTTCATCGCCTTGCGGAACGTCGCGACGTCCTCGTTCTGCTCGTCGTCGTAGCTGTCCCAGACGTAGGAGAAGTGGGTGCCTTCGATCGCCGCGGCGTCGATCTTGCTGAAGAACGCCTCGTGGTCGACCACGGCGCCGGTGTTGACGATCTTGTCGGCCGGGAAGCCCTGCTGCTGGAAGGCGCGGTAGACCGCCACCGCCGCGCTGCCCGCGGCCGCCGTGATCACCAGGTCGGGCTTGAAGCCGACCACGCGCGCGACCGACGGCGTCGGATCGGCGCCGATCTTGAGCGGCACGACGTCCAGCTTGACCCCGTAACGGTCGGCTTCCTTGCGGACGATCCCGACCTGGACCTGGCCCTGCGGGTTGTCGTCCGCCAGCATCACGATGTGCTTCACGCCCTTCTTGGTCGCGAAGAACTCGACCTGAGCGGGGAACTCCGAGGTCGAGCCGCCGGCGAGCGGAAAGCTCGTCGGGCTGACCGAATCCGAGTTGGTCACCGGCGCGTTCAGGCTCGGGACGCCGGCTCGGGCGAAGATCTTGTTGCCGTTGTCCCACAGGACGGAGAGCCCGACCTTGGCGACGGCGTCGTTCTTGATCGCCTCGTTGGCGCAGGCCGTCGTGGCGGCCGGATCGGCCTTCGAGTCGCACCGCACCAGCTTGAACGGCCGGCCGTCGACGCCACCGAGCTCGTTGTTGATGTACTCGACGGCGGCTTCCTCGCCGACCGGGAACTGCTCGATCACGGCACTGACCGAGCCGGCCCCGGTCGTGTCGCCGATCGAATATAGGACGATCGGCTTGCCGGTCGGCTTCGCCACGTTCGACTTCGGCGCCGACGCCTGGCTGGACGCCGGCTCAGACGAGTCGTCGTCTCCGCCGCAGCCGGCGATCGTCGCCGTCAGCAGGACCGCCAGGGCGGACGCCCCCACGCGTGTGATTCTGGACCTCATCTGATGACTCCTTCGTTCTGGACTACGGTGTGGAATTCGGTGTGACCGGCGACCCGGAACCCGGGGCCGGGAGCCGGGTGCTTCCGCGGAAGCACCCGGCCATGAGTCGTGCCGGCTAGCCGGCCTCGGCCGATCGCGTCTCGGGCGCGGGCGGACGACCGCCCGACCCCGAGCGGCGCAACCACGCGCGAACCGCGCGAATCTGCTGCCCGAGCGCGACGGTGGCGCCGTCGGGCTGCGTGACCGCCGTGAGCAGCAGGGCCACGCCGGAGATCACGATCCACCAGCTGGCGATCCCGCCGACGTTGCTGAGCAGCACGTAGAGGAAGCCGCCGTTGATGATCACGCCGGCGAAGATCGCGCCGGAGACGGTGGCGATGCCGCCGATGTAGACGATCGCCAGCAGCATGATCGAGGCCATCGGCGAGAACCGCTCCGGCACGACCGCCCCCAGCTGGTACGCCAGCAGGCCGCCGCCGATCGCCGCGATGAACGCGCTCAGCGCGAACGCCTGGAGCTTGGTCCCCGTGACGTCGATGCCGACCATCGCGGCCGCCCGCTCGTTGCCGCGGACCGCCAGCATCCGCCGCCCGGCCGAGCCGCGTCGCAGGTTGACGACCGCGGCGACGGCGAGCGCCGCCACGATCAACGCGAAGATGCCGAACCGCACCGGGTGGCTGATCGCGTCGAGCGAGAAGCCCCAGAGCTCGGGAGACGGAACCTCGCTCCCGCTCTTGCCTCCCGTCCAGGCCGTGTTCTGGAAGACCACCGCGCTGACCGCGACCGCCGCGCCCAGGGTCACCACCGCCAGGTTGATCCCGCGGACCCGCACGGCCGGCAGCCCGAGCAGCACGCCGATCGGGACGGTCACCAGGGCGGCGATCACGATCGGGAAGGGGAACGGGATCCCGGCGTTGACCGCGAGCTTGGAGACGAGGAAGCCGGCGATCCCCGCGAAGGCCATCTGCATCAGCGAGATCTGGCCGACGAAGCCGGTCACCACCACGACCGAGAGCGCGATCACGATCGCGATCAGGCTGGTGCTGATCGCGCTCTGGTAGGTGCTGTCGAGCAGTACCAGGCCGAGCACCGCCAGCCCCGGCATCAGCAGCATCGTGGTCGGCTTGAAGCGGGTCGCGACCGCCAGCGGAGGCCGTACCAGCGAGAGCGTGCCCCGGGCCGGGATCCGCGCGGCGCCGAAGACCATCGTCGCGACGACGATCACGAACGGCACGGCGTCGACCATGCCCTGCTGGGTCCAGTAGCGGACCAGCAGCGACTGGGCGACGCCGATCGCGACCGCGGCGGCGACGGTGATCCCGAAGTACGTGAAGCGCCCGACCAGCGCCGCGGCCAGCGCGGGAAGGACGAGCAGCGTCAGGGTGGCGATGTCGAGCGTCGTCAGCGGCGCGATCAGCACGCCGGCGAGCGCCGCCAGCATGCAGCCGAGGGCCCAGTTGGCCGCCGCGATCAGGTCGGGCGAGAAGCCGAGCAGGCTGGCCGCCCGCTCGCTCTCGGCGACCGCGCGGGTCGCGAGCCCGAACCGCGTGTAGCGGTAGACCGCGGCCAGCACGACGCTGAGCAGCACCGCGGTCCCGAGCAGGTAGAGACGGTCGACCCCGAACGCGAGCCCGAAGATCGTCAGCGAGTCGGTCGGGAACAGGCTAGGCGCCACGACGCCGACCTGTCCCCAGACCTTCGCGGCGACCGCGGAGAGCGCGACCATCAGGCCGAGCGTGCTGACGATCCGCGCCAGCAGCGGGGCCTTGCGCAACGGCCGCATGATCAGCAGGTGGATCAGGACGCCGAGCACGGCGCTGACCGCGAGCGCGATCACCAGCGCGGTCCACTTCGACATCCCGTCGTCGGTCGCGGTGGCGTAGAAGATCGCCGCGCAGCCGGCGATCGCCCCGTGGGCGAAGTTGACCGATCCCGATCCCTTCTGGATCAGGACGATGCCCAGCGCGAGCAGCGCGTAGGCCGCCCCGGCGCCGAGACCGAGGATCGCGAACAGCAGGAGGTCCTTCATGACGCCATCCCCAGGTAGCTGGATTCGAGCAGGTGACGGTCCTCGAGCAGCGTCGTCGCGGTGCCCTCGGTCGCCACGCTTCCGTGGCTGAGCACGTAGGCGCGGTCGGCCGCGCCGAGCGCCAGGTCGACGTGCTGCTCGACGAGCAGCACCCCGGTCCCCATCTCGGTGGCGATCCGCCGGACGATCGGCAGCATGCTCTTGACGATCAGCGGGGCCAGGCCCAGGCTCATCTCGTCGATCATCAGCGCCTTCGGTCGACCGGCGAGCGCCCGCCCGACGGCGAGCATCTGCTGCTCGCCGCCGGAGAGCAGCCCCGCGCGACGGTCGAGCTTCGACGACAGCTCGGGGAAGTACTCGAGCACCAGATCGACGGTCTCCTTCGTGCTCCGCTTGCCGGAGCCGAGCTTGAGGTTCTCGCGCGCGGTCAGGCCGAACAGCAGCGAGCGGTCGTCGGGGACGAACGCCAGGCCCTTGCGCGCCATCAGGTGGGGCCGACCGGCCGTGACGGGACCGTCGATCGCCCGCGCGGTGCCGCTGACCGGGGCGATGATCCCCGCGAGCGCCAGCAGCGTCGTCGTCTTGCCCGCGCCGTTGGCGCCGAGCAGGGCCACGACCTCGCCGGCGTCGACGTGCAGGTCGAGGTCGCGGACGACCGGAACCCCCGCGTAGCCCGCGGTCAGGCCGCGCGCCTCCAGTACCGGGCTCATCGCGCCACCTCCGCGGACTCGGACTCGTCGTCGGCCCCGAGGTAGGCCTCGATCACCCGCGGATCGCTGCGGATCTCGCGCGGGGTGCCCTGGGCGATGATCCGTCCGAACTCGAGGACGTAGATGTAGTCGCAGACGCCCAGCACCAGACCCATGTCGTGGTCGATCAGCAGCTGCGAGAGACCCTGGTCGACGAGTCGGCGCAGGTCCCGGCCGAGCGCCTCGCTCTCGGCCGAGTCGAGCCCGGCGGCCGGCTCGTCCAGCAGCAGCAGCCGCGGGCCGGCGGCCAGCGAGCGGGCGACGGTCACGAGCTTGCGCTGTCCGAGCGAGAGATCCGGCGGGAACGCGTCGGCGACGTCGTGCAGCTCCAGCGCGCCGAGCGCCTGCTCGACCGCGGCCTCCGCACCGCCGACCGGCCGCGGCCGGACCAGGTCCGCGATCGTGGCCCACCAGGGCGGGCTCTCCGCGCTGACGAGGAGGTTCTCGCGGATCGTCAGGTCCTCGAACAGCTCGAGGCTCTGGAAGGTGCGCCCGATCCCCGCCCGGACCCGAGCGTGGGGCGCCAGGCGGTCGATCCGGTTGCCCTGGAACGCGATCTGACCCGTCGACCGGACGAGTCCGGTGATCGCGTCGACGGCGGTCGTCTTGCCGGCGCCGTTCGGCCCGATCAGGCCCACGAGCTTGCCCTCCGGAACGTCGAGGCTCACGCCGTCGACGGCCGTCACGCCACCGAAGCGCACGGTGAGGTCCCGAACCTCCAGGATTGCCTGTGTCATCTCGCTCCTTCTCTCTGCGAGCTCGTGGCGCGGGCTGCGCTACGAGCGGAACTCGGGCGAGCATCTCGGGAAACGTGGCCGCCGCTCGACCGGATCGGCGGCGGGACGTTGGCGCTGTTCACAATGCGCTTTCGGCTTCCGGTGCGCGTACGGCGACGTCCCGCCGGTCGGACGACCGCCGAACCCCCTTCCGCACTGCCGATACGGGCCCAATCGGGGGTCCGGTTCCGGCGCCGCCGCGGATCGGGGCGACGCGCTCGACCGTCGTCCGCCCGGGGCCCCGATCGGCGCTGTGCAGGTTTCCAACGCCCGTCCGGGCCCGGGCGGGCGGGAGGGCGACCTGACGCTGCCGGGCGCGCTCCGCGTCGACGGTCGACGCGGAGCGCGCGGTCAGCGGCCCGTCCAGACCGGCGGTCGACGCTCGGCGAAGGCCACCGCGCCCTCTTGGGCATCCTGGGAGTCGAAGACCGGCCGCACGAGCTCCTCCTGCCGCGCCCAGAACTCGGCGTCCGGCCAGTCCCGCTGACGATCGAGCACCGCCTTGGACGCTCCGACCGCCAGCGGCGCGCAGGCGGCGATCTCGTTCGCCCACGCCACGCCGGCCGCCTCGGCGGCGCCGTCGTCGACCAGCCGGTCGACCAGGCCGGTCGCCAGCGCACGGTCCGCGGCGACGGTGGCCCCGGTGAACAACATCTCGCGGGCCACACCGATCGGCACGCGATCGGGCAGGCGCCGGATCCCGCCGCCCGCGGCGATCAGGCCGCGTTGGACCTCCGGAACGCCGAAGACGGCACTCCGGCCCGACACGATCAGGTCGCACGCCAGCGCGATCTCCAGCCCGCCGGCCAGCGCGAACCGCTCGACCGCCGCGACCAGCGGCTTGGCGCTCGGTCGCTCGACGATCCCCGCGAAGCCGCGGCTCTCGGTGAACGGCATCGGCTCGCCGCTCGCGAACGCCTTCAGGTCCATCCCGGCGGAGAAGCCCGCGGGCGACCCGGTGATCACGCCGACGCGCAGCGCGGGATCGTGGTCCAGCCGGTCCAGCGCCTCGTCGATCAGCACCGCCGTCCGGTGGTCGATCGCGTTGCGGCGCGCGGGCCGCGCGATCCGCATGATCAGCACGGATTCCCGGACCTCCAGCTGCAGGCCGTCCTCGTTCTCGGTCATCGCTGCTCCTCGTTCCGACATCCGCGACGCACGCCTACAGCTCCGCGACGGCCTTGCCGACGATCTGCCCGCGGCCGAGCCGGTCGAGCGCCGCCGGGACGTCGCGGAAATCGAGCAGGTCGCCGACCGGAGGGCGCACGATCCCCGCCGCGAACATCCGCTCGAGCGCCTCGGCCGCCGTGCTCATCACCGACGGGTCGATGTCGAGGAACGCGCCCCAGGCCACGCCGACGACCGCGACGTTGCGCAGCAGCAGGCGGTTGACCTTGATCGTCGGGATCTCGCCCGCGGCGAACCCGACGACGAGGATCCGGCCCTCGGGAGCAAGCGCGCGCACCGCCTCCGCGAACAGCCAGTCCCCCAGCGGGTCGAGCACCACGTCGACGCCGCGATCGTCGTTGAGCTCGCGCACCGCGGCCGCGAAGCCCTCGCGCAGCACCAGCACCTCGTCGGCTCCCGCGGCCCGCGCCGTCGCGACCTGGTCGTCGGCGGCGACGCCGGCGATCACGCGGGCTCCGAGCCCCTTCGCGACCTGCACGGCGGCCGAGCCGATGCCGCCTCCGGCGCCGAGCGCCAGCACGGTCTCGCCGCTGCGCAGCCCGCCGCGACGGGCCAGCGCGAAGTGGACCGTGTGGTAGTTGACGACGGTGGCCGCGCCGTCGGCGAAGGTCGCGCCGTCGGGCAGCCGCGCCAGCGCGCCGGGCGGGGCCGTCACGTACTCGGCGTAGCCGCCTTCCCAGACGAATCCCGAGACCCGGTCGCCGGTGCTCCACCGCGAGCCCTCGGGCGCCTGGGCGACGACGCCGGCGATCTCGCAGCCGGGGACGAACGGCGGAACCGGGCGGTACTGGTACTCGCCGCGGACGCTCAGCAGGTCCGGGAAGTTGATCCCGACCGCCTTGACCTCGACCAGCACGTGGTCGTCGGCCGGCACCGGGACCGGCAGCTCGGCGAGCTCCAGGTTCTCCGGACCGCCGTACTCCCGCAGTCGCAGCGCCCGCATCAGGCGCACCGCTCCGCCGAAGCCGTCGGTCGATAGGGGCTGTGCATCATGCTGTCCTCCGGGTCGTGATCGCGGTGCCGACGGCACCGACCTGATCGTGGCGCCCGGATGCGCCCGCCACCACCCGAATGCGATTCGCGGGTTGGCCCCGTTTCCAACCTCGCGGCCGCATCGCGACCGCGCCGGGCGGCGCGACCTGCGGGCGCGACGGGCCGACGTCTCCCGCGAGGTCAGCGGGCGGATCGCCCGGGCCGCCGCGAGCTTCGCGTTACCCGCGGATCGCGCCCGCGGCGACCAGCGCGGTCAACCGCTCGCCGTCGACGCCCCAGTCGCGCAGCCCGTCGACCGTGTCCGCCCCCGGCACCGGGGGCGCGGTCGGCGTCGCGGTCGGCGTACCGGAGAACCGCGGGGCCGGGCGCGGTTGGACGACCCCGTCGACCTCGACGAAGACGTCGCGGGCGACGTTCGCCGGATGCTGCGGGGCCTCGGCGACCTCGAGCACCGGGGCGAAGCAGGCGTCGGTGCCCTCCAGCCGGGCGCACCACTCGTCGCGGGTCCGCTCGCGGAACCGGGCCGCGAGGCACGCCCGCATCGCCGGCCAGGTCGCCCGGTCGTGCTGGTCGGCCATCGCGGGGTCGTCGGCCAGATCGAGCCGCCGCACCAGCTCGGCGTAGAACTGCGGCTCGAGCGCCCCGACCGCGACCCAGCGGTCATCCTTCGTGCGGTACGTCGCGTAGAACGGCGCCCCGCCGTCGAGCAGGTTCGTCCCGCGCGGGCCGTGCTGCCCGGCGGCGTGCAGGCCGTAGAACGCGGTCATCAGGCTCGCCGCCCCGTCGACCATCGCGGCGTCGACGACCTGCCCCGTCCCGCTCTCGCGGGCCGACAGCAGGGCGCTGACGATGCCGAGCGCCAGGTAGAGCGCGCCGCCGCCGAAGTCCGCGACGAGGTTGAGCGGGATCACCGGCGGGGCGGTGTCGCCGGCCGGACCGATCGATCCCAGCGCGCCGGTCAGCGCCAGGTAGTCGACGTCGTGGCCGGCCGCCGCCGCCAGCGGACCGTCCTGTCCCCAGCCGGTCATCCGCCCGTAGACCAGCCGCGGGTTGCGGGCCAGGCAGGCGTCGGGCCCCAGACCGAGCCGCTCCGTCGTCCCGGGACGGAAGCCCTCGATCAGCACGTCGGCGCGAGCCACCAGGTCGAGCACCAGCTCGGCCCCGGCGGGCGCCTTGAGGTCGATCCCGACCGACCGGCGACTGCGGTTGAGCACGCGCAGGTCGAGGCCCGCGGGCCCCTCGCGCTCGGCGGCGTCGGGACGGTCGACCCGCAGCACCTCGGCCCCGAGATCCGCCAGCAGCATCGCCGCGAACGGGCCGGGACCGATGCCCGCCAGCTCGACGACCCGGACGCCGGCGAGCGGCCCGCTCACCGCGGCGCCATCCGCAGCGCGCCGTCCAACCGGATCACCTCGCCGTTGAGCATCCGGTTGGTGACGATGTGCTCGACCAGGTCCGCGTACTCGGCGGGCCGCCCGAGACGGGCCGGGTACGGCACGGTCTCGCCCAGCTCGTCCTGCACGTGCTGCGGTAGGCCGGCCAGCATCGGCGTCTCGAACAGCCCCGGGGCGATCGTGACCACGCGGATCGCCTGGGCCGCGAGCTCGCGGGCGACGGGCAGCGTCAGCCCGACCACGCCGCCCTTCGACGCGGCGTAGGCGACCTGGCCGATCTGCCCGTCGTAGGCGGCGATCGACGCGGTCTGCACGCAGACGCCGCGCTCGCCCTCGTCGTCGGGCTCGTTGCCGGCGATCGCGGCGGCCGCCAGGCGGAGCGCGTTGATCGTGCCGAGCAGGTTGACCCGGATCACCGTGTCGAACGTGTCCAGCGCGGTCGGTCCCCCGCGGCCGAGCAGCTTGGCCGGCGTGCCGAGCCCGGCGCAGACCACCGAGACCCGGAGCCCGCGCGGGGCCGTGGCCGCCGCCTCGACGGCCGCCTGGACGCTGGCCTCGTCGAGCACGTCGGTACGCACGGCGGTCCCGCCGACCTCGGCGGCGATCTCCTGCGCCCGCTGCTCGTTGAGGTCGGCGATCACCACCGACGCGCCCTCGGCGGCCAACCTCCGCACGGTCGCCTCGCCGAGGCCCGAGGCCCCTCCGAAGACGACGGCGCCCGTTCCCTTGATCTCCATCTGCTGCCTTTCGGTGCTCTACGACTGGGTGCTGCGCGGAACGTCGCCGAACCGCGGGGCCCGGCGCTCGAGGAACGCCTCGATCCCCTCGCCGCCCTCGGCCGAGGCCGCCCGCTGCGCGATGCTCTGGCGCTCGGCGTCGA
>JBAZOW010000114.1:0-10938 GCA_041648495.1 Patulibacter sp.
CGGATCCCGTGGGGATTCGTGCTGTCGAGAAGGCTGGACATGGGGAGTACTCTACGCCGCGGGGTGGATGTCAGTTCCAGATCGGCACGAGTTGGTCGTGGACCACCGTGTCGATCGTCCGGCGGGTGCCGGGAGCGCGGGCTTCCGTCTGCGCGAAGATCGACCCTCCGTACGGCTCCGTGGTGGTGAGGGTGGCGGCGCCGACGAGGATCCGCTCGCGTTCCACGGACGGGGCGGGCGGCGACCAGACCAGCGGGATCCCGCGGACCGACCGCCACCGGCTCGCGTAGATCCGGGGGTCCCACTCGACGACCGAGCCCTGGGTGATGGCCTCGACCGCCACCCACTGCGAACCCCACCGCAGGGGCACCGCGGTGACGGTGGAAGGGTCGATGTGGACCCGATCGGAGGACGCCCACAGGGTGACGTTGCGGTGCTCGTAGTCCAGGCCCCACAGCCCGAGGCCGAGTACTGCGCGATCGGGATCCGCGCCGACGGCACCCAAGGCGGCGCGGACGCCGTCGAGGGTCGAGGCGAGGATCTCCTGCACCTGCAGCTGACGCGCGAGCAGGCGGTGGTTGGCGGGCAGGCAACGCCGCCGGCCCTGGAGTACGCGCTTCTGCGCGCGCTGGGGGTACGGCGTGGGGGTGCGACTCCGTTCGCGACGACGTCGGCCCTCGTGCATCAGTTGGGCGAGCTCCGCGTAGAAGTCGGCCCAGTAGGTGGTGACGTTGGCGCCGGTCAGCCGGGAGCGGGTCGCCGCCTCGAGCTCGCGGCGGACGTTGCGGTTGAGCCGTGGCGCGCTCTGGCGGGTGAACAGGGCGATGTGCTTCGTACCGCTCGAGTTGTAGACCCAGCGCAGCAGGTTCTGGTCGGTGAACGAGAGGCCGATGAAGACGCAGACGCCGCTCAGCGCCCGGCGCATGAACCGGTCCTGCCAGCTGCCCCCGGGCCACTGGGCGTAGTCGCTCTCCGTCAGGACCAGCGCGTCGTTGGCGGGGTCGCCGGTCAGGCAGCCGTGCAGATGGCGGACGACGGCGGTCCCGTCGGGCTCCGAATCGTCGTGGCCCTCCGCGGGGTAGGCATCGATGCCGATGTCGCAGAGGGCGCGTTCGAGCAGGTCGTCGTAGTTGAAGGTCGCGAGCTGGATCTCGGGGACGTCGCGCTTCCAACGGGCGATCTCGCGGGCGAGCGGGCCGGGCTCGAAGTCCTCGGCGACGGCACCGCCGTAGAGCTGCTGCTCGACGAGCTCGATGAACGCCTCGTCGTCGCCGGCGAGCGCCCGGGCCGTCCCGGCCATGCTGAGCAGGCCAGGCTCGGACGCCGCGTTCAACCAGGCGATCCGGTCGTTCTGGTCCAGGCCGGTGGGGGCGACGGCGTCCAGCAGCCCACGAACGAGCTGGCTCCACGACGGCAGGCCCGCCTCCATCGAGACGCCGGCGCCGAGCACGAAGGTCAGCGGTCCCTCGGAGGCGAGACGGGCGATCAGCGGCTCCGGGTCGTTGTCCGGCTGCGCTACGAAGAACCCCGGCCGCGACTCGTCCTCGGTCGCCTCGTCGAAGTCGGCGAGCGTCGAGACGGCCGCCGTCACGCGCCCGAGGGCGTCCTTCAGGTCGACGAGATGGTCGTTGCGCACGAAGGCAGAGCGTACGGGCGGGGGACGACGGAGCTGATCCGGACGACCGGGTCTGCACGCCGCCCCGAGACGGCACCGGGACGAACCGTCCTGGGCGGATAGGGGTATGCGCCGGGCGCCCAGACGGACGGGTGGTCCTTCCCGCAGTAGGATCCGGCGGATGTGGAGGCGGATAGTTGGTAGGAGCGCCGGGCGAATAGGTACTGCGCGACGGCTACGGCCATGGGTGCTGATCGCCGCGGTCGGGCTGCTCGGCGGAACGCCCGCAGCGTCGGCCGGCGCGTCGAGCGTCTCGGTCGGCGTGTCGGCGGATCCGACGCAGGACACGCCGGTCACGGTCACGGTGTCGGGAGTCGCCGCCGGTCCGCAGAAGCTCTGGCTGCTCCGGGGCACGCGTCCGTCGTGCGAGAGCACCGCGTTTTCCGAGAGCACGCGGTCAGGCACGAAGTGGGTCACCACGTTCAACGGCGACACCGTGGACGGGGTCTTCTCCCGAACGTACTCCTTCGACGCCGACGACCTGGGCCCCGGGCGGATCTGCGCGTACGTCGGTGAGTACTCGACGTACCCGTCCACGGCCGCCGGCGGACAGGACTACACCGTTCGCGCCGGCCACGCTTCGCTGGCGATCGAGGCGCCGTCGGCCGTGGTGGCCGGCGGCAGCGCGACCTTCACCGTGACCGGCACGGCCGAGGTGGAGCGTCGGCTCTGGGTCGTCCACCGGGCGCCTCGGGTGCCGCGTGCGTGTGACGCACAGCCCACGATCCACGGTGGGGACGAGTGGCTGGCCCGGGACGACGAGCGGGTTCACGGAGATTTCTCCCGGACCTTCACGACGGGTGTCCTCAGTGAGCCCGGGCGCGTGCACCAGATCTGCGTCTACGTGACGCGGCCCGCGGGAGCCGACGCTCCCGACGCGACACTCGAGCACACGATCACCGTCGTGCCGCCCGCCGGTCCGCCGCCCCCGCCGCCGCCTCCGCCCGACCCCCGCCTGTTCCCACCGTCGCTGCTCGCGCCTGGCAACGGGGCGACCGGGACCGTGCTGAATCCGACCTTCGGCTGGAGCAGCGCCTTTCCGCCGGCCGACATGTTGGTGATCTCGCGTCGGGACCGCACGGGGTTCAAGCCGGTACTTGCTGCCGGGAACGGCAAGATCGCCTGGTTGGACGGTATGGATGCCCGCACCCAGGAGCAGGTGCGAGCCCAGCTCGTACGGAGCAGCTTCAAGACCCTCGACTTCGCGTCCTACACGGTCAACGCCGGGCACTCCAACCTGAGGCTGAATGAGCCGCTCGAACCGGGCGACTACTCCTGGCAGGTCTTCGGCGAGGGGTTCCTCCAAGATCAGTCGAAGCGCCGCCCCTCGGAGACCCGCGAGTTCAAGGTGGTGGGTCCCCATCTCGACCGGCTGACGGGAAGCCTGCGGTCACGGGTAGGCCGGTCCACCGACCGGCCCGGGGAGACACGGATCGACATCTCGGTTACCCGGTTCTCGGGGGTGCGGGTGGAACTGCGGCGCGCTGGTCGTCGGTCGGTCCGGACCTTCGCCGTCGGAAACCAGACGCGGCTGTCGCAGGTCGTGACCTGGAGCTGCCGTCAGCCGGGCGGCACGTACCGGGTCCGGATCGATGCGTGGGACTGGCACGGTGCGCGCAAGTCGGTGGCCGGGTCGTTTCGGCCGGTCAGCGTGGCGCGGTGCCGGACGATGCGCAGGAACGAGCAGCGCGCGGCGGCGGCTCGCCAACGTGATGCGGCTCGTCGGGCAGCCGCTCAGCGCAGGGCCGACGCGGCGGCGCATCGGCGGCGTGTCGCCCGCTACCAGTCCAACTGCCGCAAGCTCGGCGGGTCGCCGAAGCTCATGCGCAGCGGTGACGGCGACTACTGGATCTGCGTCGCCCCGTGGGGCGGGGTGTGGATCAACGTGCCGTATTAGGTCACGGGGCGCGAGGTCGGTGGTGGGCCACGGCCCACCACCGACACCACGTTCATGCTCGCGGGTTCAACACCACCAGCTCCCGCACGACGCCCGCGGCGGCAGCCCCGCCCGCCGCGATCGCGTTGGCGACGGAGGGCATGCTGACGCTCGCGTCGCCGGCGGAGAAGACGCCGGGGACGGAGGTCGCGCCCATCGGGTCGACGGCGATCGTCTCGGGGGAGAGCGGGCTCTCGGGGGCGAAGTCGACGCCGAGCTGGGTCGCGAGGGTGCTGCGCTGGTGCAAGGTGACCGGGATCAGCAGGCCGTGGAGCGGGCGGGTGGTGCCGTCGGCGAAGCGGACCGCGGAAAGGGCGGGGCCCGGCGTGTTCGGTTCGTCCCCGTGCCCGTCGGCGGACCCGGTCGCCCCGCCGTCGTGGTCGTCGCCGGCCGCTGCCTCCAGCGCCACCACCGGCCTCCGGTCGATCGTCACGCCGCGGGCCTCCAGGTCCTCCCGCTGCGCGTCGTCCAGCTCGTCCGGTCCGTCGGTCAGCAGCGTGACGTCGTCGCTCCACGCGCGCAGCAACTGGACGCGGTGGACGCCCATGTCGCCGCGGTCCAGAACGCCGAGCGGGTGGCCGGCGTGCTCCCAGCCGTGGCAGAAGGGGCAATGGAAGACCGACCCGCCCCAGAGCGGCTCGAGGCCGGGAACGTCCGGTCGGCGGTAGTCCATCCCGGTGGCCAGCAGCACGGTGCGGGTGGTCTCGCGGGTGCCGTCGGCCAGGGTCACGGCGAAGGTCTCGCCGGACGCCTCCGCCGTCCCGTGCGGGGCCGCCCCGTCCGGGCCGATCCTGTCTCGGGCTTCGCCGGCCGGTCCACCGTTCCGCTCGGCGGCCGTCACCGATCCCGACCGCAGTTCGACCGACGGGTAGGCGGCGACGTTCGCGCGGGCCTCGGCGTAGAAGTCGGCGGGCTTCTTCGTGTCGTGACCGAGCAGGCCGCCGATCCCGTGCGAGACGCGGTTGCTCGGGGCGCCGGCGTCGATCACCAGCGTGCGGCGACGGGCGCGTCCGAGCACCAGCGCGGCGCTCAGGCCCGCGGCTCCTCCGCCGACGACGATGCACTCCCAGGTGGCGTTCATACATCGACCGTGCCACTATCCGGTCGATATGCCAAGCGAAGTTGCCAAGCGGGCAAGTGACGGCGAAGGGGACGAGGGCGTCGACGCCCGGGTCCGGCGACGGCTGCGGGAGCTGCGGGCCGAGCGCGGGTTCACCCTGCAGCAGGTCGCCGAGCGGGCCAGCATCGACGTCTCGACGCTGAGCCGGCTGGAGTCGGGGAAGCGCCGGCTGGCGCTCGACCACCTGCCGGCGCTCGCCGCGGCGCTGGGGGTCACGACCGACCAGCTGATCGGCGTCGCCCCACCGCTCAACCCGCGGGTGATGGGCAAGCCGAAGCGGCTCGACGGCATGACGATGTGGCCGATCACCCACCAGGGCGCGGGCGGCCTGCAGGGCTTCAAGATGAGCATCAGCGCGAAGCGGACGTCGGTCCCCGACCCCCTGCCGGTCCACGAGGGCTACGAGTGGATGTACGTGCTCCACGGTCGTCTGCGGTTGGTGCTCGGCGACGAGGAGCACGTGCTCGAGCCCGGCGAGGCGGT
This sequence comes from Patulibacter sp., assembly GCA_041648495.1. GTDB lineage: Bacteria > Actinomycetota > Thermoleophilia > Solirubrobacterales > Solirubrobacteraceae > Patulibacter. The sequence goes on from JBAZOW010000114.1 coordinate 5,215, forward strand.
CGAGTTCCCGACCACCACGCCGCACGGGTTCGCGGCGATCGACGGTCCGGTCGACGTGATCGCCTTCTTCGGGCCAGCGGGGGAGCGGGCGCACCTGCGGGGGTAGGGGCCCCGCGCGGTGGATGCCGTAGAGGTTGAGCACGCACTACGTGCTCAACCTCTACGGCGACGCGCCTACTGGCAGGCCTCGCACTCGCCGCCGTTGCGCACCGCCTCGATCGAGCAGGCCGCGGGGTCGAGCTGGATGTCGGCTCCGACGACGGCAACCGGCGCCTCGGCGGGCTGCGGCGCCGGAGCAACGGCGCTCGCCACGACCGACGACTTCTCGATCGACGAGGCGCCGAGGGTCCGCAGGTAGTAGGTCGTCTTCAGGCCCATCCGCCAGGCGCGGCGGTACATGTGGCTCATCGCCTTCATGTCCGGCGACGGCAGGAACAGGTTGAGCGACTGCGACTGATCGATCCACTTCTGGCGGCGCGCCGCGGCGTCGATCAGGTACTCGGTCGGGATCTGGAACGCCGTCCGGTAGCGCTCGACCAGCTCGCGCGGGATCGCGGGAATCTCGGTCAGGTCGCCGTCGTGGAACTTGATCCGTCCGGCCAGCTCGTCGTTCCACAGCCCCAGGTCCTTGAGGTCGCGGACCAGGTAGGGGTTGAGGATCGTGAAGTCGCCCGACAGGTTCGACTTGGCGAACAGGTTCTTGTACATCGGCTCGATGCACGGCGAGGTGCCGACGATGTTGGCGATCGTCGCCGTCGGGGCGATCGCCAGCACGTTCGAGTTGCGCATGCCCTGGGCGGCGATCTTGGCGCGGACCGGGGCCCAGTCGAGCTTGCCGCCGCGGGGGACGGGGATCTCGATGCCGCGCTCGTCCTCCAGCAGGTCGATCGTGTCCTGCGGCAGCAGGCCGCGGTCCCACTTCGATCCCGGGTAGCTGCGGTACGTCCCGCGCTCGGCGGCGAGGTCGCTCGACGCCTCGTAGGCGTGGAAGGCGATCGCCTCCATCATCTCGTCGCTGAACTCGACCGCGGCGTCCGATCCGAAGGCGATCCCCTTGCGGTAGAGCGCGTACTGCAGGCCCATCACGCCGAGGCCGACCGGGCGGTGGCGGTCGTTGGCCGTCTTGGCCGCGACCGTCGGGTAGAAGTTGACGTCGATCACGTTGTCGAGCGCGCGGACCGCGATCCGTACCGTCTCGCGCAGCTTGCTGTGGTCGATCTGCCCGTCGGCGGTCAGGTGCTGGTCGATCACGATCGAGCCGAGGTTGCAGACCGCGGTCTCCTCGACGCTGGTGTTGAGCGTGATCTCGGTGCAGAGGTTGGACGAGTGGACGACGCCCGCGTGGTCCTGCGGCGAGCGCAGGTTGCACGGGTCCTTGAAGGTGATCCACGGGTGCCCGGTCTCGAACAGCGCCTTGAGCATCAGCTTCCACAGCTCGAGTGCCGCGATCGATTCGCCGTGCAGCTCGCCGCGGGCGACCTGCTGCTCGTACTCCGCGTAGCGGGCCTCGAACGCGCGGCCGTAGAGGTCGTGCAGATCCGGCACGTCGTTGGAACGGAAGAGGGTCCACGTCCCGCGGGCCTCGACGCGCTTCATGAACAGGTCCGGAATCCAGTTGGCCGTGTTCATGTCGTGCGTCCGACGACGCTCGTCGCCGGTGTTCTTGCGCAGCTCGAGGAAGTCGCGGATGTCGTTGTGCCAGACCTCCAGGTAGGCGCAGCCCGACCCGGCCCGCTTGCCGCCCTGGTTGACCGCGACCAGCTGGTCGTTGTGCAGCTTGAGGAACGGGACGACGCCCTGCGACTCGCCGTTGGTGCCGTTGATGAACGAGCCGGTCCCGCGGACCTGGGTCCACGATCCGCCCAGCCCGCCGGCCCACTTCGAGCACATCGCGTTGTCGGCGATCCCGCGTTGGACGATCGACTCCAGCGTGTCCTCGACGGTGTAGAGGTAGCAGGAGGACAGCTGCGAGTGAGGGGTCCCGGCGTTGAACAGCGTCGGGGTCGAGGAGCAGAACCGGCGGTCCTTGTAGACCCCGTAGAGGGCCAGGGCGCGGTCAGCCCGCTCGTCGGGTGCCTCCGCCAGGCTGACGCCCATCGCGACCCGCATCCAGAACAGCTGTGGGGCCTCGATCCGCCGCGCCGTCGCGGTCGTCTTGTCGACGATCAGGTAGCGGTCGAACAGCGTCTGGATCCCGAGGAAGTCGAAGTCCAGGTCGGCCGTCGGGTCGAGCTTGGCCGCCATCCGGTCGAGGTCGTAGTCGAGCAGGTCCGGCGCGATCCGCCCGATCTGCACGCCGTGCTCCAGGACGGGGCGCAACGCCGCAGCGTGAGCGGCGGCCAGACCCGGGACGCCGTCGCGGACGATGCTCCAGTCGAGCGTCTCCTCGTAGACGTAGGTCAGCAGGATCCGGGCTGCGAACCGGGAGAGATCGCTGTCGCGCTCGACCAGCGAACGGGCGTTCATCACGACCAGTCGGCGCAGGTCGTCGCGGGTGATCCCGGCGGTCACGGAGCGACGCAGCTCGGCGTCGAGCTGGTCGTGCGTCAGGTCCAGGTCGAGCCCGATCGCGGCGAAGCGGATCCGCTCGGTCAGGTCGTGGCCGTCCCAGAGCGCGTCGGAGCCGTCGGCCTCGCGGATCGTCAGGGCGGCGAGCTGCCCGCCGTCGTCGGCCGCCCCGTCGGCGTCCCGGGCCCGCAGCATCGCCCGCTCGGCGCGGTAGACGATGTAGCGCTCGGCGACCCGCATCTGGCCCGCCAGGACCAGCTCCTCCTGGACGATGTCCTGGACGGTCTCGATCGGCACGTAGGCCAGGCCCAACCCGGTCGCGCGTTCGCTGACCCGCTCGGCGATCCGCGTCGCGGGCGTGGCGTCGGCGTGGAGCGCGAGGAAGGCGCGGCGGACCGCCAGTTCGATCTTGCCCGCGTCCCACGGGACGACGTCGCCGGACCGGCGGATCAGACGAAGCCCGCCCACCCCGCCCGCCCGGCCGGTGGCTCCGTGGCCGCTCGTGGCGTTCGTGCCGCCCGCGTCGGGTGCCACGTCGTAGTCGCCCGAGGCGTCGGCGTTGCGGCCGGACCGGTGGACAGCGGGCCGTGCCGCCGCCCGGCCGATGACCAACGCCTTCGCCGCCTCGTAGTCGCCCAGCGCGATGAATGCGGCCTCGACCAGGGTCGAGAGGTCGGCCGGGTCGATCGTCCGGGCGGGCGACGTGGATCGACCGCTCGCCGGAGCCAGCTCGTCGATCGCGCGCGACTCGACCGCACCGTCGACGGACCCGGCCAGCCGGACGTCGGTGCCGGACAGCGTCGCCAGCCGGTCGAGCACGGTGGCCGTCGTCGTCCGCAGCTGGCTGCGGGCCTCCGGCGTGTCGACCGGGTCGGTGCCGCAGGCGAGCGCAAGCGTGACGAGGGCATCCTCGACCTGGGCGGCGACACGGGCGACGGTCAGCGGCTCGTCACCGCCGTCGATCGTGCGGATCCGCACCGCGGGCTCGGGCAGGCCGGCGAGCGCCGGGGCGGCGTCGATCCGGGGGCGGTTGGCGGCGGGGAGCGCGGCGGCGCGCTTGAGCTCCAGGTCGCGGAGGATCTCGTCGAAGTCGATCAGCACGGGGTGGGGTCCTTCGGGTGGGGCGGGGAGGGGATCGGGGTGCTCGGGGAGGCGTACTGCGGGTGCTGCGGGCGGCCTGCGTGTCGAGTTGTCCCGAGTGGTTCCGGTGAACTCGACACGGCCGGGCGGCTCGGCCGGGGCTACAGCTCGTCGTCGGCGACGGTCGCCAGCGACGAGCTCTTCTGGTATTCGGTGACGCGACCTTCGAAGAAGTTCTGCTCCTTGCGGACGTCCATCAGCTCGGCCAGCCAGGGCAGGGGATTGACGACCGGCTCGGCGTGCAGCGGCTCCAGCCCGCAGCCGGTCAGGCGACGGTCGGCGATGTAGTCGATGTAGCCGGTGAACTCGTCGAGCGAGAGACCGACGGCGGAGACCGGCAGGCAGTCGGCGATGAACCGCTGCTCCAGGGCCACGGCGTCGCGCATCAGCTGGCGCAGCTCCTCCTGGAACTCGGGCGTCCAGACGTCGGGGTTCTCGGCGACCAGCTCCAGCAGAAGCTTGCGGAACAGCTCGATGTGGTTGCTCTCGTCGCGCAGCGTGTAGCGGAACATCGTGCCGATGCCCGGCAGCTTGCCCTGACGGTAGAGCGCGAGGATCATCCCGAACAGGCCGTAGAACTGGGTGCCCTCCATGCACTGGCCGTAGAGGAAGCAGTTCTTGGCGAACTCCTGCTGGTGCGCGGTCCGCGTCATGTCGAGGTCGCGGCGCATCGCCTGCGACGCGCTGGTCACGAAGGCGTTCTTGGCGGCGATCGACGGGATGTCGGTGAACATCGCCTCGCACTCGTGCGGGTCGATCCCGAGGCTCGACAGCATGTAGAGCAGCGAGTCGGCGTGGATGTTCTCCTCGTGCGCGTGGCGGCCGAGCACGAGCTTCAGCTCGGACGCGGTGACCAGCTCGCGGACGACGTGCAGCACGTTGTCGCCGACGATCCCCTCGGCGGCCGAGAAGTAGCCGACCGCCATCCGCACGATCCAGCGGTCGACGTCGCTGAGGACGGCTCCGCTTCTCCACTGCTCGACGTCCTTGCCCATCGGGACGTCCTCGGGCTCCCAGTGGTTGGCCTTCATCGTGCGGTACAGCTCGTACGCCCAGCCGTAGCGCAGCGGCGCCAGGTTGAAGGTCATCGTCTCCCGGCCGCCGACGACCCGCTTGCCGGCGAGCGCGGCCTCGGCCTTCGCCTGGTCGAGCACGAAGGTCCGGTCGCCGATCGTGTAGGTCTCCTGCATGCGGTTCTCCGGGTGGGGGCGGAGAAGGGGAGACCAGGTCGCGCCCGGACCGGCAAGGGTCGGGGCGTCGTCCGCGGCCGCCCTTCTTCCGAGGGCGTTCCAACGACACAGGGCCAGGCGATCGGACTCGTCCCTCGCGTCGGCCGTTGGGCGTCGGGAGGGCGTTACCGCTGCGGGACAGTGCCGGAATGGGACCGGACTTCGCTGGTTCCTGCGCACCTTCTTGGGGAAGGCGGAACGGAATCTACGAGGCGCCGCGGACGGAATCCCGAGGCGCGAGGAAGTGCCTGCACTTGGCCGTTTCGTAGGGCGGTGGGGGGGGACCCGGGACGGCGCGGGGGCGACGGCGGAGGGGCGGGAGATCTCGCCGACGCGGCTGCGCACTCGGCGAACGCCGAACGGCGCGTGCGCAGAAATCGACCTAGAGGCGGCGCCGTTGCGCACGCGACGCGGGCGGCGAGCCGAGTGCGCAACGAGCCGTTCGTTAGCGCCCGGTTAGCGTGCCGCTTCCCTCCGGGCGGTCTCGCGCCTAGGATGGCGCGATGCGCGTACGGCCTACTCCCGCCCAGTTCGATCGTTCAGGGGCGAGGCGTCGCCGTTCGGCTGCGGCGATCGTCGTGGTCGCGGCCGCGGGGCTCGTGGGCGCGCCGGCGGCGTCGGCCGTGGCTCCGACGATCGGCCTCGGGGCCTCCTACTCCGTCGCACCGGCCTCGCCCTCCGTCCCCTCCGGCCTCGCGGCGAACCTGCGGACGAGCAAGGTCACGGTCAAGAAGACCAGCTGCGCCTCACTGACCCGCAAGGCCAAGAAGGCGAAGGGCAGCGAGCGCAGGCGATTGAACACGCAGGTCACGCGGTGCAAGCGCGGCAACGAGGCCGCCGCGCGGGC
>JBAZOW010000115.1:0-10890 GCA_041648495.1 Patulibacter sp.
CGCCGGCGTCGTGCCGGACGGCCCCCCGCTGCTGGAGATCGACGGCCTGCGCGCCGGCGAGCTGCTCGACGGGCGGCTCACCGGGCGGGGCGGCGAGATCGTCGGGGTGGTCGGGCTGCTCGGCAGCGGGATCATCGATCTCGCCCACGCGCTGACCGGCCGGATCCCGGTCGAGGCCGGGACCGTGGCCCTCGGCGGCCGTCCGGCCGACCCGGGCGACTTCGCCGGGCTCTCGGCCCGCGGCCTGGCCGCGGTGGTCGGCGAGCGCACCGATCGGGTCGCGGTCGGCCTGAGCGTCGAGGAGAACCTCACGCTCGGCGTGCTGCGCCGGTTCTTCCGCCGCGGCCGCCTGCGGCGACGGGAGGTCGCGGCGGCCGCCGCCGACGCGATCGCGGCCTACGAGATCCGCTGCGCCGGACCGGACGTCGAGATGGCCAGCCTCAGCGGCGGCAACCAGCAGAAGGCGGCGATCGCCAAGGTGCTCGCCCAGCGGCCCCAGGTACTCGTGCTCGAGGAGCCGTGCCACGGCGTCGACGAGCGGGGTCGGCGGGAGATCCGCACGATGCTCCGCGCCGCCGCCGCGGACGGCGCGCTCGTGGTGGTCGTCGACTCCGACCTCGACGAGGTGCTCGGCCTCTGCTCGCGGGTCGTGGTGCTCCGCGAGGGCCGCATGACGGCCGAGCTCGACCCCCGTCGAACGCGCCGCGAGGCGCTGCTCGACGCCTGTTACGGAACGACGAAGGACGGATGACCATGGCTTCCGACACGGCAGCGACCGTCGGCGACGTGCCGGCGCAGGACGACCGCAGGGCCGCCGGCCGGGCGACCGTGATCCAGCGCTACGCCGGGGTCTTCGTGCTCCTCGGGCTGATCGCGTTGTTCACCGCGCTCGAGCCGGACAAGTTCCCGACGTACAACAACATCGTCGGGATCCTCGGCAACAGCGCGATCCTCGGCATCCTCGCCGTCGGCCTGCTGGCCCCACTCGCCGCGGGCGTCTTCGACATCTCGATCGGCGGCGCGATGACGCTCGCGGTCGTCGCGATCACCTTCCTCTTCCAGACCACCGGGGGCAGCTTCCCGGTGCCGCTGGCGATCCTCGTCGTGCTGATCGGGGCGATCGGGGTCGGCCTGATCAACAGCTGGCTGGTGGTCAAGCAGGGGATCGACCCGTTCATCGCGACGATCGGCACCGGTTCGGTGATGGTCGGCATGTCGCAGCTGCTGGCCAACGGCACGACGATCTCCGAGGGCATCCCGACGACGTTCACCGACTTCGGCCGCTGGGACCTCGGCCGGATCCCGGTCGGCGTCTTCATCCTGGTCGCGCTCTGCGCGTTCGCCTGGTACGTGCTCCAGTACACGCCGTTCGGACGCCATCTCTACGCCACCGGGGCCTCGCGCGAGGCCACCCGGCTGACCGGCATCCGCACCACGCGGGTGCTGCAGATCGCGTTCGTCTGCTCGACCGTCGGCGCCGCGATCGCGGGGATCGTCTTCGCCGCGCGGCTCGGCTCGGGACCGCCCGGGATCGGCCAGGGCTTCCTGATCGGGGCCTACTCGGTGGCCTTCCTCGGGTCCACGATCATCAGGCCCGGCCGGTTCAACGTCGGCGGCCTGGTCGTCGCGCTGCTGATCATCTCGATCGGGGTCAACGGGCTCCAGATCTCCGGCCTGCCGTTCTGGGTCGTCGAGACGTTCCAGGGCGGCGCGCTGCTGGTTGCCGTGCTGCTCGGACGACGCCGACCCGGCGCGTAGCCCGCGGCGGGGACGCCGGGCGGAAGGGAGTGGCGGGCGGGAGCGCCAGGCGGAAGCGGCAGGCGGGCGGATCATGCCGGTCCGCCGCCGCTCCGCCCGGCCCCCGATCCGGCGGAAGGTCTTCACTGGTACCACGTGGTACCGTCCGGATCACCGCCCATGCTGCCCGCCGACGCCCCTGCGACCGATCCCCCCGCGGACGCCGATCCCGCCCGTCGCCACGACGACGACCCCGCTCGCCGCCTGCTGCGGGGCATCGCCGCGGCCGTCGCCGACAAGGGCTACGCGGCGACCACGATCGCCGACATCGTCCGCCACGCGCACGTCTCTAAGCGGACGTTCTACGAGCACTTCCCGGACAAGCAGCACTGCTACCTCGAGGCCTACCGGCGGGGGACCAACCACCTGGCCCGGCTGATGGTCGAGGCCGGCACGACCGCCGACGGTCCGTGGCGCGAGCGGATGCGGGCCGCGCTCCAGGCCTACCTGGCCGTGCTCGTCGACCGCCCGGCCAGCACGCTGTCGTTCACCACGGGGATCCCCGCCGCCGGACCCGAGGCGATCGCCGCCCGCCGCGCGATGCACCGCCGGACCGCCGAGGCCCTGATCGCGATCGTCGACCACATCCGCCGCGACACGACCGAGATCGCCCCGCTGCGCCCGGTGATCGCCGAGGCGATCGTCGGCGCGCTCTCCGAGCTGGTGCTGAACGCCGTCGCCGACGGCCGGATCGACGACCTGCCGACGCTCGACGGGCCGATCCTCGAGCTGCTCTCCGCGGTGCTGACCGCCACCCCGACCGAGGACCCCGCATCGTGACCAACCGTGCCGCCCTGATCACCGGAGCCAGCAGCGGGATCGGGCTGGAGATCGCCCGCGTGCTCGGCCAGGAGGGCCACGCGCTGACGATCGCCGCGCGCCGCCCCGAGAAGCTCGAGGCCGCCGCGGAGCAGCTCCGCGGCGAGGGCTTCACCGTCCACGCCGTCGCGGCCCGACTGCAGGACGACGACGAGGTCGCCCGGGTCGTCGCGGCGCACCGCGAGACCTACGGCCGCCTCGACGTCCTGGTCAACAACGCCGGGGTCGGGATCGCCCAGCCGCTGGCCGAGATCACGACCAAGCACCTGGACCTGCAGCTCGGCGTGAACCTGCGCTCGCCGATCCTCTTCCACCGCGAGGCGATCGGCCTGCTGCGCGACGCCGCCCGCGAGCACCGCAGCGCCCTGATCGTCAACACCGCCTCGATCACCGGCGTCTTCGGCGAGGCGGAGCTCTCGGTCTACGCCGCGACCAAGGGTGCGATCATCACCTGGACCGAGTCGATGCACCGCGAGCTCTCCGCCGAGGGGATCAAGTCGACCGCCCTCTGCCCCGGCTTCGTCGACACCCCGATGACCGACTTCGTCAAGGGCGAGGTCGCCGCCGAGACGATGCTGACCCCCGCGGACATCGCCGAGTCGGTGCGGTTCCTGCTCCGCGTCTCGCCCGCCTGCTGCGTCCCGCAGATCCAGTTCGTCCGCAGCGGCGAGCGGATGATGTAGAACCGCCCTGCGGTCCCACCCGAATCCGTCGCCCCCGAGGAGTCCCGATGTCCTTCACCGCCGTGCTCGCCGTGCAGTTCCAGCCCGACGTGGTCGAGGAGGGCCTGGCCGCGCTCGGCCGGGTCCTCGCCGACACCCGGGCGTTCGCCGGCTGCCGGTCGGTCACCGTGGTCCACGACATCGACGACCCGACGCGGGTGCTCGCGATCGAGACCTGGGACTCGCTCGAGGCCGACGACGCCTACCGGATGTGGCGGGCCGGCGAGGGCGCGCCGACCGAGCTCGTCCCGCTGCTGGCCGCCGCGCCGACGCTGACCCGCGGCGAGCCGCTGACCGACCTCTAGTCAGCGGATCGGCGGCGGCGTGCCCGCGGCGCTCGCCGCCAGCGCGGCGTCCCAGCCGCAGACCGCGCACGAGTGCTGGAACACCGAGTGCGCGAACTCGACCGCCGTCGCCCGCGGGTCGTCGGCGGTCCGCACGTCCTCCCAGTCGAGGAGGAACTCGCCCAGCGTGGCGTCCCAGCGGGCCGCGGCGGGATCGAGCTTCGCCGCGGAGAAGCCCTCCGGAGCCGGGTGCGCGTAGGCGTAGAACGCCGCCTGCCCGTAGTTCTCGTCGCCGGGCCACCAGCCGATCGCGACCTCCTGGGCGTCCATCGCGTTGCGCATGATGAAGTCGTCGGCCGGCGGGTCCGCCGTGGCGCCCGAGAACAGGTTGACCGCCAGGTCGAACGAGCCCCACCAGGCGTTGACCGGCGTCCGCCGTCCCCGGAACGGCGCGACGAACGTGGTCAGCGCGATCGCGGCCTCGGTCGCCGCGGCGAAGTAGCGCTCGACCGCCGGCGCGTCGTAGGTCCGGTGCTGATCGTCCTCGTCGAGCGGGACCGTCCACGAGACCTCCTGCGGCGTCGGGTCGATCTCGACCGGTCCCCCGTGCTGGCGCACCGCGTCGAGCAGCTCGCGACAGACCGCACCGACCGCGCGATCCGGGCCGAGCGGGATCGCCGTGCCGTCGCCGCCGCTGTGCTCGACCAGCGCCTCGTGGCGTCGCAGGTCCAGCGCGACGGTCACCGTCCCGGTGCCGTGGGCGGTCGGCAGGGGCGCCGTCTCCCAGCCCCGCGCGGTCAGCCGCAGCGCGGCGTGCTGCAGCTGCGGCTCGGGCGGCGCCAGCGCCGCCGCGAGCTTGCCGAGCACCTGGGTGTGCGCGTGGAGCGTGTCGCAGGTCGCGCTCCAGTCGGCGTACCGCAGCGGTTGCCAGGAGGTGGTGGCCGGACGATCGGTGCCCATCGGCCGATCCTACGCCCCGACCATCGGCGCCCCGCGGGGATGGGCCCGGCCACCGGTCACCGGCACCGAGCCCGCCTTCCGCGGGACGCCGCGGTCCTCAGAACCGCAGGATCGCCGCGATCCCCTCGTGCGCGGCGAGCGGCTCGGGCTCGCGGAAGACCACGACCTCGGCGTCCTGGGACAGGGCGCGCGTGGTGACCAGCTCGGCGGCCTCGACGGTGCGCAGCTCGGTCCCGTCGACCGGGCAGACCGTCGCGCCGTCCGCGCCGATCCAGTCGCAGCTCGGGCAGCAGCGGGCGCTGCGCAGCTGGTCGAGCCGCGGGGTCAGCAGCAGCGTGCGGACCCGGGCCTGGACCAGCGCCTCGACCACCGGGGCCAGACCGGCGACCGCGCGGCCCGTGCCGCGCCCGCCGGCGAGCTCCTCGAGCAGGTCGTTCTCGACCTGCTCGCGCTGCTGCGCGACGAACTCCAGCGCAGCGGTCCGCACCTGCTCCTCGGTACTGCTCTGGACCTCGATCTCGAACCGGCCCCGCAGCACGTGCTGCAGGTCGGTGTGCAGCCGGTGCTCCATCTCGCTCGTCGCCTCGACCGGGCCGGCCAGCAGCAGGTGGTCGAACGGCTGGCGCTCGTGCATCCGGAAGAGGTCCTCGGCAACGTGGCGCAGGTGGTCGGAGACCTCCTCGTCGACCGACCGCTGGTACTGCGCCTGCGACCAGCCGCCCTTGCGGTGACGCCCGGACGTCTCGTCGTCGATCGTGTGGACCTCGGCGGCCGACGTCGGGGCGCCCGCGAAGATCCGCGCCACGCGCTTGTCGACCAGCAGCACCGCCCAGCGCTCGTCGACGCCGACCGCCGCCAGCGGCGCGACGAACGGCTCGTCGCCCAGATGAACCTGCTGCTCGATCGACTCCGGCAGGCGGATCACCTCGAACAGGTCGGCGGACCGGCAGGCGAAGATCGCCAGGCTGCCGGCGCCGTCGGCCGGGACCGCCGCGGGATCGAGCAGCGTGCCGATCCGCTCCAGGTCCTCGCGCAGCGCCCGGCGATCGTCGTCGTCGAGGTCGACCGCGCGCTCGACCGCCCGCTCGGCCTCGTGGCGCAACGACCCGAACGAGCTGGAGCGCGCGGCCGGGTCGGCGAACCGCACCGGATCGAGGTCGACGAACAGCGACAGCACCTTGCCCCGTGACGGCCGCAGGTCGGCGAGATCTCGGAGGCGGTCCGCGGTCAGCTCGTTCGTGCGCATGGCCCACGCCTACCCGACTCGGCGACCGGAGACACGTCGCGACGGCGCCCCGCACTCCGATCCGCCCGGCGTACGGCGATACTCCGGCCATGAGCTCGACCCCCTCCACCCGACTGCCCGCGAGCGAGCTGCTGCAGCTGCGACTGCGCAGTCAGGGACTGGGCGAGTGCGGAGCCGTCGACACCGACCGGGGCGCAGCGACCCCGGCGTCGGCCGTCGATCGCCTGTTCGCCCTCCAGGGTCAGGACCTGCCCGGGGCGCTCTGGTCGCTCGGCGTGCGGGCGCCCGACAGCGACCTGGCCGACGTCCAGGCGGCCTTCGACCGCGGCGAGCTGGTGCGCACCTGGCCGTTCCGCGGAACGCTGTTCGTGATCGCCGCGGCCGACGTTCCGTGGGTGCTGGCGCTGACCGCCGAGCGGAGCATCCGCGGCGCGGCGCGGCGGCGCGAGCAACTCGGCCTGGACGAGGCCACCTTCGACGCCGCCGAGGCGGTCGCCCGCGACGTGCTCTCCGGGGGCGGCCTGACCCGTCAGCCGCTGCTCGACGCGTTCGCCGCGGGCGGGATCGCGGTCGACGCGTCCCGCGGGTACCACATGATCTGGACCCTGGCCCAGCGCGGGGTGATCGTGCTCGGCCCGTTCGAGGGACGCGAGCAGCGGTTCGTGCTCGCCGACGAGTGGATCACCGCCCCGCGCCGGCTGGAGGCGGACGAGGCGCTCGGCGAGCTGGTCCGCCGGTACCTGGCCGGCCGCGGCCCGACCCCCGAGTCCGACATCGCCTGGTGGACCAAGCTGCCGCTGCGTGACGTGCGTCGGGGGATCGACGTGGTGCGCGGCGAGCTGGTCGGCTTCGACGTCGCGGGCGTCCACCACTGGGCGCACGCCGCGACGCTCGACCGGGTCGCGAGCGAGAACCCGCCCGCCACGATCCTGCTGCCGGGGTTCGACGAGTGGATGCTCGGCCACGGCGATCGCGATCCGGTCGTGGACCCCGAGCACGCGCAACAGGTCGTGCCCGGCAACAACGGCATCTTCAAGTCGACCGTGGTCCACCGCGGGCGGGTCGTCGGCCTGTGGTCCAAGCGCACGCTGACCCGCCGCACGGTGCTCACCCCGACGGCGCTCGAGGGCACGCTGTCGAAGACGGTTCGCGCGGGCGTCGCCCGCGCCGCCGACCGCTACGGCCGCTTCCTCGGCACCGAGATCGAGGTCGCGGACGGGCGCTGAGGTCCGGACCGCGGGCCTTCCCGGCGTGCGGACCGTCCCGGGGCGCGGGGCCGTACTCGGCGCGACCGCTCGCGATCCGCGGCCGCCCGGATTCCGATTCCGGTCACCTCCTGACCGGATCATCGGATAGACCTAGGCACCCGTACACAGATCACCCCGAGGAGACAGCATGGTCGCCATCAGCAAGCTCGATTTCGTCGGCATTCCGACCCAGGACCCCGACCGCGCGCGCCGCTTCTACGGCGAGACGCTCGGCCTGGCGGCCGACCCGCACTCCGAGTACGAGTTCTGGGTCGGCGACACGTGCCTGGGCATCTGGGAGCCGGAGAAGCAGGGCCGGCCGTTCCAGCCCCAGAAGAACGCCCACCTCGCCCTGCACGTCGAGGACATCGAAGCCGCGCGCAGCGAGCTCGAGGCCCAGGGCGTGAGCTTCGCCGGCCCCACGTTCGACACGGGCGTCTGCCACATGGCGCTGTTCACCGACCCCGACGGCAACGACCTGATGCTGCACCACCGTCACACGCCGCCGAAGTAGTCGCCGACCGCACCCAGCTGATGCGGATTCGGCCCACCTGTCGGTCGCAATACGCATCAGCTCGCGTGGGCGGCCCCGCAGTGAGACCGACGTCACGGACCGTCGGTAGCAACGGTCACACTCACCACGCTTGCGGCGGCATACCTTGAATGCACGATGCAACTGCTTCCGACCCGTCCGACGAAGTCCTGGCTCGTCACCGAGTACGCGGAGGACCGCTCCGCGAAGGTCTACGAGAGCGTGCGCCACGACGCCTTCGTGACCAAGGTGATCGCCGCCCTCCACGGCGAGCAGTTCGCCCGCGCCGCCAAGCCGGCGGCCGTGACCGAGCCGGTGGCCGTCGAGGCCCCGCGCGTCGAGCGCCTCAAGGCCGCGGCGTAGCCCCCGACCCACGGTGACGCGGGGCCGGCGTCCGGCCCCGCCCCCACGCGCTCAGGTCGGGCGGGCGGTCTCGACCGTCACCCGCTCGACCAGCGTCTCCGGCGTCAGCGCGGCGCCGGACAGCTCGGCCGCGACCCGGCCTCGCACCAGCACGACCACCCGGTCGGCCACCGCGGCCAGCTCCTCGACCTCGCTCGCGGCGACCACCACCGCGCGCCCCTCGTCCGCCAGCGCGACGATCGTGCGGTGGATCTCCTGCCGCGCGGCCACGTCGACCCCGACGGTCGGATCGTCGAGCACGACGACCTGCGCGTCCGCGCGGACGCAACGGCCGAGCAGCACCTTCTGGCGGTTGCCGCCCGACAGCGCCCCGAGCGGGTCGTCGGCCCGGTCGGCCAGCCCGAGCGCCTCCAGCGCCGGCCGCGCCGCGCGCCGCTCGCGGCGGTTGGTGACGAACCCGCGCACCGCCACGTCGCGCATCCCGGCGACGAGCAGGTTCTCGCGCACCGGGCGGTCGAGCATCCCGGCGCGGGAGCGCTCGGCGGGCAGGAACGCGATCCCGCGCCGCAGGGCGTCGTGCGGCTCGCGGAACCGCCGCGCGACCCCGCCGACGGTGACGTTCCCCGCGCCCGGGCCGATGACCCCGCCGAGGACCTCCAGCAACTCGGTCACGCCGGATCCGGTCAGGCCGCAGACCCCGACGATCTCGCCGGCGCGGACGTCCAAGTCGACCCCGTGCAGCTCGCGGCCGGTGACCCCGCGCAGCCGGGCGGCGACGGGTCGGTCCGCCGACCGACCGACCGCGTCCGACTCTGCGTGCAAGGAAGCCCCGCCGACCGCGCTCCGCGACCGTGGACGCACGACCTCGTCGAGGGCTCCCTCGGTGACGACCGCGCGGACCAGCGCGTCCGCGGTGATCGCGTCGCCCTCCAGACGGTCGACGGTCGCCCCGTCGCGCAGCACCGTGACGGCGCTGCAGAGCCGCTCGATCTCGGCGAAGCGGTGGGAGACGTAGACGATCGCCGTGCCCGCGTCCCGGGCCGCCGTCACCGTCTCGAGCAGGCGCTCGGCGTCCTCGCGGCGCAGCGCGGCCGTCGGCTCGTCGAGCACCAGCACCCGGGCCCCGCTGTAGAGCGCCCGGGCCAGCATCGTCATCCGCTGCTCGGCCGCGGCCAGGCCGTCGACCGGGGCCCGCGGGTCGATCGCGACGCCGATCCGCTCGAGCGTCGCCCGGACCCGCTCGCGGCGCACCCCGCGCCGGACGACGCCCAGCCGCGACGGCTCGTGACCGAGCGCGACGTTCTCCTCGACGCTCAGCCCCGGGACCACGGTCTGCTCCTGGGGCATCATCGCGATCCCGGCGTTCAGCGCCGCGCGCGGACCGCGCAACGTGACCGCGACGCCGTCGACCGCGACCGTCCCCGCGTCGGGAAGCAGCTGACCCGCCCCGACCCGCAGCAGCGTCGACTTGCCGGCCCCGTTGGGACCGACGACGCCGTGGATCGTGCCCGGCTCGACGCGCAGGTGCCCGTCGCGCAACGCGTAGGCCCCGCCGAAGCGCTTGACGATGCCCTCCAGCAGGAGCGCCGGAGGGGGGCTCACGCCGTCCGCCTGACGCTCCGCGCGACCAGCACCGCGATCCCGAGTACGGGCGGGTGGGCGGTGGTCACTGGTCCCCCGCTCACGCCGTCCGCCTGACGCTGCGCGCGACCAATACCGCGATCCCGAGCACCAGGCCCTGGACCAGATCGGTGACCCACGACGCGACCTGGAGCATGATCAGGCCGGTGGCCATCGTGCCCATGAAGATCACGCCGAAGTACGTGTAGACCGGGTGGAACCGTCCCGACGACGCCGCGCTCCAGCCCAGGAAGCAGGCCGAGTAGGCGGGCAGCAGCAGGCCGACGCCGGCGCTCGGGTAGTACGACGCCCCGCGCGACATCAGCAGCACTCCGGCGATCGCCGCGCAGAGCGCGCCGATCGCGAACGCCATCATCCGCACCCGCTTGGTCCGGATGCCCGAGATCCGTGCGGCGTCCTCGCCGCTGCCGGTGGCGTAGATCCGCCGACCGGGCACGGTGAAGCTGAGGAAGGCCCCGACCGCCGCGACCACGACCAGCGAGATGTAGACCGTCAGCGGCAGCCCGAGCAGCTCGCTCTCGGTGATCGTCAGGAAGCCCCGCGGGATCCCGTCGTAGACGGTCTTGTCGTCCATCAACGCGCGCTCGAGGCCGAGCACCACCGAGCCGACCGCCAACGTGCCGATCAGCGCCGGCACGCGTCCGTAGGCGACCAGCCCGCCGTTGACGCCGCCGGCCAGCAGCGCGGCCACCACCGCCAGCAGCAGCGCCGGCACGATCGGGATCCCCAGCGTGACCATCGCGTAGACGGCCACCGCGCCGGCGAACCCGGCGATGCTGCCGAACGACAGGTCGAACTCGCCGACGGCGAGGATCACCGTCAGCCCCGCCGCCGCGACCGCCAGCACGGCCGCGTCGTCGAGGATCGAGCGCAGCGTCGAGATCTGGGCGAACTCGTCCGGCCGCAGCGCGACGAAGACCGCGACCATCAGGACGAACGCGCCGAAGACGGCGTACCGCAGGACCGATCCGAGCGCGTTCGTCATGTCATCGGGCTAGAGCCCGTACTCCTGCTGCCACTTCGTCACGTATGGCTTCAGGTACTCGTCGACCGGGTACGGCGTGATGTAGCCCTTGGTCAGCTCGGGGTGGTCGTCCTTGGTGTAGATGTCGTACTCGACCTGCAGGCCGTCGGCGGCCTTCGGGTCCAGCGGCGTGCCCTTCTCGAAGTGCGACAGCAGCTGATCGACCGCGACCAGCGAGACCTGCTCGACGGGACCGTCGACCAGCGCCTGCAGCGGCGACTTCGGATCGATCAGCGGCGGCAGGTTGTTGGCGTT
>JBAZOW010000116.1:0-10876 GCA_041648495.1 Patulibacter sp.
CGGACCGGTCAGGTAGGCGATCAGCGGGTCGACCCGGTCGTCGCGGCGGGCGGCGCCCTCGTGGTCGGCGCGGGCGGCGGCGACGTGGATCCGCAGCAGCTCGGCGTTGATCCGCGAGCTGACGACGCCCCCGGGCGAGACGTAGGCCCCGATGTCCGGGTTCCAGAGGTGGCCGAGACCCTCCGCCACCGCGTCGATCGTCGCCCAGGCATCCCCCGGATCGGCCGTGAGCAGCGTCCGCGCGGCCTGCTCGCCGGCCGCCTGCAGCCGTGGATCGGCGCCGAACTCCTCGCCGTCGCCGGACGGGGCGGCGATCGCCTGGTCGGCAGCGGTCGTCCCATCGTTCGGGGTCGCGCCGGTGACGCCGCAACCGGTCAGCAGCAGCGTGATCCCGATCGGGGCGATCCGCCGCCCGAGCTTCGCTGCCACCCGCATCGACCCCATCGTAGGACGGGATGCGGCGGCGGGGCGCCGTAAACGGCCCGAAAACGAACGGTTTGGTCGATTTCGGCCATGTGGAGGCGTCGAGGAAACCGGTTTCGTTCCACTTTCAGGTGCATGGCGGTCGATCGTTGACACAATCGACGGGTGCCCGACCTGCCGGATCTGACCGACACCGTTCGCTTCGACGACGCCGGCCTCGTGCCGGTGGTGATCCAGGACTGGACCACCGGCGAGGTGCTGACGCTGGCCTACGCCAACGACGAGGCGCTGCGGAAGACCCGCGAGACCGGCGAGCTGCACCTGTGGTCGCGCTCGCGCAACGAGCTGTGGCACAAGGGCGCCACGTCCGGCAACACGCAGCGGGTCCGCGCGCTGCGGATCGACTGCGACCAGGACGCGGTCGTCGCGCTGGTCGAGCCGGCCGGCCCGGCCTGCCACACCGGCGCCCGCACCTGCTTCCACGCCGTCGGCGCGCCGGAAGGTCCTGCGGCCGACGAATGGACCGACGGCAGCGCGTCGGCCCAGCTGGCGCCGTTCGAGGTCTTGCCCGATCTGGAGCGGGTGCTCGCCGCGCGACGGATCGACGCTCCCGCCGAGTCGTACACCGCCAAGCTGCTGAACGACGGCGGCTTCGCGGGGGAGAAGGTCCAGGAGGAGGCCGAGGAGGTCGTCCGCGCCGCGCGCGAGGAGACCGACGACCGCGTCGACAACGAGGCGGCCGACCTGCTGTACCACCTGCTCGCGCTGGTCCGCGGCCGCGACCGCTCGCTGGCCGACGTCGTCGAGGTCCTGCGTACCCGCCGCAACGCCCCGCGCCGCGGCTAGCGGCTCAGGTCTTCGCCCGCGGCAGCTTGAGCAACTCGGGCACCGTCACGAACTCGTAGCCCTTCGCCTTCAGGCGCTTGACGATCCCCGGCACCGCGGCGACGGTGTTGGCGCGGTCGCCGCCGCCGTCGTGGAGCAGGATGATCGACCCGGCGCGGGTCGCCGAGACGATCTGGCGGGTCATCGACGCGGCGGTCGGGCGCTGGTAGTCGTTGCTGTCGACGTCCCACAGCACGCCGAGCTTCTTGTGCTGCCGCAGCCAGCGGTCCAGGCCGGGGCCGACGGCGCCGGCCGGCGGGCGCATCAGGCAGCCGGCCCGGCCGACGGCCAGTTGGATCGCGTACTGGGTGTCCATCAGCTGGGTGTTCGCCGCCGCGTCGCCCTTCGAGACGTTGGCGTGCGACCAGGTGTGGTTGGCCAGCGCGTGACCGTCGCGGATGATCCGCCGCACGATCTCGCGGTGCGGACCGACCTGCGAGCCGATCACGAAGAAGGTCGCCGGGACGTCGGCCTTGCGCAGGATGTCGAGCACCGGAACGGTGTAGCGCGACGGCCCGTCGTCGAAGGTCAGCGCGATCCGCTTGCTGGTCCCGCCGGCTCGCTTGCGGACCAGCGTCGGATGACCGGGAGCCGGCCGGCAGAGCAGGCCGTTGGCCACCGTCGGCTTCAGTCCGGAGCTCGGCTTGGCGGTCCGCGAGGACGCGCGTCGCGGCGTGGTCGCGGTCGTCAGCGTGACCGCCTCGGCGTCGGCGGTCTCCGTGGTGCCGACCGGCCCGTCCTGCTCGCGGACCACCAGCATCGCGATGAGGACGACGAGCGTCGTGGCGAGCACCACGGTGATCGGCCAGAGACCGAGGCGGCGGCGGGGACGGCGGGACGGCACCCAGCCCATCCTAGAGACGGTTCCGCAGCGATCGGGCCCTGCAAGCGGACCTGCCGACCGAACGCCGCGGGGCGTGGTGGGGGCCGGCTCTGGGAGAATCGCCGCGTGCCGCCGACCGACCCGCAGGACGCGCTTCAACGGGCCACCGCTCTCGGACTGCGGATCGTGCCGACGCTCGACGAGGTCCGGGCGCTCGCCGCCGACCACGACGTGATCCCGGTCGTCGCCCAGACGATCGACGACACCGAGACCCCGGTCTCGGCCTACCTCAAGCTGCGCGCCGCCCACCCGGGCGAGCCGTCCTTCCTGCTGGAGAGCGCCGACCAGGGCCGCGTCGGCCGCTACTCGTTCCTCGGCGTGCGTCCGGCCCGCAGCGTGGTCTGGCGGCTCGGCGACGCCGGCGATCCGTACGCGATCGCCCGCGACGCCGCCGGCCGGCAGCGGGTCGCCCAGGTCGCCGGACTGCCGCCGTTCGTCGGCGGGGCCGTGGGGGTCTTCTCCTACGACCTGGTCCGCACCGTCGAGCCGCTCGGCGACCCCAACCCGGACGTGCTCGGCACCCCGGACCTGGCGCTCCAGGTGACCGACGCGATGGTCGTCTTCGACCACCTGCAGCACACGGTCTCGGTGCTCGCCCCGGTCCACGTGACCCGCTCCGGCCCGGATCCGACGTCCGACCCGGACGACGACGCGATCGTGGCCCGCTACGCGGAGGCCGTCGAGCGGATCGCCGAGCTGCGTGAGGCGCTGCAGGGCACGATGCCGCCCGGCCGTCCGGTCGACGCCCCCGCCCGTCCCGCCGCGGACTGGCAGTCCAACCACACCCGGGCCGAGTTCGAGGCGACCGTCGCGCGGATCATCGAGTACGTCCGGGCGGGGGACGCCTTCCAGGTGGTCCCGTCGCAGCGCTGGACCGCCGAGCTCGACGTCGACCCGTTCAGCGTCTACCGCGGCCTGCGGGTGGTCAACCCGTCGCCGTACATGTACTACCTGGACTTCGGCGACTGGCAGGTCGTCGGGGCGAGCCCCGAGCCGCTGGTCACCGTCCGCGACCGCGAGATCTCGATGCGCCCGATCGCCGGCACCCGCCCGCGCGGCGCGACCCCGGCCGAGGATGCCGAGGCGGCGGCCGGGATGCTCGCCGACGAGAAGGAGCGGGCCGAGCACGTGATGCTCGTCGACCTCAGCCGCAACGACCTGGGTCGCGTCTGCGAGTACGGCTCCGTCTCGGTCGACGAGCTGATGGTCGTCGAGACCTACTCGCACGTGCTGCACATCGTCAGCGCGGTCTCGGGCACCCTGCGCGAGGACGTCGCGGCGACCGACGCGCTGCGCTCGGTGCTGCCCGCGGGCACGCTGTCCGGGGCACCGAAGGTCCGCGCGATGCAGATCATCGACGAGCTCGAACCGGTCAAGCGCGGGGGCTACGGCGGCGCGGTCGGCTACCTCTCGTGGTCCGGCGACCTGGACAGCTGCATCCACATCCGGACAGCGGTCTTCAAGGACGGCAGGGCGCACGTCCAGGCCGGCGGCGGCACCGTCGCCGACGCGCTCCCCGAGTACGAGTACGAGGAGTCGATGAACAAGTCCCGGGCGATCCGCCGTGCGGTCGAAGTCGCGCTCGAGCAGCCGGAGTGGAACTGATGAGCACGCCCCAGGCCACCCGGATCCTCGTGATCGACAACTACGACTCCTTCACCTACAACCTGGTGCAGGAGCTCGGCGAGCTGGGCGCGGACGTCGACGTGGTCCGCAACGACCGCACGACCGTCGACGCGATCATCGCCGACGCGCCCGACCGGGTCGTCGTCTCCCCGGGGCCGTGCACGCCGGACGACGCCGGGATCACGCTCGACGCGGTCCGCCGGATCCCCGAGGCGGGCATCCCGCTGCTCGGGGTCTGCCTCGGCCACCAGGCGCTCGGTCAGGCGTTCGGCGGCACCGTGATCCGCCACGAGCCGGTCCACGGCAAGGTCTGCGACATCACCCACGACGAGCGGTCGATCTACCGCGGGCAGACCAACCCGGTCGAGATCGGGCGGTACCACTCGCTGGTGCTCGACGAGCAGCGACTGCCGGAGTGCTTCACGGTGACCGCCCGCGGGGGCGGTGTGATCCAGGGGATCCGCCACCGCGAGCTGCCCGCCGAGGGCGTCCAGTTCCACCCCGAATCGGTCCTCACGCCGACCGGGATCCGGATGCTGGAGCGGTTCCTCCACGACGGAGTCACGCGCTGACCGAGGCGCGGCCCGCGACGTGTCGCGGGCGATCGTCTAGGCTTGCTCGACCCTATGCCGAATCCGGTGCTCACGCCCGCGATCGAACGCGTTGCGTCCGGTGGCGATCTCGACCTCGAGGAAGCCCAACGGGTCCTCGACGAGATCATGGCCGGCAACGCCTCGCACGTCGAGATCGCCGGCTTCCTGATCGCGCTCCGCACCAAGGGCGAGACGGCCGACGAGATCGCCGGCCTGGCGACCGCGATGCGCTCGCACGCCGCGTCGATCCGCACCGAGCGTCCCGGCCTGGTCGACATCGTCGGCACCGGCGGGGGCGCGCTGACCTTCAACGTCTCGACCACGGCGGCGTTCGTGATCGCCGGGGCGGGCTGCGCCGTCGCCAAGCACGGCAACCGCTCGGCCACCTCGAAGTCCGGTGCCGCGGACCTGCTGGAGGCGCTCGGGGCGACGATCGACCTGGAGCCCGAGCGGACCGCCGCGCTGATCGATGAGCTCGGCTTCGGCTTCCTCTTCGCCCCGCGGTACCACGCGGCCACGCGCTACGTGATCCCGGTGCGCAAGGATCTGGCGGTCCGTACCGTGTTCAACATCCTTGGTCCGCTGACCAGCCCCGTCGCCGCGCCGCGCCAGGTGATCGGCGTCGGCTACCCCAACGTGATCGACCGGATGGCCGACGCGATCTCCCGTCTCGGTACCGAGCGGACGCTGCTGGTGCGCTCCGACGACGGGCTCGACGAGATCTCGATCGCGGCCCCCAGCGTGGTCTACGAGGTCACCCCGGACGGAGTGCGCGACTACCGCGTGACCCCGGAGCAGCTCGGGCTGACCGCCTACGACCTCGACGCCGTGCGGGGCGCGACCCCCGCCGAGAACGCCGCGGTCACCCGCCGCGTGCTGAGCGGCGACGACAGCCCCGAGACCCGCCCGGCCACCGAGCTGGTGGTCGCCAACGCGGGCGCCGGAATCCTCGTCGGCGGCGGCGCCGACACCCTGGCCGACGGAGTCGAGGTCGCCCGCGAGGCGATCCGCTCCGGGGCCGCCCACCTCCTGATGGAGCAGTTCGTGACGCGTACCACCGAGCTGGCCGGAGTCACGCCAGCATGAGCATCCTCGACGAGATCGTCGACCGCACCCGCGACGAGGTCCGACGGCGCCGGCGCGACGTGCCCGAGGACACGTTGCGCGGCCGTCTGCGACCCCACGGCGAGGGACGTCCGTTCGCCGAGGCGCTGGCCTCACGCGACGGGGTCTCGGTGATCGCCGAGCACAAGCGGCGCGCGCCGTCGTCCTCGGCACCGCTGCGCGAGGGTGCGCTGCTGCCGGACGTCGTCTCGGCCTACGAGCGGGCCGGAGCGACCGCGCTCAGCGTGCTGACCGACGGGCCGTTCTTCGGCGGTGCGCTGGAGGACCTGTCCGCGGCGCGCGCGGCGAGTCGTCTGCCGATCCTGCGCAAGGACTTCATCGTCCATCCGTACCAGGTGGTCGAGACCGCGGCCTCGGGCGCGGACGCGATGCTGCTGATCGTCGCGGCGCTCGAGGACGACGAGCTGCGGCGGCTCTACGACGACGCGCGCTCGCTCGATCTGGACGTGCTGGTCGAGGTCCACGACGAGCCCGAGCTCGAGCGGGCGCTCGAGGTCGTCGACGCCGACGTGATCGGGATCAACAACCGCAACCTGCGGGACATGACGATCGACCTGCAGCGGACGTTCGACCTGCTCAGCGCGATCCCGACCGGCAAGGTCGTGGTCTCGGAGTCGGGGATCACGCGCCGCGAGGAGCTCGAGGAGCTGGAGCGGGTCGGCGTCGACGCGGTTCTCGTCGGGTCGCACCTGATGAAGCAGCCGGACATCGAAGCGGCCTGCCGCGAGCTGACCGGCAGCATGTAGCGACTCTCCGGCGGTCTGCGACGGGACCGTCGGAATCCTGTAGCGGTTCTTCACGTCCGCTTAGGGAACGCGGCGCATACTCAGTCGTATGTCCAAGCTCGCCACGCCTGTCGTCATCGGAGTCTCCGCCGTGCTCGGCGCGGGACTAGCGATCGGCGTCGGGGCGCTCGGCGTCGTCGAGCAGGACGGCACCACGACCACCGTGGTCCAGCAGGCGCCGCTGGCGAACCCGACGACGGCGCCCGGCGACCGGAGCGACGGCGAGGGGCAGCTGCTGACGGCCCGCGCGATCTACGAGCGCGACGCGCCGGGCGTGGTCCAGGTCCTGGCCGAGGTCCGGCAGCCCGCCCAGACCCCGTTCGGCGCGCCGCCGCAACAGGGGCAGGGCCAGGGCCAGGCCAGCGGATCCGGGTTCGTGATCGACGACAAGGGCACGATCCTCACCAACCACCACGTGATCAACGGGGCCACGAGCGTGCAGGTCGCCTTCGGCAAGGAGAAGACGATCGACGCGAAGATCATCGGTCAGGACCCCTCGACCGACATCGCGGTGCTGCGGGTCGATCCGAAGCAGGTCAAGCTGCGGGCGCTGCCGCTCGGCTCGGCCGCGGCCCTGAAGGTCGGCGACCCGGTCGTCGCGATCGGCAACCCCTTCGGGCTGGACCGGACGCTGACCACCGGCGTGGTGTCCGCCAAGCAGCGCCAGCTGCAGGCGCCCAACGGCTGGGCGATCGACAACGTGATCCAGACCGACGCGTCGATCAACCCGGGCAACTCGGGCGGTCCGCTGATCGACGGAGGCGGCCGCGTGGTCGGGATCAACAGCCAGATCGCGACGGGCGGCGGGGGCGCGGGCAGCGTCGGAATCGGCTTCGCGGTGCCGATCGACACGGTCAAGAAGATCCTCCCGGACCTCGAGAAGAACGGCCGGGCCAGCACCCCCTACCTCGGGGTCGTCTCGATCGACGTGCCCGAGAAGGACAGCCTGCCGAGCGAGTTGTCGGTACCGACGGCGAAGGGTGCCTGGGTCCAGACGGTCACCCCGGGCTCGCCCGCGGCCAAGGCCGGGATCCGCGGCGGCAAGGTCACGCTGGATTCGAGCGACGGCCCGATCCGCTTCGGCGGCGACGTGATCACCAAGGTCGACGACACCGAGACCCGGACGGCGGCCGACGTCGCCAAGGCGATCGTCGGCAAGAAGGCGGGGGACGAGGTCAAGGTCGAGCTGCTGCGCGGCAAGGAGCGGAAGACGATCACGGTCAAGCTCGAGCGGCGTCCGGACAGCGCCCAGGGCCAGCAGCAGCCGGGCGGCGGCGCGCCCGCGCCGGGCACGCCCTAGAACCGGCCCGGGCACGCTCTCACCGGGCACGCCCTAGACCCCGCGGCGCCGCACGTCCTAGACCGCGGCGGGCACGCCCTAGACCCGCGGCGGGGCCGGCTCGTCGCGGTCGGCGACGAAACGGACGTCGACCCCGGGGAGCGCGTCGAGCAGGCGGACGGCGAGCGGACGACCGAGCCGCCGCAGTCCGCGGGCGGGCCGGGGCGCGCCCGCGATCACGTAGCTGACCCGCAGCTCGCGGACGACGCGGGCGGCGGCCACGGTCAGGTCGTCGGCCTCCTCGATCCGCAGCTCGATCCCGAGTCGCCGCGCCAGGTCGGCGATCGCGTCGATCCGCCGGCGCTCGTCGTCGCCGGGGGCCGGGCCGGGAGCGCGGACGTGGAGGATCGTCAACGGGGCGTGCAGTCGGCGGGCCGAGCGCCACGCCCGGCGGAGCACGCGCTGCCCGCTCGGGCGCGCCGAGACCAGCACGAGCATCCGCTCCTGGACCGCGCACGTGGCGTCGCCGGAGCCGGGCCGCCCGGAGTCGACGTCCCCCGGGCGGCAGGGCGGCGGCTGCGAGCGGATCCGCCGCGCCCCGACCTCCTCGGCCGCCTGGAGCAGCGCGACCTCGCGCAGCGCGTCGAGCTGCTCGATCCGGAAGAAGTTGTTCAGCGCCGCCGCGATCCGCTCCGGGCCGTAGATCCGGCCGTCGCGCAACCGGCGCAGCAGGGCCTCCGGCGGCAGGTCGATCACCATCACGTCCTCGGCGTCGACGAGCACCCGGTCGGGGACCGTCTCGCGCACGCGGACGCCGGTCAGCTCGGCGACCTGGTCGTTGAGCGACTCGAGGTGCTGGACGTTGACGGTCGAGATCACGTCGATCCCGGCGTCGAGCACGGCCTCGACGTCCTGCCAGCGCTTCTCGTGCTCCAGGCCGGGGGCGTTGGCGTGCGCCAGCTCGTCGATCAGCGCCAGCGCGGGAGCCCGGCGGAGCAGCCCGGCCAGGTCGAGCTCCTGCTGTGCGACGCCGCCGTGCTCCACGGCGCGGCGGGGCAGGACCTCGAGGTCGCCGATCCGCTCCGCGGTCTCCCGGCGGCCGTGGGTCTCGACGACCGCCACGATCGCGTCGCGGCCGGCCTCGCGCGCGAGCCGGACGTCCTCGAGGGCCCGGTAGGTCTTGCCGACGCCCGGGGCCATCCCGAGCAGCACCGTGTGGTGGCCGCGTTCGGTCATGCCGGCCCGCTCACGCGCCGAGCAGCCCGTGGATCACGAGGTCGAGCAGCTTGATCCCGACGAACGGGGCGACGATCCCGCCCAGCCCGTAGACGAGCAGGTTGCGGCGCAGCAGCGCGTCGGCGCCGGCGGGGCGATAGCGCACGCCGCGCAGGGCCACGGGGATCAGCAGCGGGATCACCAGGGCGTTGAAGACGATCGCCGAGATGATCGCCGACTCCGGGCTGCCGAGGTCCATCACGTTCAGCGCGGCCAGCGGCCCCTCGTCGGCACCGCCCACCGCGGTCGCGGGAGCGGTCATCCAGACCGTCGCGAAGATCGCCGGGAGGATCGCGAAGTACTTGGCGATGTCGTTGGCGATCGAGAACGTGGTCAGCGCTCCGCGGGTGATCAGCAGCTGCTTGCCGACCTCGACGATCTCGATCAGCTTCGTCGGGTCGGAGTCGAGGTCGACCATGTTCCCGGCCTCGCGCGCCGCCTGGGTGCCGCTGCTCATCGCGACGCCGACGTCGGCCTGGGCCAGCGCCGGCGCGTCGTTGGTGCCGTCGCCGGTCATCGCGACCAGGCGTCCGCCGGCCTGCTGCTCGCGGATCAGCTCGAGCTTGCGTTCCGGGGTCGCCTCGGCCAGCACGTCGTCGACCCCGGCCTCTGCGGCGATCTTCGCCGCGGTCAGGCGGTTGTCGCCGGTGACCATGATCGTGCGGATGCCCATCGCCCGCAGCCGGTCGAAGCGCTCGCGCATCCCGTCCTTGACCACGTCCTTGAGGTAGATCACGCCGAGCACCTGCGCGTCGCGCGCGACCGCCAGCGGGGTTCCGCCCTCGGACGCGACGCCGTCCAGCGCGGCACGCAGCTCGGCCGGCGGCGTCCCGCCCTGCTGCGTCACCCAGCGTTCGATCGCGTCCCCGGCGCCCTTGCGCAGCCGCAGGGGGCGGGCCTCGCCACGACCGCCGAGGTCGACCCCGGACATCCGCGTCTGGGCGGTGAACGGCACGAACTCGGCGTCGGCCGGATCGCGCGGCCGGTCGTCGGCCGTCACGCGCTGCTCGGCCAGGACCACGATCGACCGGCCCTCGGGGGTCTCGTCGGCGAGCGACGCCAGCCGCGCCGCCGCGGCCAGCTCGCCTTCGTCGACGCCGGGCATCGGCAGGAACGCCGTCGCCTGGCGGTTGCCGAGGGTGATCGTCCCGGTCTTGTCGAGCAGCAGCACGTCGACGTCGCCGGACGCCTCGACCGCGCGGCCCGAGACCGCCAGCACGTTGCGGCGGACCAGGCGGTCCATGCCGGCGATCCCGATCGCCGAGAGCAGGGCGCCGATCGTCGTCGGGATCAGCGCCACCAGCAGGGCGATCAGCGTCACGGTCGAGACGGAGGAGCCCGCGAAGTCGACGAACGGCCGCAGCGTGGCGACCACGACCAGGAAGACGATCGAGAGCCCCGAGAGCAGGATCCCGAGCGCGATCTCGTTCGGGGTCTTGCGGCGGGCGGCGCCCTCGACGAGGGCGATCATCCGGTCGAGGAACGACTGCCCCGGCTCCTGCGTGATCTCGACCAGGATCCGGTCCGACAGGACGCGGGTGCCGCCGGTGACGGCGCTGCGGTCACCGCCGGCCTCGCGGATCACGGGGGCCGACTCGCCGGTGATCGCCGACTCGTCGACCGAGGCGATCCCCTCGACCACGGTGCCGTCGCCCGGAATGGTCTGCCCGGCGACCACGACGACGATGTCGCCGGGGCGGAGGTCCGCGGCGGCCCGAGTCGTACCGTCGGGAAGCGTCGCGAGGGTGTCGGTCCGCATCGCGCGCAGGGCGTCGGCCTGGGCCTTGCCGCGCCCCTCGGCCAGGGCCTCCGCGAGGTTCGCGAAGACCACCGTCAGCCACAGCCAGGCGGAGACGACCAGGGCGAACCAGGCCGGCTGGTCGCCGTCGGCGCCGAGCCCGGTGGCCTGGGCGACCCAGATCGCGCTCGTCACGGCGGCCCCGAGCTCGACGATCAGCATCACCGGGTTGCGGGCCTGGACGCGCGGGTCGAGCTTGCGCAG
>JBAZOW010000117.1:0-10793 GCA_041648495.1 Patulibacter sp.
GTCGCTGACCTCGTCGCCGGCGGCGCGCAGCGCTTCCGGCAGGGCGGATCCGCCGGTGGCCGCGCGGGCCAGCAGGACGCGGCGGGGGGCGGGAGCGTCCCCGGCGCCGCCGGTCGTCAGCGCCGCCGCCAGCGCCTCGCCCGTGAACGTCTCGGGGACCACGTCGGCGCGCAGGCCGAACTCGCGCAGCACGCGGGCCGTGCCGGGACCGACCGCGGCGATCGTCGCGGCGTGCAGCTCCCGCAGGTCGCGATCGTCGCGCAGCAGCGCGGCGACCAGCTCGCGGACGCCGTTGGGCGAAGTCAGCGCGATCACGTCGAAGTCGCCCAGCGGCGGGACCGTCGCACCGAGCGAGCGGGTGCGGATGGTCGGGGTCTCGAGCACCTCGGCGCCGAGCGCACGCAGCCGCCGAGCCAGGCCGCTGGCCTGGGCCCGCGCCCGGGTCACCGCGACCGTGCGGCCGAACAGCGGACGGTCCTCGAACCAGCGCAGCTCGTCGCGCAGCGAGGCGACCGACCCGACCACCGTCACCGCGGGGGCCTGGATCCCGGCCTCGGCGGCGATCTCGGCGATCGAGCCGACGGTGCCGGTGACGACGCGCTGGGCGCCGACCGTGCCCGACTGCACCACCGCGGCGGGCTCGTCGGCGGAACGCCCCCCGCCGATCAGCGACGCCGTGATCTGCGGCAACCGCTTCACGCCCATGTAGAAGACCAGCGTGCCGGGAAAGCCCGCCAGACCGGGCCAGTCGATCGTCGACTCCGGCTTGTCGGGGTTCTCGTGCCCGGTCACGAACGCGACGCCGGGGGCGTGCTCGCGGTGGGTGACCGGGATCCCCGCGTAGGCCGGACCGGCGATCCCCGCGGTCACGCCCGGGACGACCTCGAACGGGATCCCCTGGGCGCGCAGGCGGGACGCCTCCTCGCCACCGCGACCGAAGACGAACGGGTCGCCGCCCTTGACCCGGGCCACGGAACGGCCGGCGAGCGCGTGGCGGACCAGCAGCTGCTCGGTGGTCTCCTGCGGGACCTGGGCCCCGCCGCCGCGCTTGCCGACGTCGACCAGCTCGGCGTCCTCGCGGGCGCCGTCGAGCGCGGTCGCCGGGATCAGCGCGTCGTAGAGCACGACGTCGGCGGCGGCGATCAGCTCGAGCGCCCGCGCGGTCATCAGGCCCGGATCGCCAGGACCCGCGCCGACCAGGTACACGGTGCCGGGGGCCGGGGAACGACCTTCGGTGGTCATGACGGGTGGGCCTCGGCTTCGGGGTCGGGACGGGTGGGGACGGCGGCCCGCGGACGACGCGGGGTGGTCACGACGGGCGGGCCTTCCGGACGGAGTCCTCGGGATCGTAGGGCGCGGCGGCCCGGGCGGCCGCCAGCAACTCGTCGGCCCCCGCACGGCGGAGCCGCTCGGCGACCCGTGCCCCCAGCGCTTCGGCGTCGTCCGCCGGACCGCGCTGCTCGTCGATCGCCCAGCCGGAGCCGTCGGGCGCGCCGACGAATCCGGTCAGCACGAGCTCGCCGTCGCGGTGACGCGCGAACGCCCCGACCGCGCTGGTGCAGTCCGCGCCGAGCGCGGCCGCGACGGTCCGTTCGGCGCGCAGGCAGACGCCGTTCTTCGCGTCGTGGAGCAGCCCGCGGGCGATCCGGCCGATCGGATCGCCGGTCCGCCCCTCGATCAGGAGCGTGCCCTGCCCCGGCGCGGGGACGAACGTCGGGCCGTCGAGCAGGGTCCGCACGCCCGGGTCGCGGCCGAGCCGATCCAGGCCCGCCTGGGCCAGCACGATCGCGTCGAGCCGATCCTCGTGGTCGCGCGCCAGCCGGCCGAGCCGGGTGTCGACGTTGCCGCGGGCCTCGACGATCCGCAGGTCGCGGCGCGCGGCGAGCAGCTGCGACGCGCGGCGCAGGCTCGCGGTGCCGACCCGAGCACCATCGGGCAGGGCGTCGAGCGACGTCGTGCCGATCAGCACGTCGCGCGGGTCCTCGCGCCCGCTCGCGGCGGCGATCTCCAGGCCCTCGGGCAGGTCGCCGGGAACGTCCTTGGCCGAGTGCACGGCCAGGTCGATCCGGTCGTCGAGCAGCGCCTGCTCGAACTCCAGCACCCACTTCGACTTGTCCGGCGCCGCGCGATGGCGGTCGCCGAACGACTCGATCGGGACGATCTCGACGACGTGGTCGCCGGACCGCAGCATGGCCGCGACCGCCTCGGCCTGGACCAACGCGAGCGGACTACGGCGGCTGCCCAGCCGGATCACGACGGGCGAGGGCGACGCGGCGTCAGCGGCAGGACGTTCGCCGACCCGCCGGACCGGGCCCCGGGACGCCACGAGGTCCCCGGCGGCACGACGTGGGCGGGGGATCCGATTCCCGCGGCGGCGACGTTCGGCTGCTGCTCGGGTACCACCACGTCGTCCAGGCCGAACAGCTCGCGCAGCAGCTCGACGTGGCCGTGGCTGTCGTCCCGGTCGCGGGCCTGCTTCAGGCGCACCGTCGGCTCGTGCAGCAGCCGCTGGACGACGGTCTGCGCGACGCGCTCGATCCGCTCCAGGTCGGCGTCGCTGGCGGACTCCCAGCGGCCGGCGTTCTCACCGACCACCGAGCTGACGATCTCCGACGCGCGGGTCCGCAGGTCGGCGATCGTCGGCGTGACCTCGAGCTGGCCCATCCAGCGGGCGAACCGGTGGATCTCCTCCTCGACGATCCGCTCGGCACCCTCGACCTCGTCCAGCCGTCCGGCCAGGTTCATCGCCACCGCCGACTGCAGGTCGTCGATGTCGAGCAGCGTGACGCCCGGGATCGCGGCGCACTCCGCGTCGATGTCGCGCGGGACCGCGATGTCGATCAGCACCAGCGGGCGCTGGTTGCCGCCGTCGCGGCGGGTGGCCATCACGTGGCCGAGGTCCTCGGGACCCAACACCGGGTGCGGCGAGCCCGTCGACGAGACCACGATGTCGGCGGACGCCAGCTGCTCGGGCAGGTCGTCGAGCCGTCCGACGTCGCCGCCAAACCGCTCGGCCAGCGAGCGGGCGCGATCGGCGTGACGGTTGGAGACGAACAGCGTGCGCACGCCCTGCAGCGCGAAGGCCTGGGCGGTCAGCTCGGCCGTCTCGCCCGCGCCGATGATCATCGCGTTGGAGTCCTGCAGGTCGCCGACCGTCTCGGCGGCCAGGCCGACCGCGACCGACGAGACGCTGGTCCGCCGCTCCGCGATCCGGGTCTCGGTGCGGACCCGCTTGCCGGTCCGCAGCGCGGCCTTGAACAGCCGGTTGAGCAGCGGGCCGGTGGTGCCGAGCCGCAGCGCGGTCTCGTAGGACCGCTTGACCTGGCCCTGGACCTCGTACTCGCCGAGCACCATCGAGTCCAGCCCGCTGGCGACCCGGTACAGGTGCCGCGCCGCGTCGCAGTTGCGCGGCGTGTAGACCAGGCTGGCCAGCTCGGTCGGGCGGATCCGCGAGTTGGCGGCGACCAGGCCGAGCACGTCGCTCTCGGCCTGAACGGCGTCGCTGACGACCAGGTAGACCTCGGTGCGGTTGCAGGTCGAGAGCATCGCGGCCTCGTGGACCGCGTCGCGGGCGACCAGCTGCGTCAGGATCTGCTCGGTCTGGCGCTCGGTCGCGGACAGCCGCTCGCGCACCGCCACCGGTGCGGTCTTGTGCGACAGACCGAGGACCAGCAGCTCGTTCATCGCGAGGCGACCTCGGGGGGCACGGCGGGCTCGTCGATCGGCAGGCGGTCGAGGCGCTGCTCCAGCTCGTCGAGCTGGGCCGAGGCGTTGCGCACCCGCACGGCGACGATCCACAGGTAGGCGATCAGCACCACGGCCGAGACGACGATCGTGGCGACGATGTAGCCGGTGTCGGCGGCGGCCAGGACGGGGGTGACGGTGATCGACGGCACAGCGACTCCGGGCTCAGAGGACGACGGGGGACGACGCGCGCGAGACGACCGGGACCGCGTCCTCGCCCTCGACACGACGTTGCAGCTTGCGCAGGCGGATCCGCGTGCTCTTGTGGACCAGCTCCAGGTGCCAGAGCGTCACGAAGACGGCACCGAGCGCCAGGATCGACAGCGCGAACGCCAGCCCGGCCGTCCCGGGCAGGTTGGAACCCGGGTCGTTGAGCGGCTGCGGGTGCAGCAGGTTGGTCGTCATCCGCACGACGCCGAAGCAGACCGGGGCGAAGATGCCGGCGGTCACCGCGAAGACCGAGGCCGTGCGCGCCTGGCGCTCGGGATCCTCGATCGCGAACCGCATCGGCTGGTAGGTCGCGTACAGCAGGAAGATAATCAGGAAGGTCACGAGCACCGGCTCGTCCCAGCTCCACCAGACGCCCCAGGCCGCCTTGCCCCAGAGCCCGCCGGTGATCAGCGCGACCACGCAGAAGATCTGCCCGAGGTGGATCGCCACGTACGAGCGCAGGTCGTCGAGCGGGCGGTCGTGCTTGAGGTGCTGCCAGGCGAAGACCGCGCCGGTCACGAAGGCGACCAGCGTGATGATCGCGAACGCCGGATGCAGGTAGGTCAGCTTCTGCCGGAAGCCCTCGGTCTGATCGACCGGGACGACGGCCACGGACACGACGATCCACACCGCCAGCAGGGCGATGGTGACGAGGGTCAGGGGTAGGAGCCGACGGGCGTGGGGCATCGTCGCGTGCGGGTCAGTCCTCGACGATTCCGTCGGACACCGACCAGCAGACCAGCAGGAACACCCCATCGTACAGGGCCAGCGCCAGCCACCACCGGCCCTCCGTCACAGGACTCGCCCCCGAGCCCGACCCCGTCAACAGCGGCGCGAGCACCTCGGAGGCGATCGCCACGAGCGGGATCAGCAGCGGCACCGCCATCAACGGCACCAGCAGCTCGCGCGAGCGGGCGGCCGCGGCGACCGCGCCGACCAGCGTCCCCGCGAAGGCGATGCCCAGGTCGCAGAGCAGCACCGCCCCGATCAGCGGCAGGATCGACCCGGCCGCCAGCCCGTCCGACAGCAGCAGGAACGCGAACGCCGGGACCGCGATCAGGTGCAGCGCGACGAGGAACGTCCAGAGCGCGAGGGCCTTCGCGGCGACCAGCGCCGAGGCCGGGACCGGGGTCAGCCGGAACCCGTCCAGGCCGCCCTCGTCCTCCTCGGCGGCCCACAGCCGCCCGATTCCCAGCAACGCGGCCAGCAGCGTCGTGACCAGCAGGATCCCGGCGGCCAGCGGCCCGGCGACCGAGCCGTCCTGCAGCCCGAAGCGGAACGCGACGAAGACGCCGATGCTGAACAACGTCATCGCCGGCAGCACCTGCGGGGTGCGACGCTCGCGGCGCCACTCCAGCGCCAGCAGCGTGCGGACGTCGTGCAACCACGCGCTCATCGGTAGAGCGCCCCGATCTCGGCGTCGCCGATCCGGTCCGGCGTGGCCAGCAGCACCGGCCGGCCGGCCTGCAGGCCGAGCACCAGGTCGGCGGCGGCGAGCGCGGCGTCCGGATCGTGTCCGGCGATCACCCGCGACCGCGACGCGCGGCCGGCGACCGCCGGCGCGCCGTCGGCGATCGGCTCGGGACGCGCGGCCAGCAGCGCGTCGAGGCGCTCCGACGCGGTCGGGTCGAGGTTGGCCAGCGGCTCGTCGAGCAGCAGCAGCTCCGGGTCGCCGAGCAGCGCGATCGCGGCGCTGGTCCGTTGGGTCAGGCCCCGCGAGAGCGCGTGGACGGGGAACGCCGCGCGCTTCTCCAACCCGGTGGCGACCAGCAGCGCGTCGACCCGCGCCTCAGGCACCCGCAGCAGGCGGGCGCGGTGGACGAGGTTTTCGCGGACGGTCAGGTCGCGGTAGAGCATCGGCTCGTGGGCCAGGTAGCCCACGCGACCGCGCAACGCCGCCCGCTGCTTGGGCAGGCTGCAGCCGAGCACCTCGCAGGTCCCCGCGCTCGGGCGCATCAGGCCGGCCAGCACCCGCAGCAGCGTCGACTTGCCGGCCCCGTTGGAGCCGAGCAGCGCCAGCGTGCCGCCGGCCGGCAGCTCCAGTGTCAGGTCCCGCAGGACCATCCGCTCGCCGCGTCGCCGCGCCACGTCGACCAGGCGTACCGCCGGCGGGTCGGACGAGGTGGTCGGGGGCACGGGCATCGGTCGGGAAGCCTACGCGGAGACCGACGTCGGTACCCTGCGCGGGTATGGCTCGCAACGATCGAACCGACCCCGTGGACGAGGAACCCAAGCGCCGCGGCCGCCTGTTCTGGATCTGCCTGCTGGTCCTGCTGATGATCCTCGTCTGGACCGCGCTGAAGCCGCTGGTCGGCAACGAGGGGATCCAGACCGTCGTCGCGATCGTCGCCGGCGGGATCTTCGTCTACGTCTTCCGGGACAAGATCTGGGGCGAGGACTGGCGCGAGCAGCTGGCCGCCGAGCGCGCCAAGGCGCAGCGCGACCGCCGCTCCC
This sequence comes from Patulibacter sp., assembly GCA_041648495.1. GTDB lineage: Bacteria > Actinomycetota > Thermoleophilia > Solirubrobacterales > Solirubrobacteraceae > Patulibacter. The sequence goes on from JBAZOW010000117.1 coordinate 6,409, forward strand.
GCTGACGCCCGGGCGGTCGGCCGGGGCCCGCGGTGCGCGGGCGTTCCTCCTCGTGGCTTCCCGCGCGCGCGAAAAATCTAGTCGCTAGAACTTTCCTGTCACTCACCTTTGTCGGTTAGGCTGGGCGGGTGACCGCCGACGCCCCCGATCGCCAGCTACGCCGGGACCTCCACCCCGGGTGGAGCCGCGAAGAGGTCCTGGCCGCGATCACCGGGATGCGCGACGCGCACCCGACCGCCAAGCCGCCTCGCGAGGAAGGGCTCCGCGAGCGCAAGAAGCGCTTGACCCGCCAGCAGATCTCGGACGTCGCCACGCTGATGTTTTGCGAGCGCGGCTTCGACACCGTCCGGGTCTCCGAGATCGCGGCCGAGGTCGGCGTCTCCGAGAAGACGGTCTACAACTACTTCCCGACCAAGGAGTCGCTGGTCTTCGACCGGGCCGACGAACTGGCCGACGAGCTGCGGAGCGCGTTGCGCGATCGTCCGCCGGGGTCGTCGGCCGCCGACGCGGTCGAGCGGATGCTCGAGCACGAGCTGGAGCACTACGTCGCCGCCGAGGACCTGATCCAGCCGATGATGCTCGAGTTCGGGCGGCTGATCGAGACCACCCCGGCGCTGAGGGCGGGGATGCGCGACCTGATGGCGCGACTGGTCGACGTCGTGGCGGAGCAGCTCGCCGAGGAGGCCGGCGTCGATCGGGAGGACCCGGAGCCGCAGCTCGCGGCCCGCGCGCTGATCGCCGTCTGGGACGTCCACATGGTCACCCGGCGCCGGCACATCCTGGCCGGACTGACCGGGACCGCGCTGCAGGCTGCGGTCCGCAAGGACATCCGTCGTGCCTCGCGGATCGTCTCCGACGGGCTCGACAGCTGGAAGCCGGCGGGCTGACCCGCCGCCGCCCCGCTCGGATCAGCTCGGCTGCGGCGACGCGGACGCCAGCTCGTGCTCGGCGCGCTCCCGGGCCGCCGCGATCAGCGTCAGCACCTCACCAGCGCGGTCCTCGCGGAGCAACGTGATCGGGTCGGGGGAGCCGTTGACGATCCCCTCGAAGAAGACCTTGCGGTCCTGGTAGGTCGGCAGGTTGCCCTTGGCCCAGCCGCGGACGTCGTTGAGCATCACGGCCAGCCGCGCGTACTCCTCGCCGAACAGCTCGGAGACCTCGGTCTTCATCCGCTTGGCCAGCGCGGGCGACGCGCCGGCGGTCGAGATCGCGATCGCCAGCGGCCCGGTGCGCACGATCGCGGGCAGGATGAAGTTGCAGAGCGGCGGGACGTCGACGATGTTGGCGAGCATCGCCCGCTCCTCGGCGTCGTTGTAGATCCCGATGTTGGTGTCGGTGTCGTCGGTGCAGGCGATCACCAGGAACTTGCCCTCGAGATCCTGCTTGCCCGCGTACTCCCGCTGCTCCCAGACGATCGAGCCCTCGGCGGCCAGCTGCTCGACCTCGGGCTTGACCTCGGGAGCGATCACGACCACGTCGCCGTCGCAGGCCAGCAGGCCCTCGGTCTTCTCCAGACCGAGCTCACCGCCGCCGATCACCAGGCACTTGCGGCCTCGCAAGCGCAGGCACGCGATGTAGAAGGGCGTGTCCAGCATGTCCTTCACGCAGGTCTGATCGCAGATCCCGCGCTTGAACTGGCAGACGCACTCCTTACCGGCGTAAGCGGCAGCAGGCATATCCATAGGGTACCCCTGCCGATGGCCCCCCGACGCGCGCCGGCTGGGAGATCCGTCACGCGGTGCCGTCCGGGGCCCGACCCGATCGCGGTCGGGCGCCCGGGGCACGGCCCGGTCGAGGACCGAGATGGTCGGGACCCGCAATGGCGCGCCGGGGCCCGACGGTTCACCGTGGATGAGATGTTGCCCGCGCTGCTGCCCCACGGTCGAGAACTGCTGATGACGGCCGCCAGCCGGGCCGAGCTGGAGGCGATGCTCGCGGGTCTGCAGGCCGACCGCGACGCCCGCGACCGCCACGACGAGACCCGACCCGATCCCGGCACGGACCTCCAGAGCCGGATCGTGCTGGTCGAGCAGGCGCTCGCCCAGGCCCAGGTGGTCGCCGACGACGCACCGCCGCGGGCCGTGGTCGGCACCACGGTCGAGGTCCACGACGGCCGCAAATCCTGCCACTACACGCTGACCGTGCTCGCGCCGCCCGACGACCCGCCCGGCTCGATCGCGGTCTCGGTCACGTCCCCGGTCGGCTGGGCGCTGATCGGCTCCGAGGTCGGAGACACCGCCGTGGTCGCGCTGCCGGACGGCCGCCGCCGCGAGCTCCGGGTGACGCGGATCCAGCCCACCCCGTGACGCCCGCCGTCGCGATCTGGCACGGTCCGAGGATGCCCCTGCCCCAGGTCCTGATGCGGATGTCGCTCGCCCGCCAGATCTTCCTGGCGGAGGCGCTGGTGCTCGGGCTGGTCGCGATCCTGCTGCTGGTCTCGCCGCTGCGGATCACGACGCCGGCCGGGATCCCCGCCGCCGGCAGCGTGCTCGTCGGCCTCGGGGTCGTCCTGCTGGTGATCCACCTGGGACTGCGCCGGTTGATCGCGCCGCTCAAGCGGCTGGCCGACGCGATGGGCACCGTCGACCCGCGCGAGCCCGTCCCGGACCTGCGCGGCCACGTGCTGCCCGACGACGACGAGGTCACGCGGCTGGTCGAGGCGTTCGAGCAGATGCTCGAGCGGTTCCGGATCGAGCGGCTCGAGAGCGACCGGCGGACCGTCGCCGCCCAGGACGCCGAGCGACGACGGGTGGCCAGCGAGATCCACGACGAGCTCGGCCAGACCCTGACCGCGCTGGCGCTCCAGATCGAGCGCGCGGACCTGCCCGCCGACGCCCGCGAGCCGATGCAGCGCACCGTCGCTCGCGCGCTCAGCGACGTCCGCGGGATCTCCCGGCGGCTGCGTCCCGAGGTGCTCGACGACCTCGGTCTGGTCAACGCCCTGATCGCGCTGACCTCCCGGGTCACCCAGGAGAGCGGACTCGGCGTCGACCGCGCGTTCGAGGGCCCGATCCCCGACCTCGGCGCCGAGGTCGAGCTGGTGGTCTACCGGATCGCCCAGGAGGCGCTGACCAACGTGATCCGCCACGCCGACGCGAGCCGCGCCACCGTCGCCCTGCGGCGGGACGGCGAGCACGTCGTGCTGACCGTCGGCGACAACGGCACGGGTTTCGTCGCCGAAGCGCCCCGCGACGGCGGGATCGCGGGCATGCGCGAGCGCTCGCGGCTGGTCGACGGCACGCTGAGCATCGCGTCCGACCCGCAGAGCGGCACCACCGTCCGGTTCTCCGTACCCCTCGAACGAGACCTGCCATGACCCCCGACGGACCCGTCCGGATCCTGCTCGCCGACGACCACACGCTGGTCCGCGACGGGATCAAGCTGATCCTCGACGCCGAGGACGACCTGGAGGTCGTCGCCGAGGCCTCCGACGGCACCGAGGCCGTCCAGCGCGGGCTCGACGAGGGGCTGCGGCTGGACCTGGCGATCCTCGACGTCTCGATGCCGCAGCGCACCGGGATCCAGGTCGCCCGCGAGCTCAGCCGCCGGCGACCCGAGCTGCGGATCCTGCTGCTCTCGATGCACGAGAACGAGCAGTACCTGTTCGAGGCGCTGAAGGCCGGGGCCGCCGGCTACGTGCTGAAGTCGTCGGCCAACCGCGACCTGGTCGCGGCCTGCCGCTCGGCGATGCGCGGCACGCCGTTCCTCTACCCCCGTGCGGTCCAGACCCTGGTCCAGGACTTCCTGGAGGGCGCGCAGCGCGGCGAGCCGTTGCCGGAGGACCTGCTGACCGCCCGCGAGCAGGAGGTCGTCAAGCAGATCGCTGAGGGCCACACGACCGACGAGATCGCCGCCCAGCTGGTGATCAGCCCGCACACCGTCGAGCGTCACCGCTCCAACGTGCTGGAGAAGCTCGGCCTGCGCAACCGGGTCGAGCTGGCGCGCTACGCGATCCGCCGCGGCTTGGTCGAACCGTAGGGTGACCTACGTCCCCTTCCCGCCGGGGGTCCACGGCGGTACGGTTGCGGCGTGCACAGCGTGGCGCAGACCGTGGGGGCCAACGTGCGGCGGCTCCGTCGCAACCGCGGTCTCTCGCTGGTCGAGCTCGGCCAGCACGCGAGCATCGCCAAGGGGACGCTGACCCAGCTCGAGGCGGGACGCGGCAACCCGACGATCGAGACGATCCAGGCGCTCGGGCGGGCACTCGGCGTGACCGTCGCGGAGCTGGTCACCGAGCACGCCGACGACGCGCCGCTCGTGGTGCGGGCCGACGGCGGCACCAGGATCCTCGGCTGGTCGCTCGACGCTCACCTGATCCACCGCTCGCACACGACCGGGGCGATCACCGAGCTCTACCGCCTGGAGATCGAGCCGCAGGCGCGGAC
>JBAZOW010000118.1:0-10785 GCA_041648495.1 Patulibacter sp.
GTTCAAGGTGCCGAAGGCCTTCCGGTCGATCGACGCGCTGCCGAAGAACGCCAGCGGCAAGATCCTCAAGCGCGAGCTGCGCGACGCCTACGGGTCCCTGGCCGACGAGATCAGCGGACCGCGCGGATCCTGATCGGACACCGGGTCGGCGACCGCTCGGAACGCCGAACCGCTTGGTCCCCGCTGGTTATTTGTGTACAGTTGTGCACTCAATGGCAGATGCCGTGACCCACCCCCGGATGCCCCGATGACCCCCGCCGAGCTTCGCGCGCTCGGCGAGGCCGCGGGCCGCGCGTTCACCGGTCTCGTCGGCCAGGTCGAGAGCGTGCACGAGGCCGTCGCCAACCGGACGCCGCCGGTTCCGGTGATCGCTCCCGCGCAACGGGAGACCGCGCGGGCGATCTACGCGACCGTCCGCACGATCGGCGACACCGGGCTACGGGTCGCCGGGCACGCCGCGGCGCTGTTCGCCGCCGACGACACGGCGCTGCGCGACCAGCGGTTCGGTGCGACCGCGATCGGGGCGCTGAACGGCGCGTTCGGCGACCGCTTCGCCCCGGTCGACAGCGCGCTGGCGGTCCCGATGACGCTCCGCCACGACGCACGCGACCTGCCGATCGACCCCGAGAGCCTGCGCCGCGCGTTCCCGCTCGCCTCCGGGCGCGTGGCCGTGCTCGTCCACGGACTCGGCATGACCGACGACGCCTGGACCGCACGCGACCACCGGCAGACGGCCTACGCCGACGTCCTGCGTCGCGAGCTCGGCATGGCCGTGCTCACCGTCCGCTACAACAGCGGACGCCGGATCGCCGCCAACGGGCTCGAACTGGCGTCGCTGCTCGAGCGGCTGTCCGCGGCCTGGCCGGACGGGATCCGCGACCTCAGCCTGATCGGACACTCGATGGGCGGCCTGGTCTGCCGCAGCGCAACCCACGTCGCCGCCGACTCCGGCCACCGCTGGATCGACGAGCTCGACCACGTGGTGCTGCTCGGCAGTCCACTGCTCGGGGCGAGCCTGGAGCGGGCCGCCGCCACCGCGGCCTCGCTGCTCGACCGCCTGCCGGAGAGCCGGTTCGTCGGAGCGCTGCTGAACCTGCGCAGCGACGGGGTGCTCGACCTGCGCGACGGCACCCTGACCGACGACCACCATCCGCCCCGCAACGACCCGTGGCCCTGGGGCGAGCGCGGCGCCGCCGTGCCGCTGCTGCCCGGCGTGCAGCACCACGTGGTCGCCGCGACCCTGGCGAAGAACCCCGAGGCCTGGTGGGCCGCGAAGGTGCTCGGCGATCTGCTGGTGACCCCGAGCAGCGCCAGCTCGGCGGCCCGCGGGGTCCGGCGCCTGCTGTTCGCCGCCGACGACGTCGTCACGCTCGGCGGTCTCAGCCACTTCGATCTGCTCCACCACCACGAGGTCGCTCGGCACCTGCGGCGGTGGCTGCGTCCGCGGGGCGCGCTGCCCGCCGCCGGCGGTACCGGCGACGGCTGGGTCCCCGGCACGCTCGACCCCGGCTAGGCCACGGTCCGACGCCCCGCCGCTCCATCGGACAACATAGGAGGGGCATGCCCGAGTCAGCCGATCGATCACCGGTCTCCGCACCGGACGGGACGGGTCCGTCCCGCAGCGTCGAGGACTATCCCCACGGCCGGGTGCCGCGCGCGGTGCGCGAGCAGCAGATCCGCCGGATCGCCCTCCGGCTGTTCGCCGAGGGCGGGTACCAGTCGACCTCGATGGACGAGATCGCGGCGGCGGCCGGGGTCTCGAAGCCGGTCGTCTACGACCTGGTCGGCAACAAGGAGGAGCTGTACCTGGCGTGCGTCGAGACCGCCGGGCGCGAGCTCGCCGAGATCGTCGCCAGCGCCGCGCTCTCGACCACCGGCCCCGAGGAGCGGATGCGCGCCGGGGCCGTCGCCTTCATCCGCTTCGTCGCCGAGAAGAACGGCGGCTGGGACCTGCTGCTGACGGCCGGCCCGGAGCCGGGCGCCGAGCCGATCCACGCGCTGCGGATGCAGCAGAGCGCGCTGATCGCGTCGCTGACGTCCGAGACGCTGACCTCGCTGGGTGCCGAGCTGGAACCGTGGAAGGTCCACTCGCTGGCCTCCGCGCTGAACGGCGCCTTCGAGGGCCTGGCCTACTGGTGGCGCAGCAACCAGGACGTCGACCCCGAGATCGTCGTCGAGTGGGTCACGCAGTTGCTGAACCCCGGGATCAAGGGGCTGGCGGAGCCGTCACCCGACCCGCCGGCGTAGCTCGTCCACCGGTTCGCGGCCGCGGCCCGCGGCCCGAGCGATACGCTGATGTCGATGGCTGGCCCCGACGACCATCCGACCCCCGATCGGCGCGTTCCGGTGCTGCGCGCGTCGGATGCCGAGCGCGAGCAGATCGCCGACGTGTTGCGCACCGCCGCCGGCGAGGGACGCCTGACCGTCGACGAGCTCGACGAGCGGCTCGACGCCGCGTACGCCGCGGTCGACCACCAGGACCTCGAGCGCCTGGTCGCCGACGTCGTGGTGCCGGCCGATCGGCGCGACCACGTGCTCGCCGGGGCCCGGGCGGATGCGGTTCGGCGCAGCGAGGGGCGCGTTCCGGTGCGGGCCGGCGACGACGGCGACCGCTGGCTGGTCGCGATCATGGGCGGCGTGACCCGCAAGGGCCACTGGCGGCTGGGGCGGCAGTGCCACGCGATCAACGTGATGGGCGGCAGCGACCTGGACCTCTGCGACGTCGAGCTCGCGGACCGCGACGTCGAGCTCAACGTCTACTCGGTCATGGGCGGGTCCGAGATCCGGATCCCCGACCACATGAACGTCAAGATCTCGGACTTCGCGCTGATGGGCGGCAACGAGGCGAAGATCGGCGACCCGACGCCCGATCCTGGTGGTCCGGTGGTGCACATCCGACTGATCTCGCTGATGGGCGGCAGCACGGTCGTCCGTGGCCGCAAGCTCAGCCGCAAGGAGCGCAAGGCGAAGAAGCTCGCCGAGCGTGACGAGCAGCGGCGGAACCACCTGGGGTATTAGCCCCAAGACCTGCAGCGCTCCAGCCGCTCGGGTCGACCGCTACGAAACCGCGGGGGCGTCGGCGCCCCCGACGACCACGAGGGACAGCCGCCGCAGCCACTGGTCCTCGGGCGGCAACGGGCAGGCGGGCATCGCCTGCATCAGCGACGCGCGTCCGTGCAGGGCCGTCCAGAGGATCGTCGCGATCTCGTAGATCTCCTCCTCGGTCGTCTGACGGACCGCGGCCACCGCGTCCATCAGGTCGAGGAAGACCAGCGCGTCCGCGTCCTCGGTGTCCCGATTCGGCGGGGTCATCTCCTCGCCCTGGGGCCCGAACCGGGTCTGGAAGCAGACCGCGTACCAGCCCGCGCGCTCGCGGGCGAACGCCAGGTAGGCCTGCCCCATCGCCAGCAGTCGCTGTCCGGGGTCCGAAGCATCGCGCCCGGCCACCTCGACCCACTCGCGCAACTCGGTGAAGCACCGCTCCTTGATCGCGTCGACCAGGGCGTCCTTGTCCGCGAAGTGCATGTAGAGCGCGGACGGGCTGACCCCGGCGCGCGCGGTGACCGCGCGGATCGACAGGCGGTCGATGTCGTTGACCTCAGCCAGCAGTTCCGTAGCCACGTCGAGCAAGGTGGCGCGAAGACGCTCACCTTCTCCACGGGGGCTGCGGGGACGGACGGCCATGGATTCAGCCTAGACGGAAGTCGGAGGGACCGGGAATCCAACAAGTGTACTTCCTACATGACGGTCGTACATGTACAGTGATCAGCGACCGCCGTCCGCCCGCCTCGGGAGACCCCATGCTCGCTCGCCTCGCCAAGCTCGGAACCACCCACCCCCGCCGGATGGCGCTGTGCGCCTTCCTCCTTCTGCTGGTCGCCGGCCTGTTCGGCGGACCAGCGACCCAGGTGCTGCAGTCGGAGCGCGCCTTCGACGACGCCGGGTCCCAGTCGACCGCCGCCCGCGTGGCGATCGAACGAGCGACCGGCGGCAGCGCCGAGCCGGGGGTCCTGGCGCTCGTCGACGCGGCGCCGGACAGCCCCGCGGTCGCCTCGGCCGTGGCCGCCCTGAAGCGCGATCCTGCGGTCGCGGCGGCGGTCGCTCCTGAGCCGGGTGACCGCACCCCGCTCGTCTCGAAGGATGGGTCGGCGACGATCATCGCGACGTCGCTCAAGCACGAGGTCAACCGCGACGACGCCGTCGACCGGCTCGAGCAGACGTTCGCGGGCCGCGACGACGTGCAGCTCGGCGGGGCCGACGTCGCGTTCATGCAGGTCAACCAACAGGCCGCCGAGGATCTGGCCCGCGGCGAGCTGCTCGCGTTCCCGATCCTGCTGGTGCTGGCCCTGATCTTCTTCCGCGGCGTCGCTGCCGCGGTCCTGCCGCTCGCGATCGGGATCGTCTCGGTGCTGACCACGTTCGCGTTGCTGCGGGTGGTGAACATCGGGATCGAGCTGTCGCCGTTCGCACTCAACCTCGTGATCGGCCTCGGCCTCGGCCTGGCGATCGACTACAGCCTGTTCCTCGTGGCGCGCTTCCGCGAGGAGCTGGGCGCCGGCTTCGAGCCGCCCGAGGCGGTCCGGCGGACGATGGCGACGGCCGGACGAACGGTGATCTTCAGCTCCGTGACGATCGCCGCCGCGCTCGCCTGCCTCTGCGTCTTCCCGCTGCCGTTCCTCTACTCGATGGGCATCGGCGGCCTGATGGTCTCGCTGGTTGCCGGCGCCGTCGCCCTGACCTTCCTGCCGGCGGCGTTCATCCTGCTCGGGAAGCGCCTGGGGCGCGTCAAGCCGCTGCCGGACGGGCAGGGACGCTGGTACGCGACCGCCCGCACGGTGATGGGCCGTCCCGGACTCTTCGCCGTCGCCGCGATGGCACTGATGCTGCTGCTCTCCGCGCCCGCGCTGAAGACCAAGTGGGCGGGCGTCGACGCGTCGATCCTGCCTACGAGCAAGAGCGCACGCATCGTGAACGACGCGGTGCAGCGGGACTTCCCCACGCTCTCGACGAACGCCCAGTACCTCGCGATCGACGCGCCGAAAGACGCCGGTGACGAGCTCGCCGCGTACGCCGAGCGCCTGCGCTCCGTGCCCGACGTTGTGAGCGTCGCGGAGCCGAGGCCGCTCGCCGACGGTCTGTGGATGATCGACATCCGCGGGGCCAGCAGCATGATCTCCCCGAGCTCGCTGGAGATGGTCGACGCGATCCGGGCGACCGACGCGCCGTTCCCCGCGCAGCTCGGCGGCAGTGGTCCGTCGACCAGCGACCAGCGCGCCGCGGTCAGCGACAAGCTGCCGCTGGCGATGGGGCTACTGGTCGGCAGCACGCTGATCATCCTCTGGTTGATGACCGGGTCGGTGCTGCTGCCGATCAAGACGCTCTTCATGAACCTGCTGACGACGGCCGCGGCGACCGGCATGCTGGTCTTCGTCTTCCAGGACGGGCGCTTCGAGTCGTTGCTCGGCTACCGCAGCCAGGGTGGGATCGAGCAGACCGACTTCCTGGTGATGGTCGCGATCGTCTTCGGCCTCTCGACCGACTACGGCGTCTTCCTGCTGACCCGGATCAAGGAGGCGCGCGACGCCCACCCCGAGTGGAGCGAGCGCGAGACCGTGGCGATCGGGATCCAGCGCACCGGGGGGATCGTGACGGCAGCGGCGATCCTGCTCGCCGTGGCCCTCGGCGCGTTCCTGATGTCCGACGTCGTCTTCCTCCAGGAGCTCGGCGCCGGGGCCGCGTTCGCCGTGCTGCTCGACGCCTTCGTCGTCCGCGCGTTCCTCGTGCCTTCGCTGATGGCGCTGCTGGGCAAGTGGAACTGGTGGTCCCCCGCCCCGCTGCGCCGCCTGCACGCGCGGATCGGGATAGATCATGGTCCGCCCGCCTCGCCGACCCCGCCCGGTCCGCCGGCCCCGGTACGACCCGTCACCTCCCCCCAGGATCCCTCCGCGAGCTCGCAGGGTTCCCCCGCCGCCGACCCGGCGGGGTAGACGGACCCGTCGCCGGCCGAGCCCGGGTGTAACGTGTCCCCCGTCTACTCAGGGAGCACCGTGGGCCTGTTCGATCGCATCAAGGGCGCGCTGACGTTCGCCATCCCGGACCCGAATCCGGCGATCGCCGGCGCGGCCGCCCGCGGTCACATCGTCGATACCGGGCCCTACGGCGTGGGCGGTGAGGGCGGCGCCTCGGTGCGGTGGAGCAAGAAGCAGGTCTCCCTGTACGTGGTCGGCGCCGCCGAGGACCAGCTGACGACGGTCTCGTGCTTCCTCGGGGACCGTGCGCACCTCTGGGCGTCGCACGGACGCGAGGTGCCGATCCTGGTCGACCCGGCGGGAAGCGTGCTCGGCCTGGACGTGCCCGCCTGGGAGGCCGAGGTCGCCGAGCTCGAGCGGGTCGGGGCGCCGTTCGGCGGCGCCGCGTCGTCGATCGACGCCGATGCCCGAGCTCGGACACAGGACGCCGGCCGCCTCGAGCGATGACGCAGGCGGTCGTCGCCCCGGACGGGACCGCCTGGACCGTTCGTCGCGTACGCGCACCGTGGCGGCTGCGGCATCGAGTCGAGTTCGCGCCCGACATCGTGGGCATCCTGCTCTGGGTGCTCGGCTTCGCGGTCCTGCTGGTGGAAGCGGTCCTCTGGCTGGGAGCCCTGGCGATCCAGCGCCTTCGCCACGCTCGCGGCCTGCCGTGGGTGATCGAGGCGCACACCGCCGGTCCGCCGGATCGGGTGCTGCGTTGGTCGGCCGTCGGCTCCGCGACGAGTGCCGCGCGGGCGACCGAGATCGCTGCGGCTCTCGCTCAGGGACAGGACGTGGCCTCGACCGCGTCGAAGCGCCTGGTCGGCGGCACCCCTCCCCGCTGAGATCGGGCTCTGGGAAGCGGAGCGCGCGGAATCGGGTCAGCGCGCCAGCGCAACGACCACGGATTCCGCGGCGTGGCCGTCACCCCGGAGCGACGTGACGGCCGGTCCGGCGACCTACGCCGCCGGCGGAGCCACCGTCGACTTGATGCCCAGCTCGCCGAGCTGCTTGGCCTCGACGGGCGCCGGGGCACCGGTCAGCGGGTCGCCGCCGGACGCCGTCTTCGGGAACGCGATCACGTCGCGCAGCGAGTCGCGGCGGGCGCAGAGCGCGGCCAGGCGGTCGATGCCGAAGGCGATGCCGCCGTGCGGCGGGGCGCCGGCCTTGAGCCCGTCGAGCAGGAAGCCGAACTGCTCCTGCGCATCCTCGGCCGAGAAGCCGAGCAGGCTGAGCACGGCCTGCTGCTGATCGACGCGGTTGATGCGGATCGAGCCGCCGCCGACCTCCCAGCCGTTGACGACCAGGTCGTAGGCGCGCGAACGGAGCGCTCCCGGGCCGGGGTAGGTGGTGGAATTCGGGTCCCCGCCGTCGCCGAAGCGGCCACCCGGAGCCAGATCCTCGGCCGTGACGTCGCTGCCGTCCGGGGCGCAGGGCTGCGTGAAGGGATGGTGGACCGCGTCCCAGCGCTGGCCGTCGGCGGAGCGCTCGAACGACGGGAAGTCGACGATCCAGAGCACGTCGTTGCGGTCCTCGCGCAGGTCGAACCGATCGGCCAGCTCCAGCCGCAGGACACCGAGCACGTTGGCGGCGACCGGGGCCTTATCGGCGACGATCAGCAGCAGGTCGCCGGGCGAGGCGTCGAGCGTCGTCTTGATCGCCTCGATCTCCTCGGGCGTGAGGAACTTGGCGATCGGCGAGCGCCACGAGCCGTCGGGCTCGACGAAGCCCCAGACCAGTCCCCCGGCCCCGGCCTTCTTGGCGATCTCGGTCAGCTCGTCAAGCTGCTTGCGCGGGACGGTCAGACCGCCGGCGTTAATGCCGCGGACCACGCCACCGGACGCCAGCGTGCCGGCGAAGACCTTGAACTCGGTGTCCTTGAGCGCCGTCGACAGCTCCTGGATCTCCAGGCCGAAGCGGCGGTCGGGACGGTCGTTGCCGTAGCGCAGGACCGCCTCGTCGTAGGACATCCGCTCCCAGGCGGGCGCGACCGCGTCGAGGCCGCCGGCCTCGAAGGCGCGAGCCATCACGCGCTCGAACGTGCCCATCACGTCGTCCTGGTCGACGAAGCTCAGCTCGGCGTCGAGCTGGGTGAACTCGGGCTGGCGGTCGGCGCGCAGATCCTCGTCGCGGAAGCAGCGGACCACCTGGTAGTAGCGCTCGAACCCGGCGACCATGAACAGCTGCTTGAACAGCTGCGGCGACTGCGGCAGCGCGTAGAACGTGCCCGGCTGCAGGCGCGACGGCACCAGGAAGTCGCGCGCGCCCTCGGGCGTCGAACGGGTCAGGTAGGGCGTCTCGATGTCGAGGAAGCCCTCCTCGTCCATCGCCTCGCGGATCGAGCGGACGATCCGCGAGCGCAACAGGATCGCATCCTTGGTGCGCTGACGACGCAGGTCGATCACCCGCTGCTTCAGGCGCAGCAGCTCGTCGACCGGACCGTCCTCGTCGACGGCGAAGGCCGGGGTCTCGGCCTCGGCCAGCGTCTGCAGCTCGCTCGCGCGCAGCTCGACGGTGCCGGTCGTCATCTTCGGGTTGACATGCTCCGCGCCGCGGCCGGTCAGCTCACCGGCGACCGAGAGCACGTGCTCAGGACGCAGACGCTCGGCGGCGGCGAACGCCTCGGGGCCGCAGCTGTCCGGGTCGAAGACGACCTGCAGCAGGCCGGAGCGGTCGCGCAGGTCGACGAAGATCAGACCGCCGTGGTCACGGCGACGGTGAACCCAGCCGGCCACCCGCAGCGTCTCTCCGACCTGTCCCTCGTCGACCAGTCCCGCCCAGTTGGAGCGGTAGCGGTTGGGGGCGACCGGCGCACTCCCGACCGTGTCGCGCACCAGGTCGCGGATCCGGTCGTCGTGCGCGGCTGTACGGTCGGTGGCAGCGGAATCCGGCGCAGACATGACCCGCTACGGTACCGGCCGATCCAGCCGGGCGACGGCTGCCGTCGGGCTGCCCGATTCTCGGCAAACCGCTCGCTCGCGCCGTACCGCGAGGCCTGCCGGCCCCCCGTCACCGTCGACGACCGCTACGGCTCCGTCAGTCCGTGCTCGTAGGCGTAGCGGACGGCCTGCGCTCGATCGCGGACCCCGGCCTTGGAGAACAGGTGGTTCACGTGGCTCTTGACCGTCGCCTCGCTGACCACCAGCGTCGCCGCGATCTCCCGATTCGAACGCCCTTGGGCGATCAGCCGCAGGACCTCGGCTTCGCGTGGGGTGAGGCCGTCGGGCAGCGGGGACTCCGTGGCGCTCGGCGCTGGCGACGCGACCCGGCCGCTCGCCGCATCGAGCAGGCGCCGGTGGACCACGGGATCGAGCAGCGTCTGCCCCGCCGCGGCCGCCTCGATCGCCCGCACGATCTCGGCGGTCGTCGCGTCCTTGGTCAGATAGCCGCGGGCGCCGGCCCGCAGCGCCCCGAGGATCGACTCGTCGTCGGCGTAGGTGGTCAGCACCACGACGGCGACGTCAGGGTGGTGCTCGCCGATCCGCTCGGTCGCCGCCACGCCGTCGACGCCCGGCATCCGCAGGTCCATCAGCACGACGTCGGGGGCGTGCTCGGCGACCAGCTCCAACGCGCGCGCCCCGTCGCCCGCCGTCCCGACGACCGTCATCCCCGGCTGCAGGCCGAGCAACGTCGCCAGCCCCTCGCGAACGATCGCCTGATCGTCCGCCACGACGACACGGACCGGATCGTTCACGCCCGGACCTCGTCGGGGGCGCCCGACGCCGGCACCGTCAGCATCACCCGCCACCCCGGCCCGTCGGCGCGCGGCCCCGCCGTCAACCGGCCTCCGAGGATCTCCGCCCGTTCGCGCATGCCCCGCAGACCGTAGCCGCCGCCGCTGACGGCCAGCTCCGTCCTGCCGGCTGCGGACCCCGTGCCGTCGTCCTCGACCGTCAGCCGCAATCCCGACCCCGGATCGCCGTCGACGTCCAGCCGAACGGCGACGGCGGCGCCCGGAGCGTGCTTGCGCGCGTTGGTGAGTGCTTCCTGCGCGGTGCGGACGAGCGCGACGACCTGTGAGGCCGGTACCTCGTCGGGCACCGCGTCGTCGACGACGAGGCTCGCCGCCGGACCCGGTGCGGCGGCGCGGTGCTCGTCCAGCAAGCGCCGCAGCGCCGGCTCGAGCGGCGGGGCGTCCCCGCGCAGCGCACCGACCGCCCGCCGGGTCTCGTCCAGCCCCTCGCGTGCCAGCGCATGCGCCGCAGTCAACCGCTCCACGATCTGCGCGCGTTCGGCGTCCCGCTCGACCAGCGCCCGGGTGGCCTCGATCTGGATGGCCAGGCCCGAGAGCGCGTGCGCGAGGACGTCGTGGATCTCGCGCGCGATCCGGGTGCGCTCGCCGAGCGCGGCCGCCCGCAGCTGCTCCTCGCGTGAGCGCTGGGTCTCGGCCAGCAGCAGCTCGGTCTGCTCGGCCCGGGCCACGCTCTGGTGGCGGTTCAGCCCGCCGAACGTGGCGGCGATCAGGCCCGCGACGTAGGCCAGCACCGTCGTGAGGTCGGTGTCCCAGACCGCCGCGCCGCACGCCAGGGCGAGCACGGCGGACGCGAGCAGCGCCGCCGCCGCACGCCCGCCGAGCCGGATGCCACCGACGACCACCGCCACGAACGCCAGGACGCTGGCCGCGCTGTTCGGGGTGACGGCCGTCAGCGCCCCGCCGGAGGCTGCGAGCACCACGAGCAGCGAGACGATCGTCGTCGTGGCCGGCGACGCGGCTCGGGCCACGGTCCAGCCGGCCCACGCGAGCACCGCGACGGCGAGCAGCACCAGGACGGCG
>JBAZOW010000119.1:0-10747 GCA_041648495.1 Patulibacter sp.
GTCGCGGACCTGCCGCGGCTGCTGGACGCGGAGCAGGTCGACGAGCTGATCATCACCGACCCGGCGTTCCCGCAGGACCTGGTGCTGGACGTCGTCGACCAGGCCCACCAGCGCGGCGTCCACGTGCGGATCGCGCCGTCGACGATGGAGATCCTGGTCCAGCGGGCGGAGTTCCTGCCCGGTCAGGCCGTGCCGCTGTTCGAGCTGCGGCCGCCCGTCTCCGAGGGCCTCGACTTCGTCGTCAAGCGCACCTTCGACCTGGTCGTCAGCATGGTCATCCTGGTGGTGATCAGCCCGCTGATGCTGGCGATCGCGGCGGCGATCCGGCTGACCAGCCCCGGACCGGCGATCTACCGCTCACGGCGCCCCGGCGTCGGCGGCGTGCCGTTCGACTGCCTCAAGTTCCGCACGATGCTGCAGGACGCCGAGCTGCAGCAGGGCGAGCTCGAGGACCTCAACGAGGCGGGGGGCGCGATCTTCAAGATCCGCGACGACCCGCGCGTGACCCGGGTCGGCAAGCTGCTCCGGCGACTCTCGCTCGACGAGCTGCCGCAGCTGCTGAACGTGCTCAACGGTCAGATGTCCCTGGTCGGTCCGCGACCGCTGCCGCAGCGGGACTACGACCGGCTCGAGGAGTGGCACAAGAAGCGCTACCTGGTGCTGCCGGGCGTCACCGGGCTGTGGCAGGTCTCGGGCCGCTCCGACCTGGACTTCGACGACATGGTCCGCCTGGACTTCCTGTACCTGGAGCACTGGTCGGTCTCGCTCGACCTGTCGATCCTGGTCAAGACGATCCCCGCCGTCTTCGGACGCCACGGGGCGTTCTAGCGCCGCCGTACAGGGCCACCGCCGCCGTCAGACGCGGCAGCCGCCGCCGGGAGGATCACGTTGCGGATCCCGCGGCGGTCGGCTCCCTCGAGAAAGAAGAAAGCCCCCGTCACTGACGGGGGCTTCTCGTAGTGCCCCGGGAGGGACTCGAACCCTCAACCTTCGGATTAAGAGTCCGCTGCTCTAACCAGTTGAGCTACCAGGGCTCGAGCATCGTACCCAAATCCTGGCGAGCTGCGTCGTGCGGTCGACGTTCAGGGTTAGCCCCCGAGGTCGCGGTCGCTAGTCCTCCGGGACCGTGATCGTCTGGCCGGCCTGGCTGTCGCCGTCGCTGACGCCCGCGGTCTGCGCGTTCGGGTCCTTGGCCGAGGCGATCGCGTCGCGGACCTGCTTCTCCTGACCCTTCGGCGTCAGCTCCTTGATCCGCGTCTCGGTCAGCTTGGCCTGGCGATCCCGCTTGGCGGCGGTCTGGGCCGCCAGCAGCTGGATGTAGACGTTGATCGGCGGATCCTCGTCGCGCGCCTCGGCTTCGTCGGCCGCCTGCTGCGTGAGGAGCCCCTGGACGTCGGCCCAGTTGTTCGGCTGGTTGAGCGCCGACGGACCGAACACGCCGACCATCTTGTTGGCGAGCGCGGGATCGACCTTCTTCGGCTCGGTCTCGACGTAGCGGTCCCACGTGGCGACGACCTGGCGGAGCCCGGCGTTGACCGCGGGGTCCGTCTGCGTGGCGTTCTCGGGCATCTTGGCCATCGCCTGCGAGTACTGGAGCGACGCGAGGGTGATCAGCGCCTGCTGGTCCTTCGGGTTGGTGGCCAGCTGCCGCTGGACCTGCGCGATGCGCTCGGCCTGCTGCTTCTCCAGGTCGACCGTGCTCTGGTTGTTGTTGTTGCCGAAGAGCCCGGGTAGACCGGTTCCGACGCCGAACAACACGGTGCCGCCCACGAGGACGACGGCGAGAATCAGATAGATCGCCTGGATCATCCGCTTTCTGCCGGGGGCGCGAAGGTCGAAGAGCATCCCGTGAGGATAGTGGTCTCAGCGCCGTCTGGGACGCAGATCCCCGCTCTTTACGTCCGCGAAAGTCTGCGCAATCCCAAGGACTTATCTCGGTTGGAACACGAGCCCGTGGTGGGCCGAGTACTACGACGTATGTTCGTCGTCGGAATCGTCCGCGTACGGGTCCGCGTCGTCGAGCTCATCGGCGCGCGCCAGCCAGTCGTCGTCGGGCGCGTCGGGCGTCCACGGGGGCAGCTCCTCCGCGCCCTCCCCGGGGCTCGACGGATCGGCGGCCTCGGCGACGCGCGGCCCGTCCGGATCGCCGAGCAGCCGCAGGTCCGGAGCCTCGCCGTGGGGCGCGGGATCCACGTCGTCGACCGGGTCCTCGTCGAGGGTCTCGTCCACTGTGTCCTCGACCCAGTCGTCCGCGACGGGCGGCAGGTCGTCCGCCGGGGGCACGCGTCCGTCGGGGTCGCCGTCCCAGTGGTCGTCCCAGGTGGAGGGGTCGTCGTCATCGTCCCAGGTGGAGGGGTCTCCGTCGTCCTCCTCGGCGGCGGGGGCGGCCGGTGCGGGCGCGGGTCCGGATCCCGATCCGCGCGGGGCGGGGGCCGGGACGGACTCGGGGGCGTCGGGCTCCGGCGGGTCCTCGTCGTCGTCGAAGTCCCACCGCGACTCCCGCGCGCCCTCGGCCGCGGCCCGGCGCTCGAGCAGCCCCGCGACCCGCACGCTGACCTCGAACAGCACCAGGAACGGCACCATCACCATCAGCATCGTCACGGCGTCCGGGGTCGGCGTGATCAACGCCGAGATCACGGCCGCCCCGACGGTGACCAACCCGCGCTGCTTGCGCATCTGGGCCGCGGTCAGGATGCCCAGGCGACTGATCGCGATCACGACCACCGGGACCTGGAAGATCGCACCGGTGCCGGCCAGGAAGAGCAGGACGAACTTGTAGTAGTCCTTGGCCTGGACCAGGATGTCGAACTGGCCCGAGTTGAAGTTCTGCAGGAAGTCGACGGCCCGCGGCAACGCGAAGAAGTAGCCGAAGACGACGCCCGTGTAGAAGAGGAACGGGACGCCCAGCATCAGCGGCAGGATCGCCTGCTTCTCCCGCCGCGAGAACGCGGGGATCAGGAACGCGTAGAGCTGGTAGAGCAGCAACGGCAGCGTGATCACCAGAGCCGCGTAGAGTGCCACGCTGACCGTCTGGAAGAACGGCTCGGCGACGCCCAACGTGACCGGTCGGCGATCCGCCGTCTCCGGTGCCTGGGCGACCGCCCGGTCGAGTGACGTCAGCGCGTCGGCGAGCTGCTCGCGCTCCGCGGCATCTCCGGTCGGCAGGTCGGCGATCACGGGACGCAACCGCCCGATCGCGCGCGCCACGGCGCGATCGAAGCACTCGCCGGTACGGATCGGATCGACCGAGCGATCGCAGTCGACCGTCGAGACCTGCGACTTGGTCAGCGGCTCGTTGACGACGTCGAGGATGCGGTTGTTCTGCCAGTACGTGATCGCGAACGCGGCGATCACGATGGCCAGTGAGACGAACAGGCGGGTACGGAGTTCGCCGAGGTGCTCGACGAGCGTCAGGCGCGCGTCGGCCGCAACCGGGCGCAGGGCCGGCATCGGCGACTACCCGTTGGTCGGGGGCTGCGGCGTGTCGTCGGTCTTGCGGGCGGTCGTCGTGCCGCTCTTGTCGTGCGGACGAGCGTCGCCGCCCGCGTCGAGGTGATCGTGATCGTCGTCGTCACCGCCGACCGACTTGCGGAACTCCTTCAGGCCGGAGCCGAGCTGGCGGGCCAGAGCCGGAATGCGCTTCGGGCCGAAGACGATGATCACGACCGCCAAGACGATCAGCAGTGGACCAACGCCGGGGGCGCCGAGAGCGAGAACCATGGAGTGCATGTTCCCAGGTTCGGCGGCCGCCAATCACAGACGGCGATTCACGACCCCGTGCGCCATCAGGGCGAAGGCCGCGGAACGGGCCTCGTCGAGCCCCGTGGGGAGGGTCGCGACGCCCTCCTGGACGAGCTCGCGGGCCCGCTGCTCGGTCCGTTCCGTCGCGCCGGTCGCGGCGATCCGGTCGCAGATCTCCGCGGCCGCCTCGTGCGTCGTGACGGACCGCATGTCCAGCGACGCCAGCTCGGCGTCCTGCTCGCGGGCGTAGAGCAGCGGCAACGTGGCGGTGCCGTCGAGGATGTCGCTGCCGCGGGGCTTGCCGGTCTGGTCCGGCGAGGCGACGACGTCGAGCACGTCGTCGAACAGCTGGAACGCCAGGCCGAGCGAACGCGCGAACGACGCGAAGCTGTCGGGGTCCTCGCCGGCGGCGAGCGCTCCGAGCCGGGCCGCCGCGTCGAACAGCGCGCTGGTCTTGAGCTCGCAGCGGGCCAGGTACTGCTGCTCGTCCAGGTCGGTCCGCCACGCCTCGGCGCGCTGCACGAGCTCGCCCTCGGCCAGCGCGCGACTGGCCTCCGCCAGGATCCGCACCGGCCCGGGACCGGCCGCGCCGTCGCTGAGCACGGCGAAGGCCGAGCCGAACAGCGCGTCGCCGAGGCAGGTGGCGGCCGCGCGGCCGTCACTGGCGAAGGTCGTCGGGCGCCCGCGCCGCAGTCCCCCCGCGTCGAGCACGTCGTCGTGGATCAGCGACGCCGTGTGCGTCAGCTCGACCGCGATCCCGGCGCGCACCACGGCGGCGCGCGCGGGCGACGGGTCCTCGATCGCCGCGGGGCCGGCGGCGACGGTCGTCAGCAGCGGGCGCAGGCGCTTGCCGCCCGCGGTGATCGACGCGAGACCCGCGCCGGGCAGGGCTCCCGTCCCGGGAGCCACGTGGGTGCGCAGGCCGGATTCGACCTCCGCGAGGATGCCCGCGACGTGCGGGCCCGCCGCCGCCGCGATCGGAGCGACCACGGACGACACGCCCGTGGTCGACCTCTCCGTCACGTCGGCGGCCCGAACGATCGGGCTAGTGCCCGCCCTCGGGGCCCGCACCCTCGCCGGAGTGCGTCTCGCCCGACTTCAGCGTGCTCATGAAGAACGCCATCTTGTCGAGCGCGTCCGGACCGAGGTTGCGGAACGACGGCATCGGCTGCGTCGGGTTGATCAGCGTCTCCCGCAGCGCGCCTTCCTTGAGGCGGTCGCCGATCTCCGTCAGACGCGGACCGGGACCGTCGTTGCCGTTGTGGCCGATCTTGTGGCACCCACCGCAACCGCTCTGGGCGACGAGTCGACGCCCGGCGTCCCACTTGGTGACGGTCTCCTCACCCGCGGCCACGACGGCCGCCGGAGCGGACATCGAGACCTGGGACGGCGGAGCCGCCTCGGCACCGAGGTACGACAGCATGAACATCGAGAAGATCACGAAGATGCCCGCCGTCGTGGCGACCGGACGCCGGAGCGGGTGACGCTCCGGGTTGCGGTCGTAGAACGGCAGCAGGAACAGCAACAGCATCGCGATCGTCGGGATGCCGACCGCGGCGAGGCTGACGAGCGCCGGCGGCTTGATGATCTTCAGCAGCTCGAAGGCCCAGAAGTAGTACCACTCCGGACGCGGCGCGTAGGTGGTGGTCGTCGCGTCGGCCTTGGCCGTCAGCTCGCCACCGAGCATGATCGACAGCGCCATGATGATGCCGACGACGACGATCATCATCACGCCGTCCTTGACGATGATGTAGGGGAAGAACGGCTTCCCCTGCGCCTTCAGGACGGCGTATTCGCGGAGGTACTCCTCCTTCTCGCGCTGGTTCATTCGTCGTGCTCCTTCAGGCTGCCGCTCACCTTGTCGGCGCGCACCCACGGCGGGGCGGTCGTGCCGAGCTTGATGACGAGGTACAGATGGGCCGAGATCAGGCCGATGATCAAGGCCGGGATGATCATCATGTGGATCGCGTAGAAGCGCGACAGGGTCACCGCGGTGACGTCTGGTCCGCCCAGGGCGACATCGGGGATGAATGGCCCGAGGAACGGCGCGTTACCCGCGATGTTCATCGCCACGACCGACGCCCAGTAGGCGCGCTGATCGAACGGCAGCAGGTAGCCCGTCACGGACATGACCAGCGTCAGCACCAGCAGGGCGACGCCGATCACCCAGTTCAGCTCGCGGGGGTACTTGTACGCCCCGAAGAAGAACGTCCTCGCCATGTGGAGGAAGACCAGCAGGACCATCACGGTCGAGCCCCAGCGGTGCATGCCGTGCAGGAACTCGCCGAGGAAGACCTCGTTGTTGATGTACTTCATCGACTCGTACGCCCGCGTGACGGACGGGTCGTAGTACATCGCCAGCACGACGCCGGTGACGACCTGGCTGATGAACGCGACCATCGTGGCCGTGCCCAGCGTGTAGAACCAGTTCGTCCCCTTGGGGATCGGCCGGAACATCACCCAGCGGACGGTGCCGGAGAGCGAGGTGCGCTCGTCGACCCAGTCGGCGGCGCTGATCGCGGCCTCCTTGGCCAGATCGGCGTTGGACTGATCCACGTTCGGATCGTTCGGACGCTTGGGGCGCGGCCGCAGGCCGGCCGGCGGCGAAGGGAGAAGCTTCAACTTGGCCATGAAGATCAGGTCCCCGGCATCTTCCGGATGGTCGGCCGGGACGGGTAGAAGTACTGCCCGAGACCGTCGAGCGGCTGTCCGGGCGGACGCGGCGAGAAGCGCTTGAGCTCGCTGTTCACCGAGAACCGCTGACCGACCTGCACGCGACCTTCGACGATCCGCGTGTAGAAGCGGTCGAGCGGACGCGCCGGCGGGCCGCCGGCAACCGCGCCGACGAAGTCGTAGACGCCGCCGTGACAGGGGCAGATGAAGTGCTGGGCGGCCTGCACGTAACGCGCGGGGCACCCCATGTGCATGCAGCGGGACGAGATCGCGATGATCTTGTTCCACTCGTCGGCGGGCTCCTTGTCCACCGAGGCGTTGCGCCGACGCACGTAGACCGTGGTCTTGCCGACCTGACCGGTCTTGGCGTCCAGCGTCACCACGCGAGGCACGTAGGTGTCGTCGGGGATCTCGTCGAGCGGGCCGACATCGTGCCAGCCCGTGTCGACCTTCGTAAAGGACTGACCGACGGCGAAGCCGGTCGCAGAGAGCGCGATACCACCGATGGCGATGCCACCCGTCACATTCGCCGCGAGCACCATCAGGCGCCGTCGGGTGACGGTTTCGCCCTCGAATGCTCCGGGAATGCCCCGGTCGGCGGTGTACTTGCTCTTCTTCTCTGCTGGGCGTCGATCGGACACGTGTGAGGCTCCTACCTGACCCCACGGGGACCGCGTGGGACCGGGGGATCGTATCGACCCCGGCATCTCGACGGTCCGTCCTCATCGGTTCGTCGTGTCCGGGGTATGAGATAAGGTCGACCTAAGTACTGGTTACCGGGGTACCTGCCGCTCGGATGAAGTCCTGGGATGCAGGGAGAACGCCCTCACGCACCGTGCGCAGCAGCGCGGCCGCCGGGGACCCGATCCCGTGTCCCAGAGCGGCGACGGCGCACGTCCACAACGCGTCGGCGCGGGTCGCGGCGTCGTCGGGCGAGCCCGTACCGGTCTCCGGAGCACCCGCGATCGCGGGACCGATCGCCCACGCCGCGTCGGCGTGCAAGCGCGCGACCAGGGCCACGACGTCGGAGAGGATCGCGACCTCGTCGATCCACCCGCCCTCGGCCAGACGAGCCAGCCCGAGCGCGTAGAGCCGGTCGCCGGCGAGCAGCGCCAGGTCCCGGTCGTCGGTGCGGAAGACGCGGGCCAGCTCGGGGGCGTGGTGCAGCAGCTCGGCCTCGCGGGTCGCCTCGATCGCGATCTCCAGCGCAGAGCCGACGACGGCGTGGCGCGGCAGTGCGGCGACCGCCGCGGAACGCGTCCGATCAGCCCCGTCCGCGGGGTCGGCGGCCGCGGACTCCAGCAGCCCGCCGTCGGCCCGCAGCTGGGCCGCCAGCGCTTCCAGCGGATCGCTCATGCCCACGCGACCTCGAACGCGGCCGCGGCCGCCTCGACGGTCTGGGCGACGTGCTCGGGCTCGTGGGCGAGCGACACGAACCAGGCCTCGAACTGCGAGGGCGGGGGATAGACGCCACGGGCCAGCAGCCCCCGGCACCAGCGTCCGTAGGCCTCCGTGTCGCTCCGCCGGGCGTCGTCGTAGTTGCGGACCGGATCCGGGGAGAAGAACACCGTGACCAGGCCGTTGACGCTGGTCACCTGGACCGGACGGTCTCCCGCCGCCGCGCGCAGACCGGCCGCCAGCGCGTCGGTCGTCTCGTTGAGCCGTCGGTACGCGGCGTCGTCGAGCATCCGCAGGCTCTGCAGCCCCGCGGCGACGGCGAGCGGATTGCCGCTCAGCGTGCCCGCCTGGTAGACGTCGCCGAGCGGAGCGAGCCGCTCCATCAGTTCGCGCCGTCCGCCGAAGGCGGCGGCCGGCAGCCCGCCGCCCAGCACCTTCCCCATCACGGTCAGGTCGGGCGTGACGCCGACCAGCTCCTGGGCACCGCCGGGGGCCAGGCGGAACCCGCTGATCACCTCGTCGAAGATCAACAGCGCCCCGCGCGCCTCGGTCGCCGCCCGCAGGAAGTCCAGGAAGCCCTCCTCGGGCCGCACCAGGCCCATGTTGGCGGGGTACGGCTCGGCGATCACCGCCGCGACGTCGTGGGCCTTCAGCGCGGCCTCCACGGCATCACGGTCGTTCCAGGGCACGACCACGGTGGCGCGTGCCGCCGACTCCAGTACGCCGGCCGACGCGGGGATGCCCTGCGTCGCCAGGCCCGACCCGGCGTCGGCCAGCAGGCCGTCGACGTGCCCGTGGTAGTGCCCGGCGAACTTGACGATCACGTCGCGTCCGGTGGCCGCGCGCGCCAGCCGGATCGCGCTCATCGAGGCCTCGGTCCCCGACGACGTCATCCGCAGCATCTCGACCGAGGGCACGCGCGACGCGATCTCCTCGGCGATCTCGACCTCGATCGCCGTGGGAGCGCCGAAGGTCGTACCCGCCGTGGCGGCCGTCGTGACCGCTTCGAGGATCAGCGGGTGCGCGTGACCGTGGATCAGCGGGCCCCACGAGCAGACCCAGTCGATGTAGCGATTGCCGTCGACGTCGATCAGGTCGACGCCGGAGGCGCGCTCGACGAACAGCGGGTTGCGACCGATCGAGCGCATCGCCCGGACCGGCGAGTTGACCCCACCGGGCAGCACGTGGCGGGCGCGTTCGAAGAGGTCGGCGGACTTGTCGTCGGTGAGGGAGATCGGCACGGTGGGGTTCGGCGGCGGGTCGGACGGACGGGGCTAGACGCCCGCGTGGAGGCGTTCCCAGTCGTGGAACTCCTCGGTGAAGTAGAGCAACCGGATCTTCTTGAACTCGGTCGAGCTGTAGAGGGTCGAGCGGTCCTCGATCCCCGGAACCTCGTCGTGGATCGCGTCGAGGATCGCGTCGCACTCCTCCTTGGAGCGCCCGTGGGCCATCGTGAACAGCTGGTACTTCCAGTCCGCGTAGGTCGGCCGCTGGTAGCAGTGGCTGATCCCGCGGTACGCGGCCATCCGGATGCCGATCTCCTCGATCCGCTCCGGGTCGACCTGCCAGACGCCCATCCCGTTGGCCGAGAAGCCGGCGCGACGGTGGAAGAGGATCGCGGCCACGCGCCGCAGCAACTTGCGCTCGACCATCCCCTCGAGGTGCTCCAGCAGGCTCTCGACGG
The DNA here is from genome assembly GCA_041648495.1 of Patulibacter sp. Lineage (GTDB taxonomy): Bacteria > Actinomycetota > Thermoleophilia > Solirubrobacterales > Solirubrobacteraceae > Patulibacter. The sequence goes on from JBAZOW010000119.1 coordinate 9,497, forward strand.
AGATCCCGAGCTCCTTCGCGGCGGGCGCGAACGGCTCCGACACGATCGGCAGGTCGCCCTGCGTGGCGCGGACGACCTTCTTGTCGAACTCGTCGTACGGCTGGCGCTCGGTCTCGGCCGGCGGCACGGCGACCCCGGCGGACGCGAGCGACTTGGTGTCGCCGTCCATCTTCAGATCCATCCGGATCTTGAACAGCTGGAGCGTCGGCAGCTGACGGATCGACTCCGCGCCGGTCAGCTCCTGGAGCACGTCGAGCGTGCCCTGCATGCCGAGCTTGGAGTCCTCCTCGACCGCCAGCGTGAACCACATGTTGAACTCGTGGTTGCGCAGGTAGTTGTGGCTGACGCCCGGGTGGCTGTTGATCACCTTGGCCGGCGCCCACGGGTTCTCCGCGTCGACCTTCGCCGCGACGAGCATCGAGCCGTAGCCGAAGGCGCGCGTGTCGTAGATCGGCGTGACCTGACGGATGATCCGGTCCTTCGCCAGCCGTGCGGTACGGGCCAGCACCTCGTCCTCGGTCAGCCCGGCCGCCGTGGCGATCTCGGCGTACGGCCGCGGCACGAGCCGGAATCCACCCTGCAGCAGGTTCAGCAGCTGCTTGTCGGTGTCGTCCAACGGGGCGGCCGAACCGCCCTTGCGGCTACGGATCTTCGGGACCGCCGACTTGTCACTGGTGGCCATGGGGGCTCCTCAGGTCGATAGCTCCATGGTAGGGATGCGGCTGCCCCGGGAGCGACCCCACCCAACGGACAGATGTCGCTAAGCGGCGGGGGTTTCGATCCGTCGTCGACTTTTCGTTACGGGATGGACAACGGGGCGATCGGTCAGACGATCCGTCGTCGGGAGACCGGCGGACTCCGTCAGACCAGCGCCCGCGCCGCGTCGAGCGCGAAGTAGGTCGCGATCACGTCGGCGCCGGCGCGGCGGATCGCCGTCAGCGACTCGAGCATCACCGCGCCCTCGTCGACGTAGCCCGCCGCGGCACCGGCCTTGATCATCGAGTACTCGCCGCTGACCTGGTAGGCGGCGATCGGCATCCGGGTCGCGTCCTTGGTCCGGCGGATCAGGTCGAGCGCGGGTCCGGCCGGCTTGACCATGATCAGGTCGGCGCCCTCGTCGACGTCCTGGAGCGCCTCGCGGATCGCCTCGTCGCCGTTGGCGGGATCCAGCTGGTAGCTGCGCCGGTCGCCGAAGGCGGGGGTCGACCCGGCGGCCTCGCGGAACGGTCCGTAGTAGGCCGACGCGAGCTT
>JBAZOW010000120.1:0-10642 GCA_041648495.1 Patulibacter sp.
CCGGCGCGGCGCTCGGTCCGCCGATCGACTCCTCATCACCGTCATTCCCAACGAAGGAACCCGATGACCCAGGCCCTTTCCACCCAAGTACCGCGGTCCGTCCGGCTGCTGCTCGTGCTGCTGGCGGCGTTCGCCGTGGCGATCGTGCTGGCGGCCTGTGGCGGAGACGACGACAAGGACGACACGACGACCGCGGCGTCCGGCAGCTCGACCACCGCGTCCGAGACCGTCAAGGCGCCCGACACGATCACGATCGCCTACCAGGCGATCCCCAACGGCGACCTTATCGTCAAGAACCTCGGCTACCTCGAGAAGGCGCTGCCGAACACGAAGATCGAGTGGAAGCAGTTCGACTCGGGCGGAACGGTCAACGAGGCGTTCGCCGGCGACAGCGTCGACTTCGGCCTGGCCGGGTCGAGCCCCGTGTCGCGCGGGATCTCCCAGGGCATCGAGTACCGCGTGCCGTGGATCCACGACGTGATCGGCGAGGCCGAGGCGCTCGTCGCCAAGGAGGGCATCACCACGATCGCCGACCTCAAGGGCAAGAAGATCGCGGCCCCGCTGGCCTCGACGACGCACTACACGCTGCTCGCGGCGCTGAAGGACGCGGGGGTCGAGGAGAAGGACGTCAAGATCATCGACGCCGAGCCGGCCGACATCGTGGCGGCCTGGTCGCGCGGCGACATCGACGCGGCGTACGTCTGGAACCCGAGCCTGGCCGAGCTGGTCAAGGACGGCGGCACCGTGATCACCGACAGCGCCAAGCAGGCCGAGGCGGGGCACCGCACCTACGACCTGGCGGTCGTCTCGTCGAAGTTCGCGTCGGACTACCCCGAGGCCCTGCAGACCTGGGTCGAGCAGCAGAACAAGGCCGTCGAGCTGCTGGCCAGCGATCCCGCCGCCGCCCACAAGGCGATCGGCGCCGAGCTCAACCTGTCGGCCGACGAGGTCGCCGACCAGGTCAAGGGACTGCGGTTCCTGAACGCGGCCGAGCAGGCCTCGCCGGACTACCTGGGCGGCACGGTCGGCGCCGACCTGCTGGCCACGGCGAAGTTCAACAAGGACGTCGGGCAGATCCCCGCCGTCAAGCCCGACGACACCTACACCGGCGCGGTCGACCCCGCGCCCGCCGCGGCCGTCGCCAAGGCGTCGTCGCGGTAGTCCCGATGGCCGATCATCGGATCGAGATCCGTGGCGTCGGCCACCGGTTCACGGGGCGCGACGCCCCGGTCGACGCGCTCTCCGGGATCGACCTGACGGTCGAGCCCGGGGAGTTCGTCACGCTCGTCGGCCCGTCGGGCTGCGGCAAGACGACGTTGCTCAGCGCGTTGGCCGGGTTTGTCCGGCCGACCCAGGGCACGATCACCGTCGGCGGCGTGCCCGTCGACGGGCCGTCGCCGCAGCGGGGCGTGGTCTTCCAGCAGCCCAACCTGTACCCGTGGAAGACCGTCCGCGAGAACGTCGCGCTCGGTCCGCAGCTGCGCGGCGCCGGCCGCCGGGAGCGGGGCGAGATCGCCGACCGCTACCTGGAGCTGGTCGGCCTGAGCGAGTTCGCGTCGGCCGCGCCGTACGAGCTGTCGGGCGGCATGCAGCAGCGCTGCCAGATCGCCCGCGTGCTGGCCAACGAGCCCGACGTGCTGCTGATGGACGAGCCGTTCGGCGCGCTCGACGCGCTGACCCGCGAGCGGCTGCAGGACGAGCTGCTGCGGATCTGGCGTGGCTCCGGGCAGACCGTCCTCTTCATCACCCACAGCGTCGAGGAGGCCGTCTACCTGGGGTCCCGCGTGCTGCTGATGAGCCCGCGTCCGGGCCGGGTGGTGCTCGACGAGCGAATCCCGTTCGGCGATCAGCAGAGCACCCCGCAGCTGCGGACCGACCCGGAGTTCCAGGCGTTCCGCGAGCGGATCAGCGCGCAGATCGGCGCGCAGCCGGCCGTCGCGCCCTGAGAGCCTGTTTCGGGTGATCGGCCGTCGGTCGCGGCCGCGCCGACGCCGACGCCGTAGAGGTTGAGCACGTTGAACGTGCTCAACCTCGTCCGACTGCTCGGGGCTCGCCGGCCCCGGGGGTCACGTGGGCCCAGGTCCCGGAGCGTTCCGGGTCGTACCCCGGCCCGGGGGCGACGCGGACCTGGCCGGGACGGACCGTCGCGTCACAGCGATCGCAGTGCAGGTCCGCCGAGACGTGCCCGCCGCAGTCCCGGTGGGTGACGACGGTCGGCGGGCCGGAGGGGTTCGGGTAGTGCCGGTCGCCCCAGTCCATCAGGTGGTGGATCACCGGCCACAGCTCGCGGCCCTTCGGGGTCAGGTGGTACTCGTAGCGCGCCGGGCGCTCGTGGTACTGCCGCCGTTCGATCACGCCCTCGGCCTCGAGCCGCTTGAGCCGGTCGGTCAGCACGCTGCGGGTCACGCCGAGCGCGTGCTGCAGGTGGTCGAAGCGGCGGACCCCGATCAGCACGCTGCGGACGATCAGCAACGACCAGCGCTCCCCGACGACCTCCAGCGAGCGGGCGACCGAGCAGACCTGCGTGTCGTATTCGCGACGAAGCACACGTCCAGCGTATCGAGTTTGTTCAAGCGACTCACTGTGCTAGCTTGCGAGTCGCTTGAACGAACTAACGATCGACCGGAGCAGCGACGTCCACCTGGGCGCGTGATCGCCGGCCGGTCCTCGACCCGGTCGCGAGCCCGTCACCGACGGTCCCGGCGACCACGAAGGGGAGACCCACGTGTCCGACCCAGCGTCATCACCCACGTCCCGGGACGCGCCACCGCCGGCGGCGCCGTCGCGCGTCCTGCTCGTCGTCTCGGCGGCGGTCTTCCTCGCCAGCCTCGACCTGTTCATCGTCAACATCGCGTTCCCGGACATCGCGCGCAGCTTCGAGGGGACCACGGTCAGCGACCTGTCGTGGGTGCTCAACGGGTTCGCGATCGTCTTCGCCGCGCTGCTCGTCCCCGCCGGCCGGATCGCGGACCGGGTCGGACGACGCCGGGTCTTCCTCGCGGGACTGCTGGTCTTCACGCTCGGCTCGGCGCTGTGCGCGGTCTCGTGGTCGGTCGGCACGCTGGTCGGCTTCCGGGTCGTCCAGGCGATCGGCGCGGCGATGATCTTCCCGACATCGCTGGCGCTACTGGTCGACGCCTTCCCGCCCGAGAAGCGGGCCGCGGCGATCGGTGCGTGGGCGGGCGTCGGTGGCGTGGCGGCCGCGCTCGGTCCGCCGATCGGCGGACTGCTGGTCGAGCTCTCCTGGCACTGGGTCTTCGTGGTCAACGTCCCGGTCGGCCTGCTCGCGCTGCTCGGCGCCCGCCGGGTCCTGCGCGAGTCGCGCGACGACCAGGACCAGCGCTGGCCCGACGCGGTCGGCACGGGGCTCCTGATCGTGGGCGTTGGCCTGGCGGCCTGGGGCCTGGTCGGCGCGCCGGACCACGGCTGGGGGACGCTCCGCACGATCGGCGCCCTGGTCGTCGGGCTCGCGCTCGTCGGCGCGGCGGTCCAGCAGTCGCGGCGGATCGCCGACCACCGCGCCCCGGCGCTCGACGTCGAGCTGTTCCGCAGCCGCACCTTCTCGGGGGCGACGTTGTCGGCGCTGCTGTTCAGCGTCGCCTTCGGCGCGCTGCTGCTCGGCAACGTCCTGTTCATGACCGGGCCGTGGGGCTACACCGAGCTGCGCGCGGGGATCGCGCTCGCCCCCGGCCCGCTGATGGCCGCGCTGACCGCGGTGCCGTCCGGGCATCTGGTGGCGCGCTTCGGTGCCGGGACAGTGGCCCGGATCGGCAACGTGCTGATGGCGCTCGGCGCCGCCTGGTGGCTGTGGCGGGCGGAGCTGACGCCCGACTACGCCGGGGTGATCCTGCCCGGAATGCTGCTGACCGGGATCGGCGTCGGCATGGTCCTGCCGAGCGTGTCGGGTGCGGTCGCGTCGACCCTGCCGCCGCAGCGGCTGGCGACCGGCTCGGCGCTGCTGTCCGCGGGCCGCCAGTTCGGGTCCGTGATCGGCGTCGTGCTGCTGGTCGCGGCGTTCGGCACCCCGACCCCGGAGACCCTGCTCGACGGCTACCAGCGCGGCTGGCTGCTGATGGTCGTGGCGGCGGTCCTGGCGACGATCGCGACGTTCTGGATCGGCCGCGGCGAGCACCGCGCGGTGCCGACCGTTGCGGTTCCGGACGAGGTGACGGACGGACGGGTCGCGGAGCGGGTGCCGGCGTAGCGGCTGCGCACTCGCCCGCCGGTCGGCGGCGCGTGCGCAGAAATCGGTCCGCGAGAGCGATGGTTGCGCACGCGCCGGGCCGGGCCCGTCGAGTGCGCAGTCATGCGGCGGCGGCTCGCGGCGCAGCGCCTCCGGAACGACTCGGGCCTCCCCGAAGGGAGGCCCGAATACCGAAACTGATGGCGGCCGGTGGCCGCCTATTCGGGTCTAGCGCCCGCCGCGACCGCCGGAGCGACCGCCGCCGCTGCCGCCCTGGCGGTTGCTGCCGCTGCCCTGACGGCTGCCGCGGCCGTCGGCGTGGCGCTCGCCGCGCTCGCCACGGGAGCGGCCGTAGCTGCTGCCCTGCTCCTGGCGCGGGGTGTGGTTCGAACGGCTCTGGCCACGGCCGCCGCCACCGGCGCCGCCCCGGCCGCTGCCGCGGTTGCCGCCCTGCTTGCGGTGGACGCCCGGGCCCTTCTCGCCCGGCTCCGCCACGCGCATCCCGGCGGCGTTGAGCTGGTCGCCGAGCTTCAGGTCGCGACCCATCACGCCGACGTCGCGGACCTCTTCGGGCTCGACGAACGTGACGCCGATGCCCGAGGCGCCGGCGCGGGCCGTACGGCCGACGCGGTGCGTGTAGGTCTCGACATCGATCGGGATGTCGTACTGGATGACGTGCGTCACGCCGGCGACGTCCAGGCCGCGAGCGGCGACGTCGGTGGCGACCAGCGTGGTCACGCGGCCGTCCTCGAAGGCCTCCAGGGCCTTGCGACGCTGGGCCTGCGAGCGGTTGCCGTGCAGCGCGACGGCTTCGACCTTGTAGCCGGCCAGCTTGCGGACCAGCTTGTCGGCGCCGAACTTGGTCTTGACGAAGACGACGGCCAGGCCGCGGTCCTTGTCCTTGAGCTGGTTGACGAGCTCGTCGACCTTGTCGTCGCGCGTCACCTGCTGGAAGCGGTGCTCGATGTTGACCTTGGCGGTCCCGGCCGGCTTGTACTCGATCAGCTTCGGGTCCCGCGTGTACGCGCGGGCGACGTCGCCGACCTTGCCGTCGAGGGTCGCCGACAGGAACAGCGTCTGGCGGTTCGGGTTGGTCTGGGCGACGATCCGCTTGACGGCGGGCTGGAAGCCCATGTCGAGCATCCGGTCGGCCTCGTCGAGCACGAGCATCTTGACCTGCGCGAGCGACAGGGCGCCACGCTGCAGGAGGTCCTCGAGGCGACCCGGGGTCGCGACGACGATGTGCGAACGGGACGACAGGCGGGACTGCTTCTCCAGCCCGGCGCCGCCGAAGACGGCGGTGATCGCCAGGGCACGGGAGTGCGCGATCTCGCGGATCTCGTCGACGATCTGGGTGGCCAGCTCGCGGGTCGGGACGAGCACCAGCGCGCTCGGGCGCGGGTCCTCGGCCTCGATGCCCTCGACCAGGGCGACGCCGAAGGCGATCGTCTTGCCGGAACCGGTGGGGGACGAGACCAGGATGTCGCGGCCGGACAGCGCGTCGGGGAGCGCGAGCTCCTGGACGGCGAACGGCGACGTCATGCCGCGCTCGTTGAGCGCGTCGGCGACGGCGGTCGACACGCCGAGATCGGCGAAGGTTACTGCGGACATGGGGCTCCTCGAAGAGGACAGGGCAAACCACGGAGGCCGGCCGGAAGGGCGCTCAACTGCCGGCCGCGATCGTGCCCGTCCGCGGAGAGCGGAGCAGGATGTCGCGCGTGGAGAGAACGCAGGGACTCGGGGCCGTTGCGACGTGCGGCGGGCAAGCCCTCCGCGGCGCACAGCGACTCCGTTACGGAAGTGTACCGACGTACCCGCCGCACTGCGTGACCCCCGACACGCTCAGCCGCCCTGGAGAAGCCCTTCAGGTGCAGGAAAGATGCACTCGGTGCTGCGATCAGTCGTCGCGGTCGGTGGAGCATCGCGCTCGGCGGTCGCCTGAGTTACGGTCCGCGGTGTGCAGTTGATCTCGATCGTGGCTCAGAGCGGCACGGGCGGCATGGCCCGGGGCACCATGCAGCGCCTCGACAACGTCTGCGGACCGTCCGGAAGCTGGCAGAACGACCTCTGCCGGACGATCTACGCGCCCGGAGGGTCGGATAAGCGGTTCCTCGCCGAGATCGTCCACGCGCTGACGACCACCGGCCTGTCGATCGTGCTGATCGTGCTCGGCGCGTGGATCGTCAACCGGCTCGCGCGGCGGTGCGTGGTCAAGCTCGGCCGGGGGATGGGCGCGGGGCGACTGACCCGCGGGCTCTCGGCGGTCCGGCGGATCACCCCCAACGCGCTGCTCGAGACCCAGGAGATGAGCGTCCGCGGCGACCAGCGGCGCGAGGCGGTGCTCGGGATCCTCAAGAGCGTCGTCAGCGTGCTCGTCTACGCGACCGCGCTGGTGATGGTGCTGAGCGAGGTCGGGGTCGACCTGGCACCGCTGCTCGCCGGCGCGGGCGTGGTCGGCGTGGCGCTCGGCTTCGGTGCGCAGTCGCTGGTCGGCGACTTCCTGTCCGGGATCTTCATCCTGATCGAGGATCAGTACGGGGTCGGCGACGAGGTCACGTTCAACCCGAAGTCGGCGTCGGGCTCGACGGTCTCCGGGACGATCGAGGCGCTGAGCCTGCGCAATACCCGACTGCGTGCCCTGGACGGCACGGTCTGGCACGTGCCGAACGGCGAGATGCGGGCGCTCGGCAACCAGAGTCAGCACTGGTCGCGCGCGGTGCTCGACATCCCGGTCGCCCACGGCACGGACCTGGGGCGGGCCAAGGAGGTCATCGCCCAGGTCGCCGAGCAGATCCGCCAGCACGACCCGAGCGTGCTCGAGCCCCCGGAGGTCTGGGGCGTCCAGGCGCTGAACCCGAACGGGATCACCCTGCGGCTGGTGGTCAAGACGACCCCGTCGCAGCAGTGGCGCGTGACGCGGCTGATCCGCGAGGGGATCGCCGTGGCGTTCGTCCGCGAGGGCATCAAGATGCCGGTGGCGGACTCGCCGGCCGGGGACTCGCTGCCGTCGGTCTGAGCGCGGCGATGCGACGCGCGCGTTGGGAGACGTAGGCCGCTCGCCGCGTGCCGGGGAATGGCTCTAACTGGCTGGACTACCGCCTGTAACGATCGGTCCAGTTACGAATTCGTGCAGGTTTCGTTCACACCACGTACGATGCACGCAGCGTGGGGTTCGTGATGGGATCTGAGGCAGTCCAGGAACAGGTGTGGCCGCCGTTCGCGAACCGCGCTCGTCCGGTCGCCTTCGGCGTGATCGCGCTACTCGCAGGAACGGCCGCCCTGATCGCGGTCCTCGGACCATCGGGAACCTCCGGTCTCACGCACAGCACACCGATGCGCCTGCTCGAGTTGGCCATCGCCGCGTGTGCGGTGGCCGGCCTGCTCGTACCCCGCACGGTCACCGGGCAGAGTCGGTGGGGGCGCACCGCGCGATACGCGGTCGCCGCTCTCGGTACTGTCGTGTGTCTGGGATTCGTCGGGTTCGCCGACCGGTGGACCGACAGTGGGCGGATGGCCGGGCCGCTCGGCGTCGACCTGCTCGAGATGCTCGTCGCCCCCTTGGTGGTGACCGCGCTGTTGACGATCTCGCGCTTCCGGGACAGCGCGCTCGGGATCCTCCGCGTGGCGATCGACGGCGCGGTGATCGCCAGCAGCACGATCGTCTTCGGCTGGTACGTCGCCGTGCGACCGTTGCAGCAGGACGGCACCTCGTTCGACGTCAGTCCGTCGACCGCGCTCGCGTTCCTCGTGATCGACGCGATGGCGTTCGCCTTCGGCCTGATGCTGCTGGCGCGGGTCCGCTACAGCGGGCGGCCGGTCGTGGCGATCGCCGTGCTCGGACTGGCGCTGCTGCTGGTTGCCGACGTCGCCCGCGTCGTCCAGGTCCTGCCGGACGAACCGGGCTCCGCGCTGCTCAGCGAGCTCGGATGGATCGCCAGCCTGGCCTGCTTCGCGGTGGCCGCCTGGATGCGTCCACGCCGCGGGCACGCACCGACCGCGCGGGCGGCCGATGGCGGTCCGTGGTGGATCGCGTTGGCCTACACGTTCCTGCTGCCGGTCGCGGTGGTCCTGGTGGTCGCCGCGTTCCGCGACGACGTCGACCCGCTGATGAGCGTGGCGGCGGCGGCGATCATCGCCGTGCTCGGGGTTCGCCACGTGCTGGTCCGACACCGCAACGAGATCCTTACGGGGCAGCTTCAGCGGTCCGTCCAACAGCTCGGCCGCCGCGCTCGCCACGACGAGCTGACCGGGCTGCTCAACCGCGGGGGCCTGGTCGACGAGCTGGAGACGCTGTCGGCGCGCGCAGGACGCGCGGCGACCGAGCCGGTCGCCGCGATCTTCGTCGACCTCGACCGCTTCAAGGGCCTCAACGACGCGCTCGGGCACACCGTCGGCGACACGGTGCTGCGCGTGATCGGCACCCGCATCGGCGGGTGGGTCGACGAGGTCGGCGGATTCGCCGCGCGGATCGCCGGCGACGAGTTCATCGTCGTGCTGCCCGGACTCGGATCCGAGACGGCCGCGCTCTCGCGGGCGCAGGACGTGCTCGACCTGGTCGAGGCCCCGATCCCGGTCGGGGCCCGTGGCGAGCTGGTCGTGACCGCGTCGGCCGGGGTGGCGGTCTCGACCGAGGGCGGCGCCGACGACGCGATCGTCCGCCACGCCGACCTGGCGATGCTCGAGGCGAAGTCCGGCGGACGCGCCCGCGTGCGGCTGTTCGAGGAGGACCTGCGGCAGCGCTGCGAGGAGCGGATGCTGATCGAGCAGGAGCTGCGCCGGGCGCTGACCACCGACAACGAGATCGAGGTCCACCTGCAGCCGCTGGTGCGCCTGATCGACGGCAGTCTGTGGGGCACCGAGGCGCTCGTCCGCTGGCGTCACCCGACCCGCGGGACGCTGCTCCCGTCGCGGTTCCTCGACGTCGCCGAGGACAGCGGCCTGATCGTTCCGCTCGGCGAGCGCGTCCTGGCGGCGGCCTGCGCGGCGGCGACCGCGATCCCCGGAATGGTCGTCGCGGTCAACCTCTCGCCCCGCCAGCTCCACGACCCGGCGCTGGCTCCGGTCGTCCGGAAGCAGCTGCGGCGGCAGGGGCTGGCCCCGGACCGGCTCTGCCTGGAGGTCACCGAGGGCGCCCTGGTCGACGACCGCGCGATCGCCGTGCTGGAGGACCTGCGCCGTGGAGGCGTGCAGATCGCGATCGACGACTTCGGCGTCGGCGCGTCCTCGTTCCGCCAGCTGCGGCGGCTCCCCGGGGCCCTGGTCAAGATCGACCGCTCGTTCATCGAGCGGATCGACAGCGACGACGGCGTCGACGACCGGGTGCTCGTCCGGGCGATGGTCAACCTGGCGGAGCAGCTGGGCCTGCAGGTGATCGCCGAGGGGATCGAGCGCGAGTCGCAGCAGCGGATCGTCCGTCGGCTCGGGGTCACGATCGGCCAGGGCTGGCACCTCGGCTCGCCGACCCGGGCTGCGGTCTTCGTGGCCGAGCGCGGGGGCGGCGTGATGCTCCAGCCCCCGCTCCACTGACCGGCTGAACGGTCGTTCTCGGGAGCGGTCTCGCCCCGGGCGGGAGTGTTAGCTTCACGGCATGACGGCACCCCAACCGACCGACGTCCTGCTGATCGGCGGCGGCGTCGCGGCCGCGTCGGCCGCCCGCACCCTGCGCGAGGCGGACTTCGACGGCAGCATCGCGCTGATCACCCGCGAGCTCGATGCGCCCTACCACCGGCCTCCCGGATCGAAGGAGTTGCTGCGGGGCGAGCAGGCCGCCGACGCGGCGCTCGTGCTGCCCGCCGACTGGTACGCGGAGCACGACGTCGACCTGCGGACCCGGACGTCCGTCATGAGCCTCGACCCGGCCGCGCGGACGGTCAAGCTGCAGACGAAGGACGAGCTGGTCTACGAGCGGGCGCTGCTGGCCACCGGCGCGATGGTCCGGCGGCTGAACGTCGACGGGTCGGGCCTGCGCGGCATCCACTACCTGCGGTCGCTGCGCAACGCCGACGCGATCCGCCAGGACCTCGAGACGGTCGGTGGTCTCGACGGGGCGCGCGTGGTGCTGATCGGGGGCAGCTACATCGGGTGCGAGGTCGCCGCCAGCCTGGCCTCGCTCGGCGTCGGCTGCACGATCCTGATGCAGGAGAGCGAGCCGCTGGAGCGGACCTTCGGGGCCGAGATCGGCCGCTGGGTGCGCAAGCGGCTCGAGGACGGCGGCGTCACGGTTCGCGGTGGGGTCGAGGTCGAGGCGTTCCTGCCGGCCGCGCGGGCCGACGCCGAGGAGCGCGTCGGGGCGGTCGGGATCGTCGGCGGCGAGTCGGTTCCCGCCGACCTCGTGGTCTGCGGCGTCGGCGCCCAGCCGGACGTCATGCTCGGCAAGCGGGCGGGACTGGAGCTGGGCGAGAGCGGCGGCGTCCGTTGCGATGACCGGCTGCGCACGTCCGCCACCGGGCTCTGGGCGGC
>JBAZOW010000121.1:0-10494 GCA_041648495.1 Patulibacter sp.
GCAAGGCCTCGAGGTGCTGCTCGACGCGATCGCCCGGACACGCGACGACGCGCAGCCGATCCGCCTGCGCCTGTGGGGCGAGCCCCCGGTCGGCAGCGGTGGCCGGGCCGGCGAGCGCTACCGGGCGACGATCCTCGCGCGGGTGGACCGCCTGGCGATCGCCGATCGCGTCGACGTCGCAGGTCCGCTCGCGGCCGAGGACGTGCCGGCGCGCCTGGGGGCGTGCGACGTCGTCGCGTTGCCGTACGAGGAGCGCCGGGGCAGCCCGGGACTGGCGTCGATCAGCAGCGTCGCCTACGACGCCTACGACGCCGGCACGCCGATCGTCGCGTCGCGCGTGCGCGCGCTGCCCGAGCTCGTGGACGACGGGGTCGACGGCGTGCTCGTCCCCCCGGGCGACGCCGGGGAGCTCGCCACCACCCTGCGTGCGCTCCGCGACGATCCGTCGCGACGCCGGGCGTTGCGGGCGGGGGCCCGGGCCCGCGGGCAGGCGCTCGGCCTCGACGCCACCGGCCGCGCGGCGCGCGCGGTGTACACCGACTTGCCGCGATCGACCGGAACCTGAAAGGCTGCGCTCGATGACGGACGACCACGGCGACGGCGCAGGGCACACCCTCACAGTCGTCCTCGTCGTCTGGGACGCCTACGCGGGAGGATTGCTCGAGGAGGCGCTCTTCAGCATCGAGTCCCAGCGGCCCCGGCCCACGATCCTGCTGGTCGACAACGCCTCCACCGTGCCCGTCGTCGCCCCCGACGGGGTGCGCGTGATCCGTGCGCCCGAGCGACTGACGGTCGGCGCGGTGCGCAACTACGGCCTGTCCCACGTCACGTCCCCGTGGGCGATGCTCTGGGACGCCGACGACGTGATGCTCCCCGGCACCGTCGCCGACCTGCTCGCGCACACCGACGACGTCCCCGGCATCGTGGTCGTCGCGACCGGCATCCTCGACGGGACCACCGGGATCCGCCACCACTGGCCCCGCCGGTGGACGGCGGCGCTGACCCGGCTGCCGCGGCTGTACGCGCTGCTGCACGCGGTCTCGTCGCTCTACCCGACGACCGGCGCGCTGCTGCGCACCGACACGGTGCTCCAGGGCGGCGGCTTCGCCGACGCCGACGGCGGTGACGACTGGGTCGTCGGCGTGTCGCTCGCCCTGCGCGGCCGGGTGGTGCTGCGGCCACGACTCGGCCGGGTCTACCGCCACCACCGCGGCTCGGTCTCGGCCGACTGGACGGGCGGCGACGACATCCTGCGTCACGCCGCGCTGGTCCGCCAGCGCCTGACGGACGACCCGGCGGCCCCGGGCTTCACGGCCCCCGCGCGGTGGGCTCTGTGGCTCGCCCAGCTGCTCGTCGTCCGGGTGCTGCGGCCGGCCTCGCGCCGCCTGCCCCACCGGCGCCGCGAGCTGCACGACCTCCCCGAGCTGCCGGGCCTCGCCGGGGGCCCGGCCGACTCCGCGTCGCCGGGCGCTCCGGACCCGGCGGCGCGCGTGGGCACCCCTCGCTGACGTGGTGTCCTCGCTGACGTCCATGCGTTCGCCGCGCGGCGACGCCGAACGCGCGCCGACCACGTGGGGGCCGCGGGTCCTGCTGGTCGCCGCGCTGGCCGGACCGGTGTGGCCGACGTACGTGGGCAGCCTCGAGCGGCTCACGGTCGGGCGCGTCCTGCTCGTGCTCCTGGCGCTCGCCGCGCTGCGCGACATCGTCGTGGTGCGCGGCAACGGGACCCGACCGCCGCGGGCGGTCGGCGCGCTGCTCGCCCCGCTCGTCGCGCTGGCGCTGTGGACGGGATGCAGCGCGGCACTGTGGGGCGAGGCCACGGCCGGGGTCGCGCAGGGTTTCGCCGAGCTGGTCGCGCTCGTCGGCCTGACGGCGGTGGTGGGCTCCTCCGCGTCGTCCCGCTGGGCACTCGCGACGCTCGGCGCGGCGGCGGTGGGCGTGCTGGCCGGCGGGACGCTCGCCGCGGCCGGGGCGCAGGATCTGCACGCCGCCGCGTACGCGCCGTCGGCCAGCTTCGACCGGCTCGAGGGCGTCTACGGCAATCCCAACTTCCTCGGCTTCGCGATCGCCCTGGCGCTGCCGGCGGGGATCGTCGGAGTCGTGCGGCTGCGGGGCCCCGGGCGGTGGGTGACGCTGCTGGCGACGGCTGCGCTCGCGGTGATGCTGCTGGAGACCTTCTCGCGGGGCTCGTTGCTGGCGGCGGCGTTCGGGGTGCCCGTGGCGCTGTGGCTGGGGCTGCAGCGTCGTCCGCCGCGGGCGGTGGCCGTGATCGTGGCGCTGGTGGTCCCGATCGTCACCGCGGCGGTGATCCTGTCCCCGAACTACCGCGACCAGCGGGAGCAGGCCAACTTCGGGCCGCCGCCCGCAACCGCGACGGCGACGAAGCCGTCCGGGCCGCCGGGCGACTGGTCGTCCGCGGCCGCCGGGCCGGTCACCGTCGCGGGCGCCGCGCTCGGCAACCCACCCCCGCGCGGCATCGTGATCGTGCCGAACCGGGCCGGTCAGGGCGTGCACGGCACGCTCGGCCGGGCTTCCGCGGACGGCCGCGCGGGCCTGCGCTTCTCGGTGCTCGCCCAGACGCGCTCCCCGGTCCACTGGCGGGTGGGCGACGGCCGCCGCGCGGTCGCCCAGGGCACCGTCGTGGTCGGCCAGACCCCGCGGATCGTCCGTGCCCCGTTCACCGCGCGGCGGGGCGAGCGCTACCGCTTCTTCCTCTGGACCGACCGCACGGTCCCGTTCATGTTCCTGGACGTCAGCCTCTCCGAGCGACGCCCGGGCGCAGCCGCGACGACGCGGCCGGTGTCGACGGTGCTGCCGACGGACCCGACCGCCGACACGGCGGCGCTCGAGGCCGACTACAACCGGTCGCGCTGGAGCGCCGCCCGGCTCGCGCTCTCGGCCTGGACCGACCAGCCGCTCCGCGGGATCGGGTTGGGTCGCTTCCCCGCCTACGCCGACGCCCACGACCGCTTCGGGCCGATCCCGACGCACAACACGTACCTGCAGGTCCTCGCCGAGCTCGGCGTGCCCGGGATCCTGCTGCTGATGAGCGCGATCGCCGTGGTGGTGCTCGCCCTGCGCCGCGGGCGATCTCCGGCCCCGCTGCGCGCGGTGCTCGTCGGCACGCTCGTGGTCGGAGCGGTCAACCTGCTGTTCATCAACGGCCTGGCGGCGCCCGGCACGGCGATGCCGTTGATCCTGGCACTCGGGCTCGCCGTCGCCTGGGCGCGGCCGACTCATCCGGCTCCGGATCGCGATACGGGCTGATCCGGCCTGGGCCGGCCGGCCTCAGTCCTCGGCGACCGCTCCGGTCTCCATCCGCTCGACCTTGCGGCGGCTCGGAGCGAGCCCGCGCGCGGCGACGTCGTGGAGGACCTCGGCGACGTAGGTCAGCGCCTCGGGGGTGAGGCCGGGGTAGACGCCGAGCAGGAACACCTGGTCGGTGACGTAGTCCGCGTTGTCGAGGCTGCCGGCCACGCGGTGGGTGACGTCGCGGTAGGCCGGTTGGCGGACGATGTTGCCGGCGAACAGGTTCCGCGTGGCGATCTTGCGCTGCTCCAGGTGCGCGAGCAGCTCGCGCCGCCCGAACGGCGCGTCGCGCCGGAGCGCGATCGGGAATCCGAACCAGCTCGGGTCCGAGTTCGCGGTTGCCTCCGGCAGCACGAACAGGTGCTGCAGGTCCTCGAGCGACGCGCGCAGCGTGCGGTAGTTCTCGCGCCGGGCGGCGTTGAAGCCGTCGAGCTTGTCGAGCTGCGCGACCCCGACCGCGGCCTGCATGTCGGTGAGCTTCAGGTTGTAGCCGACGTGCGAGTAGATGTACTTGTGGTCGTAGCCGGCCGGCAGGTCGCCGATCTGCCAGTCGTGGCGCTTGCCGCAGGTGTTCTCGTCGCCCGGCTCGCACCAGCAGTCGCGGCCCCAGTCGCGGAACGACTCGACCAGCAGCTTGAGCTTGCCCTTGTTGGTCAGGACCGCGCCGCCCTCGCCCATCGTGATGTGGTGGGCGGGGTAGAACGAGACGGTGGCCAGATCGCCGAACGTCCCGACGAGCCGTCCGTCGTAGAGCGACCCGACCGCGTCGCAGCAGTCCTCGATCAGGTAGAGGTCGTGGCGCTCGCAGAAGGCGGTGACGGCGGCCAGGTCGAACGGGTTGCCGAGCGTGTGGGCGACCATCACCGCCCGCGTGCGCTCCGACCGCGCCTGCTCGAGCTGGGTCACGTCGATGTTGTAGGTCGGGACGTCGACGTCGACGAAGACCGGCACCAGGCCGTTCTGGACGATCGGGTTGACGGTGGTGGGGAACGACGTGGCGGTCGTGATCACCTCGTCCCCCGGCACCAGGCGCCGCGAGCCGAGCTTGCGACTGGTCAGCGCCGAGAGGGCCGCGAGGTTGGCGCTCGATCCGGAGTTGACGAGGCTGCAGTGCCGCAGTCCGAACCAGGCCGCGAAGCGCCGCTCGAACTGCTCGGCGAACCGACCGGTGGTCAACCAGAAGTCCAGCGACGCGTCGGTCAGCGCCTGGATCTCGCGCTCGTCGAAGACGCGGCCGGCGTAGCGCACCGGGGTCTCGCCGGCGACGAACGGCTCGGGCGGATGCGCCACGGCGTGGTAGCGGCCCACCAGCTCGGCGATTTGCGCCCGGAGCGCATCGGCCGAGTCTGGCATCGGCCGATCATACCCCGTAATCCGGGCGTCGAAGTCGCGTGATCCCGTCCGCGCGGCCTAGATCTCGATCACCGAGAGCACGTTGCCGGCGGGGTCGGTGAACCACGCGATCAGCGGGCCCCCGCCGCGGTGGATCCCGAGCTCGTCCTGGTCGAACCCCGCGTAGCGCTCGAAGCGCACGCCGCGCTCCGCGAGCCCGCGCGCGGTCCGCTCGACGTCGGCGACCGGGAAGTTGAGCACGGTGAAGGTCGCGGGGACGTGGTCGTCCTTGGCGTAGAGCAGCACGCCGCGGCCTCCCGCCTCCAACGTGAGCATGTCGGGCATCTGCTCGTCGCGGCGGACCTCGAGGCCGAGGACGTCGCGGTAGAACCGGACCGCGGCCTCGGCGTCGTCGACCGAGTAGCCGCTGAACGCAGCGCTGTGGCGGAGCATGGGGACCTCCTGTCGCGGGATCGAAGCCACCCGGAATGCGCGGCCTCGTTCCTAGGACGGGGCCGGGCGGTCGATCTCATCGTTTCGGGCCCTCAGCGAGGGTCGATCGTTTGACGACTGTCCTTGCGGTCTCGACGGCACGAAGCCAGAGTGCCGGAAACGCGAGTGGGAGTACACGATATGCGGGCTGAGATGTTGTCCCAACAGCAGTCGCTGCCGGTGGGGGTCGATCGCACGTCGCGCGAGCCGATCTCGCTCGAGCAGGCACTGGCCGCGCCCGAGAGGCTTGCCCCGATCGCCGAGATGACGCTGGCCGAGCGCAGCGCGATGGTCCGCGCCCGATGGGCGGCGGGCGAGTGGACCGACCTGGACGTCTGCGGCGAGAGCGTCGATGCCGACCGAGCGGTGCGCGAGCTCGAGGCCCGGACGCCGCTCGGGATGCTTCTGCTCGAGCTCGGCGAGGGTGCGGTCGAGATGGTGCTGGAGGACGCACGATGAGCCTCATGTACTCCGCGCTGTTGCCTCGCAACGGCAACCCGTGGATCCAGGCTCCGTCGATCCCCGCCTACGACTTCGGCACCGGCGACTTCACGCTCGTCGCGATGGTCGCCACCACCCAGGGCGGCCCGGTGCTCTACCGGATGGCCAACGACAGCGCCGAGCCCAACGCCGGATTCATGCTGCTGGTGACCAGCACGGGCATCATCACGTTCGTCACCTCGGACGGCACCGGCGGCCAAGGTGCGACGACCGTGAACGCGACCAACGTGCTGGACGGCGGCTGTCACACGCTGGCCGCGATCCGCAGGGGCACGTCGCTGCAGCTGGTGCTCGACGGGACGCCGCTGGAGTGCCAGGTCGCCAGCGACGGGACACCGCCGTTCGACGTCACCGTCGATCTGCCGCTGATCATCGGCGGACAGCACGTCCAGTGGGGCGAAGCCGGAACGTTCGACGGCACCCTGATGAACGTCGGGGTCTGGAACCGAGCCCTGGAACCGGACGAGCTCACGGCCGTCGGGTTCGGACGCATCGACACGGCCGATCCGTCGCTGTGCGGCGCCTGGACCCTGGATCAGACGGATGAGGACAGCTCGACGTACGGGAACACCGCGATGCTCAACGGCTCGGCGACGTACACCCCGTGCATCGCCTGCGAGTGGACGACCGGCGCCAACGGCTACGCGTACTGCACGATGACCAACGCCCCGGTGCCGGCCCGCCCGTCCGGGGCACGGCTCGTCGAGGTCCGCACGATCGACGTCGAGCCCGGGACGCCCGGGCTCGCGATGGCGATCATGGCCACGCCGGTGCTGCCCGCCTTCCCGGTCGGGACGATCGTGCGGGTCATCGATCCCGTCGGCAACCGCTACGACCGCGACGTCAACCAGGAGAACCTGTTCGTCGCCACCCACGACGGTCAGCCGTGGGCCATGATGGTCGTCGACCCGCAGCCGGGCACCTGGACGGTCGAGATCGACGCTTCCGAGCAGACGTGGTTCAGCCTGCAGCTCCAGACCATCCCCAGCCAGGACATCGTCGAGACGATCGACGGGGCCCTCGCGCCGCTGTACGGACCCGGCGGCCCCGCCGAGGCCGAGGGCTGGCTGGATCTCTTCGCCCATGCCGCCGTCGCCGCCCTGGCCGGCGCCGCGGTGGTATCGCTGGTCCTCTTCTCCGGCGGCACGCTGGCGCCCGCCGTGGTGGCCGGCCTGGCCGCCTTCACCAGCATCAGCCTGGCGGAGTCGGCGCTCGCGCTGGAGCAGCTCGATCACCACGATCTCGACGCCGCGTACGACGATGTCGCCGGCGGCGCAGGCTTCCTGATCGCGGCGGATCCGGTCGTCCTGATCGACGCCAACGTGCCGGTCGACGTCGCGACCCGGGAGGGCTACCGGCGCCGTAAGGAAGTGCTCTATCCCACGGTCACGATGAGCCCGTTCAACCGGCGGCGCACGGACCTGGTGGGCCGTGAAGTCACCCGCAAGAACGTGCAGTCGGCCTTGCTGAGCTCGAGTACCGGCTACATCAGCGCCTGCGGGCATGGCCTGCCGAAGTACCTGACGGGGTGGTACGTCACCGGCACCGACGGCCCGCTGCAGGAGATCCTGACGGTCGGGAAGTACGACCCGCGCGAGGTCCGCGGAAAGATCATCCACTTCCTGGCCTGCTGGTGCGGCTCCAAGGAACCCTCCAGCCTGGGGCGCGACATGGTCGCTAACGGTGCGCTGGCCTTCTTCGGCTACAAGAACCCTTTCATCCTGGCCAAGGATTTCGCCGACGTGTTCTTCGATTGCGACATCGCGATCGATAAGGCGCTGCTGGCCGGTCGCTCCTGCCAGGAGGCGTACGACGAGGCCTACGCGAAGTACAGCGAGGAGATTGAGACGCTGTTCCCGATCAACCGTCCCGCGGCCGTGTCTCTGCGCAAGAACCGCGACAGCCTCGTGGCCCCGACCACCAACGAAGCGTACGGCAACCCCAGCGCCCACCTGGTCCGCGGGATCGCGACGGGACCGCAGCGAACGGCGACGCGGCGAGACGACGCGCCGGAGGCCTTGCCGCTGTAGGGCGGTCGGGCAAGATGGCGGTTTGCGAAGCGCGCGATTCGGGTTGTCAAGGGGTAGAGCATGCGCGAACCCGTCGAGTCCTCAGGCCAGAGCGCCATCCGCAGTGCCGGTTACGGGTCCCGCCCTGCGCGATCACCACTGACCGGCGATCGACCGGACGGCGTCGAGCCCGGACCCGCCGAGGAGTGGCGGCGCCCTTCGCCGTTGGCCGCCGTCAACCCGCGCTTCCGCTACGCCAGCGACCGGGCGTTCCTCAACCTGGTCGACGAGATCATCCGCGCCCACCGCACGCCGGGCGCCACCGCGCCGGGAACGAGACGATCGACGCCGCGATCGCCCGCTCGGTGATCGCCACCGCTCGGTCACGCGCCACCGGCAACGGCAACGGCAACGGCAACGGCACGCCGACGCCTTCGCTCCCGGCTGTACCGTCTGCAGGAGCGCGAGGCGCTCGTCGCCGAGCGGCCCCGCCTCCGGGACATCCCTGAGGCCGCTCCGGAAGATCGCCGATTGTGCCGGCCCGGCGCACCACGGAAGATCGACGCAGCATGGAGTCTCCTCGTTCGTTTCCCCCAACGCCGCCGTTGCGCCGGCCCACCGCCGGGCGGTGGCTCGGCGGTGTCTGCATGGGCATCTCCCAGCGGAGCGACATGCCGGTCGCGCTGGTCCGGTCGCTGGCGGTGCTGGCGACGCTGGTCGCCGGCTTCGCGGCCTCCGCGGTGCTCGGCGGCTTCGCGACGCTGATGCTCGGGATCGGCGTGCTCGCCTACCTCGTCTGCTGGCTGGTCCTGCCGAGCGACGCCGACGACGCGAGCGACACCGAGAACGTCCCGCCGGCCGTTCAGGGCCTGGCGTCGGCGGCGCTGATGCTCGCCGCCGCCGCGGGGCTCGGCGGACTGGCGCTGCTCGGCGGGATCGCGGCACTCTTCGGCTTCGGCTGGGCCGTCGCCGTCGCCGTCGCGGCCCTGGTCGTCGGCACGCTCGTCTCGTGGCCGGCGCTGCGGCCGGCGTGGGTGCTGCCGCCGCTCGCCGTGCTGGCGCTGGCCGCAACCGTCGTCGCGGCCAGCGACGTGCGGATCGAGCCGACCAGCAAGACCAAGACCGAGCGGCCGGCGTCGGTCGCGGCCCTGCCGGCCGATGGCTACCGGGCCGGGCTGGGTGACCTGCTGGTCGACCTGCGAGCCCTGCGGCCGGCGAAGGGCACCACGGTGCCGATCCGGATCGACGCCGGCACCGGCCGGACGATCGTCGCCCTGCCCACCGACCGCTGCCTCGCCGTCGCCGTCGACTCCCGGACCACCATCCCGGGCGGGGACCTGGTCGACGCGGTCGGGCGGCGGTTCGCCGATGGGTTCGGTGAGTCGTCGGTGTTCTTCGGCGAGCCGCAGTTCGGCGACGGCCGCTGGTCGCGTGCCAGCCGTGACCCGCAGGCACCGACGATCCAGATCGACTTCCGGTCGATCCGCGGTTCGCTCTGGGTCCGGGACTATCCCGCGGGCGTCGACCCCCTGGGCTCGCCCCGGTGGCCCGACACCGTCGATCAGCACCCCCCGCCGGCGCCCGACGAGCGGCGACCGGAGTGGCAGGAGTCGCCCGACAACCCGCCGCGGGTCAAGCGACTCTGGCGCACCTGGAAGCGCGACTTCGACCGGCACATCCTCGAGCAGGACCGACGGCGGGCCGGGTCCTGCGCCCCGAGCGGAATCATCCGATGAGCGCGCACGACGACCCGCGCGTCGACACCGTCGAGACGGTGGACGCGCCCGCCCTCGCCACTCCGGCCGGATCCGCGAGCCTGCCGTCGTCCGCCCGGCCTCGCTGGACCGACCCGGCGTGGCGCGCCACCGGCCTGATCGGCGGACTGCTGACCGGGGCGCTCGTCCTGGCGCTCGCCTCCGACGACGACGGGCTGCGGGTCGTGGCCGTCGCGCTGGCCTTCTCCGCGCTGCCGTTGCTGGTGGCGTTGCTCGGACCGGCGGCCGTACGCTCCGTCCGGGGGATGCAGAGCGTCGCCTTCCTGGTGCTCCTCCCGCTCCTCGGGCTCCCGCTGGTGATCGTCGCCGCGGAGCGGGTCACCGGCTATCGGATCCCGGGTCTGCTGGTGCCCGCCACGGTGCTGGCGCTCGCCGGACTGGCGCTGGTCAGCCACGACCTGCACCGCCGTACGCGAGGAGCCGGTGCCCGCGCGGCCCGCTCGCCGTGGCGGCAGATGACCCGGGTCGAGCCGGCCCGCGTCGGCCCGGGACGGATCGCGCTCGGCCTGCTGCTGATCGGCGGCGCCGGACTGCTGATGCTCGTGGCGCTGGCGCCGTACGTCTCCAGCACCCGCGCGAGCTCGTTGCTCGAGCTCGGCGCCTCCGAGGTCGGCCGCTTCCCGCTGGTCCTGATCGCGATCGTGCTCGTCGGGGGGATCGCGCTGGTCGGGCTGCCGCTGATGGTCGGGGCGACGGCCACCGCCGACCGCAACCGCCTGGCCCGGTCGCACGAGGACGAGCGGGCGAAGATGGCCGCGCACCTGCACGACTCGGTGCTGCAGACCCTGTCGCTGGTCCAGCGGCAGTCGGCGGATCCGACGGCGGTCAGCCGACTCGCCCGGCACCAGGAGCGCGAGCTGCGCGCATGGCTGGCGGGTGAGGTCGACGTCGGAGCGACCACCCTGGGCGGCGCGCTGCAGACGGCGATCGACGAGGTCGAGGCGGAGCAGTCGGTCACGATCGACGCGACGGTGCTCGGTGACCGGCCGCTCGACGACCGCGGCGAGGCGCTGGTGGCGGCGGTACGCGAGGCGCTGCGCAACGCGGCTCGCCACGCCCCGGGAGCGCCGATCGTC
>JBAZOW010000122.1:0-10433 GCA_041648495.1 Patulibacter sp.
CGGCGATATCGGCCTCGACGGTCTCGACCTGGAGCTCGCGCGCCAGCGCCGCGGCGAACTGCGCGGCGACCCGGCGCATGATCGGCTCGCGGTCCAGGCCGGGGTCGCTGCCCAGGTCCGGCGCGTTCGTCTCGCGGGCCAGCGAGGTCATCGGATCGGTCAGCCCGCACGGCACGACCCAGGTGAACGGCTCCAGATCGGTGACCACGTTGAGCCCGACGCCGTGGGTGGTGACCTGCCGCGACAGGTGCAGCCCGATCGAGCCGAGCTTGCGGTGCTCGACCCAGGCCCCGGTGAACTCGATCCCCTCGGCGTTGCGGCCGTGCGCGTCGACGCCGTGCCCGTGGGCGACGGCCAGCATCGCCCGCTCGAGCGCGCGCACGATCCAGATCACGTCCGGGGTCTTGGCGATCAGGTATCCGACCAGCTGCCCGGGGCCGTGGTAGGTGACCTTGCCGCCGCGGCGCACGTCCACGATCTCGATCCCGCGCTCGGCGTACCAGGCCTCGCCGAACGGCAGCTCGTCCGGGGTCGACCGACGGCCGCGGGTGTAGACGGGCACGTGCTCCAGCAGCAGCAGGGTGTCGCCGATCTGGTCGGCGACCCGCGCCTCGCGCAGCCGGTGCTGGAAGTCGAGCGTCTCGGCGTAGGGGACCTCGCCGAGCCAGGCGACCGCCAACGGGCCGCCCTCGACGGCGGGGGGACCGAACGCCTGCGTGGTCACGTCGTCGCCTCGGCGCCGCCGACCTCGCCGGGACGGTTCTGCTCGCCCGGACCGACGGCCTCACGGGTCAGGCAGCCGTCGTAGCCGTCCTTCACCTGCTGCTCGGACGGCGGATCGCCGGCCAGCATCTGCGAGATCGTGACCGGCTGCAGCTTGCGCTTGCGCATCTCCGCGATGATCGCGGGCATCGCCTTGTAGGTCTGGTCCTTGGTCTCGTGCATCAGGATGATCGAGCCGGGACGCAGGCCGTCGATCGCGTTCTCGGCGATCTTGTCGACGGTCGTCGGGCCGAGCGAGTCCTGGGTGTCGACGTTCCAGAAGATCTGGACCTGGCCGAGGTCCTTGAGGATCTTGTCGGTGGTCGCGTTGTGCGCCTGGTACGGGGGACGGAAGAGCTGCGGCTTGCGACCCAGCGCGCGGGTGCTCGCGTCGATCCCGGCCTGGATCTCGCGGCGCTGCTCGGACTCGCTGAGCTTCGACAGGTCCGGGTGGTTCTGGGTGTGGGTGCCGTTGTCCCATCCGAGGTTGCGCTGGACCTCGACGTAGCGCTCGTTGCCGGGCACGGCGGAACCCACGCGGAAGCTCGTCATCGGGATCCGCTCCTTCGACAGCAGCGCGATCCACTTGGGCGAGAGCACGCCGGGGCCGTCGTCGTAGGTCAGCGCGACCCACGGCTTCTTGCCGGCGCCGCAGAAGATCGGCCGGCCCAGATCGGCGAACCGCCGCAGCGCGTCGATCTGTTCCAGGTGGTCGGCCGACTGGGACGCCGCGGCCTGCATCGGCCCGGCCAGCAACGGGACCGCCGCGACGCGCTGGTCGTCTTCGCCGCCGGACCCCAGCGCGGACACGGCAAGGATCACCAGCAACAGCGCGACCAACGCGCCGCCACCGGCCAGCAGGCGGCGCCGGCGGATCACGGCTGCGGCGCGGGTTCCGCGGCCGTTGCCGTTGCCGTTCGCGGGGGCACCGCTGCGGGGTCCGTGGCCGCCGTTCCGGTCGCCCGAGGCGGCACGGGTCTCGCCGGGCGGCGCCGTGGTGTTGTCCGGCCGTAGGCGGCTCGACGCCACGTCGTGGTCGTCGGCGTCGTCGCGGCGGTCATCGTCGTCGCGCGTCGGCGGCGCGGGCGCCCGCTCGGATGCTCGGGCGCGCGAGCGCGAGGCGGCCGGCGTCTCGTCCCACTCCTCGTCGCCCCAGTCCCAGTCGTCGGGATCGGGGTTTCCGGAGCGCCGTCGGTCGGGCGGATCGTTCGGTCGACCGGGGGGAGCCACAACCAAACGGTAGTCGACGGTGGACCGCGGCGGCGCGCTCCGCCGGGTGCTCGGGGGGTGTACGTGGGCCCAGCGCGGCTTCACGCGGGGCTCGTGCGGACGGCTGCAGGTCGACATCGGCCACGGCCAACCGCGCGCGCCCGGACGACGACGCCCTAAGCTGACCCGATGGCGACCCAGCGACCCGCCGACGGCGGCGAGCCGTCGCTCTGGTTCTCGCGTCTGCGCTGGCGAATGCGGGGCGAGGCGGCCAAGGTCGGCTTCGTCCTGGCGGTCGGCGTCGACGTGCTGCTGCTGATGCTGCTGCCGGTCAGCGGCAGCGGGACCAGCCTCGGCCGCGCGATCCTCGCCGCGGTCGGGATCAACGTGGTGCTCGTGATCGTCGGGACGCTCGGCGGGGCGTGGGCGCTGCGACGGCGCGATCCCTCGCTGCCGCGGGTGGTGGCGGCCGACCGGGCCGCGGTCTACCTGATGAGCATCGGCGTGGCGGCGGTCGGCGTGGCGGGGATCGTCCACCGCCCGGCGATCACCGAGCAGCGGGCGAAGATGCAGGCGGTGATCGCCGAGGGCCAGCGGTTCGTCGAGCGCCACGCCCCCGAGGAGATCGCCGCGCGCAAGAAGGAGCACGACGTCCGCCGCTGGTCGACCAACGTCTACCGGGTCTGCTTCCCGACCGACAAGCCGACCCGCGCCTGGTGCGTGATCGTCCGCCCCAACCGGATCAAGAACCGCGCCAAGCGGGACAAGGACACCCGCCCCAACGACCGCGCCGGCGGCACGGCCGGAGCCGCGGGACCGAATCCGGTGAAGGAGCGGGAAGAGCGGTAGGGATGCCTCAGCCGGCTGAGTCGGCCGCGGTCCTTACGCCCCCAGCAACCGCGACGGCTCGCTCAAGAGGTCCGCGATCGTGCGTAGGAACGGGCCGCCGTGGGAGGGGTAGATCGCGCGGTGGTCGGCGGTCAGGGTGATCGTGACCACGTGGCGGGGGACGATCTGGTCGCCGACGACCCAGGGGCGGCGCTGGGGGGCGCCGATCGTCAGGGCGCCGCCGACGCCGGGGGGCATGATCGCGTCGAAGCGGTCCGCACCGCCCGGGCCGCCGTCGATCAGGGCGAACGTCGCGCCCGCGGTGTCGGGGGCGCGCAGGCCGTTGTCGCGGACCTTCGCCTCGAGCTCCAGCCGGCGCTCGGCGACCGCGGTCAGCACCAGGTTGCCCGCGTCGCGGACGGTCGGCAGGGCGATCGCCTCGCCGTCGTGGTCGACCGCCAGCGCGACGTTCGCCTGGGTCCAGACCTCGATCTTGCCGTCGCGCCAGGTGCCGTTGACCCGCGGGTGCTCGATCAGCGCGATCCCGGCCGCGCGGATCACCGCGTCGACCAGCCGCACGTCCCCGCTCAGCGCCTCGGTCAGGGTCTCGACGTCGACGTCGACCGCCGACGTCCATGTCGGCACGGTCGCGCGGACCTCGGCCATCCGCCGGGCGATCGCCGTCTGCACCTTGGTCGGGATCCGCGTGGTCGCGGTGCCGCGCTTGGTGTCCTCCTGGACGGAGACCTCGGCGGACAGGTGGGCAGCGACGGTGGTCGATTCGGACACGGGGGACCTTCCGGGGACGAGCGGGCCGGACGACGGATCGGCGGCCCGTACTGCGGGAGAGACGGTTCATCGAGGATCGCAGGTCGCCCGCGCACCGGCCGCCTAGCGCTTCCGCCGGTCGTGGGTTCCTGCGAACGCGGACCTGCGTCACGTCGAGCTGCGGCACGGTGCGATGCGGAGCGCGACGATGGGCATGCGATGCGTGCGCAACGTCGAGGTGCGGCCCGCCGCGGCGTCGAGCATGACGCGGCGCAGGCCCCCGATCCGACCCCGCCGGCTTACAGCGCCAGGCTGCCGGGGTGCTCGAGGTACGTCCGCAGGCGGTCGAGGAACGCCGCGGCGTGCGCGCCGTAGATCACCCGGTGGTCGCTGCAGAGCGTGGCGGTCAGCACCGGGCGGGCGACCGGCGCGCCGTCGATCGGGACGAACTTGGTGACCGTCGAGCCGACGGCCAGGATCGCGCCCTGACCCGGGGTGATGATCGCGCTGAAGTGCGCGACGCCGAGCATCCCCAGGTTGCTGACCGTGAAGGTGCCGCCGGACAGCTCGGCCGGGGTGATCCGGCCGGCCCGGGCGCGCTTGGTCAGCTCGCGCGAGCGCTCGGCCAGCTGCCCGAGCGTCAGTCGGTCGGCGTCGGCGATCACCGGGACGACCAGCTGCTCGTCGTCGGTCGCGACCGCCACCCCGACGTTGACGTGGTCGTACTCGGCGACCTGGTCGTCGACCCAGGCGCTGTTGACCCGCGGATGGTCGCGCAGCGTCAACGCGCAGGCCTTGACGATCAGGTCGTTGACCGACGGCACGCGCTTGCCGCCGACCCGCTTGAGGTCCGCGCGCAGGGCGATGCAGGCGCTCATGTCGATCTCGACCGTGACCGCGAAGTCCGGGATCTCGCTGCGGCTCTGGACCATCCGCTTGGTCACCAGCCGCTCGATCCGCGACGGCTCGCGGAAGCGCACGCCGGTCGGGGAGGACGCGGTCAGTGGGGCGGTGGGGGCGGCCGGGGGCTCCGCGGGCTCTGGGGCCTGCTCGACCCGGGGCTCCTCGTCGTCGTCGACCGTCGGCAGGCTGACCGCGACCGTGCGGTCCGCGTCGACGTCGATCTGGGCGATCTGGGTGCCGGGGGCGGCGGCGGTGCCGGTGGCGACGTCGATCCGCAGGACGCCGGTGGCCTCGGCCGGGTACGCCAGGGTGGCCTTGTCGCTCTCGATCTCGACGATCTCGTCGCCCTGTGAGACGAGCGTGCCGTCCTCGACGAGCCAGGCCACGATCGTGCCCTCTTCCATCGAGTCCGACAACCGGGGCATGAGGACCTCAGGCATCGCGACCAACCGTAGCGTCGGGATCGCGCGGATCGGCCGTCTGCCACGGCGAACCAGACGGCCGGGCGTCCCCCGGTCGGCGGGGTCGTGACGGTTCACGGTCGTGCTGCGAGACGGCCCGTGCTCGCACCCGAGCCCGACCGATCGACGGGGGCGTCGGCCTCCGTCCGGGGATCCCGCGGCCGGCCGGTGCGGCACCGATTCCCCGGATCACGGGCGCGCCCCGACCGGTCTTCGCCCCCGCGGCGGGCGAGGCCGATCAACTACCGTGGTCCCGTGCGTCGCGCGCCGATCGAACCGGGGGACATCGTCGAGGTCGACAAGAAGGGCCGGCGGTTCATGGCCCTGGTGATCGGCACGGACCCCGGGGGCGACCTGCGGATCGAGCCGGTCTGCCGCGGGGTCTCGTGGCGGACCGCCACCTCGCGGGAGCTGATCCGGCACTGGAAGAAGGCGGCTCGCCGCAAGTTCCAGGCCGACCCGGACGAGCACGAGTCCCAGCTCGACCTGGGCCTCGACGTCGACGACTGAGTCGGCTCCGGAACGGAGCTGACGCGGCTGCGAACGGCGGGAAGTCCGGGCCCGCGCCGGCTCCCGCTCAGGCCGCGGCCATCGCCTCGTTCAGCTGGGCCTCGTCCGGCCGCTTGCTCGGGGCGAGGGTCAGCGCGAGCACGATGTTCACCGCCGCCAGCAGCGCCGCGACGGTCAGCCCGCGGTGGAAGCCCTCGGTCAGGGCGACGCCTTGCGTGGCGCCCGTCGCCAGCGCATCGCCGACCCGCGCGTTGGCGAGCGTCGTGATCACGGCGAGCCCGAGCGCGCCGCCGATCTGGAAGGCCGCGGTGATCACTCCGGAAGCGGCTCCGGCGTCGGTCGGTTCCACGTCCATGATCGCGGCGATCTGGTTCGGCACGCCGACCATGCTCAGGCCGAAGCCGAACACGAGCAGGCCGGGCAGCACGTCGGTGACGTAGGCGCCGTCGACGCTCGCCTGGGCGAGCAGCAGCAGCCCGATGCCGCTCAGGATCGCGCCGACCGCGAACACGGGCCGGGTGCCGAGCCGCGTGACGAGCTGGCCGCCGAGGATCGCCGAGGCGACCGCGGCGATCCCCATCGGGACGAACTGCAGCCCGGCCTCGACGGCCGAGGCGCCGCGGACGTTCTGGAGGTAGAGCGCCGTGAGGAAGAACATCGCCAGGAAGATGCCGCCGTTGAGCGCGAGCGACACGCTCGAGGCGCTGAGGCCCCGCGAGCGGAAGAGCCGCATCGGGATCAGCGGTGCGGCGGTGCGCAGCTCGACCGCGACGAACGCGGCCAGTAGCGCGATGCCGCCGCCGAGCAGGCCGATCACCTCGACCGAGCCCCAGCCGGCCGGCTCGCTGCGGATCACGCCGTAGACGATCGCCAGCACACCGGCGGTGCTCAGTGCGGCCCCGGCGAGGTCGAACGAGCGTCGCTCCATCGCGCCGCGGCTCTCGGTGATCCGCAGCGGGGCGGCTACGAGCACCGCGAGTCCGATCGGCAGGTTCACGAGGAAGATCCACTGCCAGCCGAGGCCGTCGACGAGAACGCCGCCGGCGATCACGCCGAGGGTGCCGCCGATGCCCGCCAGGGCGCCCCAGATGCCCAGCGCGACGTTGCGCTCGCGACCGGCGGGGAACGAGACCATCAGCAGCGCGAGCGCCGCGGGGGAGAGCAGCGCCGCGCCGATGCCCTGGACGGCCCGCGCCGCGACGAGCATCTCCGCTGATCCGGACAGGCCGGCGACCAGCGACGCTACGACGAACAGCGCCATGCCGGCGAGGAACATCCGCCGCCGTCCGAGCAGGTCGGCGGTTCGGCCCCCGAGCAGCAGCAGTCCGCCGAAGGCCAGCGTGTAGGCGTTGACCACCCACTGCAGGCCCTCGGTCGAGAAGCCGAGCGCCCGCTGGATGTCGGGCAGTGCGACGTTCACGATCGTCACGTCCAGGACGACCATGAACTGGGCCAGGGCGAGGACCGCGAGCACGTACCAGCGGCGGGAATCGGGAGGGGCGGTCTGGGGAGTCATGTCGATCACGTCAATCGTTTAATTGGGGAACGATTGGGAAAATACACGGTCGAGAAGAATGATTCAACTTCTAAATCATTTTTATCGGTACGCTTGGTCCGTGAACGAGATGACGACCCGCGGGCCGGCCGAGGCTCCTGTCCCGATGCCGAAGGCGTTCGCGTCCCGGCTCGGGCTGATGCTCGTCCGGGTCGGTGACGAGATGTCGCAGCGCGGTCAGCAGGCGCTCGAGGAGCTGGGGATCAGCGGCCGCGACTACACGGCGCTGGCCGTGATCGCGGCGGACCAGCCGCGGTCCCAGCTCGAGCTGGCGCGGATGATGGGCAAGGCCCCCGCGCTGTGCGTGGCGCTGATCGACGAGCTCGAGACCGCCGGGCTCGCTCAGCGCGTACGCGACCCGGAGGACCGTCGCCGGTCGATCGTCTCGCTGACCTCAGCGGGTGAGCAGCTGCTCGAACGGGCCGACGCGATCGCCGACGAGGTTGCCGCGGCGGTGCTCGACGGGCTCTCCGCCGACGAGCTCGGAGCGTTCCGCGATCTCACGCGACGAGCGGTGACGGAGACGACCACGGAGTACCAGGCCGACGTGGCCCGTACCTGAGTCGGTCAGGCGTCGGCGGGCATCAGGTAGGCCGCCGCGGCTTCCAGCTGGTCGTCACCGTGGAAGATCCGGTCGCCGGTCCAGACCGCGGGCACCGTCTGCACGCCCCGCTCGATCGCTCGGGTCGTCGCGTCGTCCAGCTCGGCCGCGACCGACGGGCGGCCGAACGCCTGGACCACCGCTCGCGGGTGCATCTCGCAGGCCGACGCGGCCAGCAGCACGTAGGTCTCGGTCGACAGGTCGTGACCGCCGGCGAAGGCCTGGCGGAACGCCGGCAGGCTGAACGAGACGACCCGGCCGATGCCCTTGGCGTACCAGGCGGCGAGCAGCGCCAGCCGGCTGTCGAACGGCACCTCGACCGGCCAACGCACCGGCTGTAGGCCGCGCTCACGGGCGACCTGCGCAACCCGCTCGCGGGCCGCGTCCTGGTCGGCCGCGCAACGGAAGCCCTCCCAGGCGTGCGGTCCGGGCAACCGCGACGCGTCGATCGGAACCCACGGGGTGGCGACCGGCAGCGTCTGCAGCACGCGCTCCGCAGCCAGGTACGACCACGGGTCGCGGAAGTCGTAGTAGAACGCCGGAGGACCCTCGGCCTCGACGTCGGCCGCGGGGGACTCCGGGCCGGGAGCGGCCGCGGTCCCCTCGTGGTGCGTGACCCCGAGAGCGTGGACCGCGGCGTCCGTGGCGGACCCGTTCTGGGGCACGCCGAGCGGATCGGGGGAGGCACTCATCGCGTCAGCCTCCCCGATCCCGTCGATCAGCCGTGAATCAACCAGCCGTCGGCCGCGCGTGCGGCCTCCATCACGGCCTCCGAGAGCGTCGGGTGACCGTGGATCGTGCGGGCGACCTCGGCGTAGCCGCCCTCAAGCGCCTTGACGTTGACCAGCTCCTGGATCATCTCGGTCGCCTTCGCGCCGACGATGTGTCCGCCGAGCAGCTCGCCGTACTTCTTGTCGCCGATGATCTTCACGGTGCCGGACTCGCCGTAGACCGTGGCCCCGCCGACCGCCCCGTACGGGATCTTGCCGACGACGACGTCGTAGCCCTGCTCCTTGGCCTGCGCCTCGGTCAGGCCGAACGAGCCGACGTTGGGCCGACAGAACGTCGCCCGCGGGATGTCGATGTAGCTGATCGGGTGCGTGTCGAGGCCCTGGATGTCCTCGGCCGCGATCACGCCCTCGTCCGACGACTTGTGCGCCAGCGCGGGCCCGGGGACCAGATCGCCGATCGCCCAGACGCCCTTGCGCGACGTGCGCAGCCGGCCGTCGACCTTGATCAGGCCCTTGTCGTCCAGCTCGATCCCGGCCTGGTCCAGGCCGAGCGCCTCGACGTCGGGGGCGCGGCCGGTGGCGATCACGAGCCAGTCGGCCTGACCGTCGACCTTGTCGCCGTCGCCCTTCTGGAACGTGAACGTCACGCTGTCGTCGCTGGTCTGCACGTCGGCGACCTTGGTCGACGTGTGCACGTCGATGCCCTGCTTCTTGAACTCGCGGTTCGCGACGCGGGAGATGTCGACGTCCTCCGACGGCAGCACGCGGTCGAGGAACTCGAACAGCTGGACCTCGGAGCCCAGACGCGCGTAGGCCGAGGCGATCTCGGTGCCCGACGCGCCCGCGCCGACGACCACGATCTTGCCCGGCAGCTTCTCCAGCGCCCAGGCCTCCTCGGTGCCGATCACGCGGCCGCCGTACTCGACGCCCGGGATCGCGCGGCGGACCGAGCCGGTCGCCAGGATCACGCCCTTCGACGCCTGGTGCGTCTCACCCGCGACGACGACGTTGCCGTCGGCGTCCAGCGACGCCTCGCCCTCCAGGTAGTCGATCCCGTTCTTCTTGAACAGGCCGGCGACGCCGCTGGTCAGCTGGTCGATGATCTTGCGGCGGCGCTCCTGGACCTTGTCGAAGTCGACCGAGATGCCCTCGATGTTCAGGCCGAACTCGTCACCGTCGCGCGCTTCGGTCAGCACGTCGGCGGTCCGCAGCACGGCCTTGGCCGGGATGCAGGCGTAGTTCAGGCAGCGTCCGCCGACGGTGTCCTTCTCCACCACCGCGGTCTTCTGCCCGAGCTGGGCCGCCCGGATCGCGGCGACGTAGCCGCCCGGGCCGGAACCGATGACGATCGTGTCGTACTGAGCCATGAAGGGAAGTCTTCCTGCGTCGTTCTGGAGAACTCTGGGGAGACCACCGACCCTACTGAACGGCGTTGGGCCGCCCGGCCCGGTCGACCCCGACGTTCGGGGGTTCTTCGTCGTGCGCGGCCGGGGCCTCAGCGACCCTCGGCGGCGTCGCGTTGCAGCATCGCGGTCTTCTGCACCCGCGCCATCACCTTGACCATCTTGAAGAAGAGATACCCGCTGACCAGCGCCGCGGCGACCGCCAAGAGGACCAAGAGCACGTTGGTGACGACCAGCGCGGCGAGGATCAGCGAGACCAGCGTCAGGGCGAGCAGCGTCTGGGTGCCGAGGATCGCCCAGTACTCCAGGCGCCAGGTGCCGAACGCCGCGATCGCGATCAGCAGCACCATCACCCCGTTGCCGACCCGACTGCCGTTGCTCAGGCCGTTCGACGCGATCGCGTTGTAGACCATCACCGCCGCGATCAGTCCCAGCCAGGCGACCGTGGCGGCCAGGATGCCGGGGCGCTCGCCGGGCTCGAGCGGCTCGAGCGCCTCGCGAACGGCTTCGTTCTTCAGCTCGGCGCGGGCGTAGCCGCGCTTCATCATCTCGCTGCCGTTCTGGGCGGGCGGCGCCGGCGCCGGCGCCTTCTCGCGCGCGGCGGGCCGGGTCGGTGCCGTGCGGGCCCCGGAGCTCTTGCGCTTGCGCTTGCGGTCAGCCATGACCCTGCATCATGCCGGGCCGCCGCCGATCGGGACGACT
>JBAZOW010000123.1:0-10428 GCA_041648495.1 Patulibacter sp.
GTTCGTGACGTCGGGTCGTCGTCGCCCGAGCGGACGATCACCAGCGCGACCAGGCTGACCGCCAGGGCCACGGCCAGGACCACGATCAGCGGCATCAGGGACGGTGGGCGCTGGGCGGGGCGGGCCATCCCGGGGAGCGTGCCAGACCGTGCGGACCGTCGGGTCTCCGGGCGCCGCACCCGAGGTGCCGACGCGGTACCGACGTCGACGCGCATGCCCCGGCCGTGGACCGGACGCGTCGGCCTGCACCCGCCCCGCACCGACCGGGGTGGCGACGGCCGCCGTCAGCGGGTTCAGTAAGGTCGCGGACGCATGGGTCGTTCCGTTTCCGTTTCCGTTCCCGCGTCGAGTGCCAACCTCGGTCCGGGGTTCGACTGCATGGCTGCCGCGATCGGATTGTGGCTCCACGTCGAGGTCGAGGAGACCGGGACCTTCGCGGTCGAGCACGACCTGCCGCTCTCGACCGGGCGCGACAACGCGATCGTGCAGGCGTTCGAGCGTCTGCGCTCGGCCGACGGCTGTACGTTCCGCGTCCGTACCGACGTACCGCTCGCCGGCGGCCTCGGGTCGAGCGCGACCGCGATCGTGGCCGGGCTCGCCGCCGCGGCGGCGCTCGACGGGGGTACCACCGATCCCGAGGCGCTGCTGCCGATCGCGATCGACATCGAGGGGCACGCCGACAACGTCTCGGCGGCGCTGTTCGGCGGCGTGATCCTGACCGACGGCAGCTCGACCGTGCGGATCGAGCCGCCGGCCGGCCTCGACGCCGTCTTCGTCGTCCCCGAGGAGGCCGTCCGGACCGCCGCCGCGCGCGCGGTGCTGCCGCAGCACGTGCCGCTGGAGGACGCCACGGCGAACGTCGCCTGGGGGGCCGCGCTGGCGATCGGGCTGGAGCGGGCCGACTTCGAGATCGTCGCCCACAGCCTGCAGGACGTGCTCCACCAGCCCCACCGGGCGGCGCTGTTCCCGCGGTCGTCGGAGCTGATCGACGACGCCGGCGAGCTCGGCGCGATCGGCGCGACGGTCTCCGGGGCCGGTCCGACGGTGATGCTCTGGGTCCGCTCCGAGGACACCGAGCGCGTGGTGGCGGCGGCGACCGAGCGCAGCGCCGGCTGGGCCGACGTGCTGACCGCGCCGTTCTCGCGCGAGGGCCTACGGGTCGAGGTCCGCGAGGGCTGAGCGTTCGCGCCCGACGCGCCGGGCCCCGTCTTCCGCCGTTCCGGCCCGTCGCGCGTGCGGTGGACCGGTTGCGACTAGCCCCGGACCGCGCGGGCCATCCGCACCAGCTTGCGGCGCGCCGAGGCCTCGCCGAGCGCGTCCGCCACCTCGACCGCCAGGTCCAGGTAGTCGACGCCGAGCTCCGGACGGTGGTCGAGGATCGACGTCCCGCGCTCCGCCGTCTCGGGGTAGGCGATCGACTGCCGGATCACGGTCTCGAGGATCTTGTCGCCGTGGGCGGCCCGGAGCTGCGCCACCGCCTCGCGCGAGTGCACGGTCCGCAGGTCGGCCTTGGTCACCACCGCGCCGAGCCAGACCAGCTCGGGGTTGAGCGTCTCGCGCGCCAGGTCGATCACCTGGCGGGCCTGCTCGACGCCCTGCAGCGCGAAGTACTGGGCCTCGCAGGCGATCAGCGCGTGGGTCGAGGCGACCAGCGCGTTGACGGTCAGCAACCCCAGGTTGGGCGGGCAGTCGAAGAGGATCACGTCCGTCTCGTCCGCCGGACCGTCGCCGCCCAGCAGCAGCTTGCGGAGCACCAGCTCGCGGCCCATCCGTCCGGCCAGCGCCAGCTCGGCCTCGGCCAGCTGCAGGTTGGCCGGGACGATCCCGTCGTGGATCGCATCGGAGAAGGCGACCCGCCCGGCGAGCACCTCGGCGATCGTCGGCTGCGCGTCGGGCGGCACGTCGCAGTAGTCCGAGAGGTTGCCCTGCGGGTCCAGATCGACCGTCAGCACCGTCAGACCGGCGCGACGTAGCGCGTCGGCGAGCGTCCGGACCGTCGTCGTCTTGCCGGTCCCGCCCTTCTGTGACAGCACTGCGATCCGGTGGGCCATCCGCGCAGTGTACGGGCCCCGCGGGCGGACTCCGGGCCCCGCGACGGACGCGCTCGCCGCGAGCAGGAGCGCAGGACGGGACGGCGAACACGGGGGTGTGCTCCGCCGCCAGACTCCGACGATCTCCGAAGTCGACCTCGAGCGTCACCTGCTGCGCGCGTCGGTCTCGAGCCTGCACGCCGAGCGGCTCTGCTGCGACCGCTGCAAGCGGACCCCGCTGGTCGGCGAGGTCGTCTACCGGATGCCGAAGAAGCGGACGGTGTGCGCGCTCTGCCTGCCGTACCGCAAGGACCAGCCGATCGCCGCGGTCCCGGTCCGTCACGGCGAGGAGATCCGCGCGCAGCGGATCACGCCGCGGGTCTCCGACGACCGCGGGTAGCCGTTCGGCGGGGCCGCGCGGGCCCGCCCGCCGGCGCTCGCCGCGCGCGGCACCGGGGTAGACTCAGGCGCGTGGATCCGGTCAGTGCCTCCGTCGTCATCCAGCGCCCGCGGGAGGAGGTCTTCGCCTATCTGGCGGACATCGCCAACCACCCGTCCTTCCTCGACCATCGTCTGGTCGAGTGGCGCCTGACCCGCGAGGACTCGATCGGCGTCGGCGCCGGAGCCCGGGTCCGGGCGAAGCTGCGGTTCAACCGCTTCGCCCGCTACGACGTGACCTTCCACGAGGTCGAGGCCCCGCACCGGATCGGCATCGTCGGCCGGGGCGGCAAGTACGACCGGACCCGCGTCCAGGGCGAGATCACCGTCGTCGCGACCAACGACGGCGGGTCGCGTGTGACCTTCACCGTGGACACCGAGCCGAAGCTGCCGTCGGACAAGCTGATCGAGCTGCTCTCCGGCCAGCACGGGGTCGCGCAGCGCGGCCTCCGCAAGGGCATGCGTCGTCTGCAGGAGATCCTCGAGACGGCGGACGGGGTCGAGCGCGCCGCGTCGTCGCGGGCCTCGATCGCGGGCGGCGCCCGCAAGCCGGCGTCCGGTTTCCGGCTCGACGGATCGCATGCGAGCGGAGCACGTCCGACCTCGCACGCGAGCAACGAGCCGCTTCATTAGACTGCCTGCCCATGCGTCAGCGGCTCATCCCTCTGCTCGCGGTCGCGTTGGCTTCGACCGCCCTCACCGCCTGCGGCTCGAAGCACGCGGTCGTCACCCACGCACCGAACGAGCTGGTCTACGTCGACCTCGGACCAGAGGGTGGACCCTGGGTCAACTACCAGGTCCAGGTCTCGCGTCAGCTCAACCCCGGTGACTTCCTCAACGCGGCGTCCCGCGGGAACCGCGAGAAGGTCGATCCGGAGGACTCGTCCTACGTCGCCGGCCTGACCGGTCCCGCGGTCGAGCTGAAGACCGACCCCGAGAACCCGATCGACAACGAGATCTTCTTCGGCGTCTTCATCGCGGCCTACAGCGAGAACAAGCAGCCGATGCAGTCCGCGTCGATCGAGGACTTCGAGATCCGCGACTCCGGCTACATCGAGGGCGACCCGAACAGCGCCGCCCACGTCTTCCGCCCGGTCACCGGTCCGGACCCGGCCAACCCGCCGAACCCGTTCCTCTACCGCCAGGCGACCATCCCCGCCGCGACCGGCTCGAGCATCGGCGTCCAGCCGCTGCCCAACAGCCCGGCGGGCAACGGCACCACCCACGGGGAGCTGCTGCTCTTCAAGATCCCGCAGAGCCACCTCGAGAACCGTCCGCTGACGCTCCACATCAAGGGGCCGACCGGCGGTCACGTCACGATCGACCTCGACGTTTAAGGGCCTGTCCCGGCAGGTCCGCGGTCCGTGGCGGCCGCTGACCGGCGGATCTCGCCCCCGGGACCCTCAGTCAGGCAACCAGCCTGGCTCTCGGGATCCCGTGAACGATCTCCTTGGTCCCCGACCACCACGACTCCACGCCCCTACCGGGACAGACCCTCTAGCCCGGTAGGTGACGGCCCCGGTGCTCGCGAGCACCGGGGCCGTCGTCGTTCTGGGAGCTAGCCGCCGAGCGCGGCGGTCAGCACCGACTTGGCGACCGGGGCCGCGGTCGAGCCGCCCTGGTAGTTCCGCGCCCGCAGCACGCCGACCGCGATCGGGTCCTTGCCGTTGGTCCGCGTGACCGGGGCGTAGGCGGCCATCCAGGCGGTCGTCGACTTGCCGTCGAGGTTGCCGCAGGGGGAGATCGGCGGCTCGGGGCTGTCGGCGATCTCGGGCGGCTCCTCGGCCCGGCGAGCCGCTTCCTCGTCGCAGTGGGCGCCCTGGGTGGCGGCCAGCTCGGCGGTGCCGGTCTTGCCGCCGGTGGTGATCCCCGACAGCCCGACCTTGGCGTTCTCGCCGGTGCCGTTCTCGATCGTCGCGACCATCAGCCGGCGCATCGCGCTGGCGGTCGACGGCTTGATCACGCGCGTGGTCTTGGCGGGGGTGCTGCGCTGCAGGAACGTCAGCTCCGGCTGCCGGCCGCCGTTGGCGATCGTCGCGGTCATCAGGGCCACCTGCAGGCTGGTCGCCTGCACGCGGGCCTGGCCGATCGCCGAGGTGACGACCTCGCCCTCGGCCATCTCCTTCGCCGCCGGGATCGTGCTGGCCTGCGCGCCGAGCACCGGCGGGGTCTGGTTGAAGCCGAACTTCTCGGCCATCTCGACGAACCGCTCGGCCCCGATCTTGGCGCCCAGCGGCACGAAGACCGAGTTGCAGGAGTGGGCGAAGACCTCGACCAGCGTGCCTCCGCAGAGCTCCTCGTTGGAGTTCTGGATCCCGTAGCCCTTGGCCTCGGTCTCCTTCGGGTAGACCGTGGTCGGCGTGGCGATGCCGTCCTCGAGGGCCGCGGCCGCGGTGACGATCTTCATCGTCGACCCCGGCGGCTGCAGCGCCGACCAGGCGGCGCCCTGGAAGCCCAGGACCTCGCCGGTGCGGGAGTCGATCACCGTCGTACCGGTCAGGTCCGGAGCGCCGGTCTGCGCCTCGACGGCGGCCTTGACGACGGCGACCGAGATCGAGCTGCGCACGGCCTTGGCCTGCCGGGGCTCGACCTGCTTGAGCACTCGGTCGCCGGCCTTCAGCTCGCCGCCGGGGGTCCCGACCAGCTGGGGGTTGAGGATCCGCTCCAGCCCCGACACGCCGACCTTGGCGTCGTCGGGGACGCCGAGCCGACGCAGCCGGTCCTGATCCTCCGGTCGCGCGGTGTCGACCGTGCCGACGACCTGGCCGGCGATGTTCGGGACCGTCGAGCTGCGCTCGGCTCCCTCGGCCAGCACCGTCTCGCCGTCCCGGGCGAGGATCGTGCCGCGCGGCGGCAGCTCGGTGGTCCGCGACAGGCTCTCGCCGTCGCGCAGTCCGGGGAACGCCATCCGGCGCGCCCAGGCGATCCGCGCCTGGTCGCCGGCGCCGGTGATCCGCAGCTCGACCGTGCCCTTCAGCTCTCCGAACAGCCGGGTCTGGACGGTCACGGGCACCGAGAACCGCTCGTCCTCGCGGACGATCTCGCCCGGGACGACCTTGCGGGCGGTGGCCGTGTCGAGCTGCTCGCGGTTGTACGCGGCGAACTTCGCTCCGTCGAGCCGCTCCTGCGCGGCGCGGTCGAGGTCCTCGTACATCGCGGCGAAGTCCTGCTTGCCCCAGGCGTCGACGTAGTGCGCGACCCGGTCCCGCTCCGTGGCCCGATCGGCGCGGGCGTCGAGCACCAGGTACCCACTCAGACCGGCGGCGACGAGCAGCACGAGGATCGCGACCGGAACCACCGGACCGAGCCCGAGCAGCCCTCGGCGGCGGCGTCCTCCGCGGCCGTTGCCGGCCGGCCGGCGGCCCCCGCTCGGCGCGGGCTGGATCGTGCGGGGCGTCGAGCGCGAACCAGGACCGGAACGTCGTGAATGCGGACTCGGACGTCCGGGGGAGGTCATACGCCTGTGATTGTACCTTTGCGCTGCGCGAGCCCCTCCAGGCCCGCAGTGCCGCGGGCGACCCGCCGAGCGGGTACCGTCCTCTACACGAATGACGGGGCTCGATTGGGTGCTCGTCGGCGCCCTGGTCGTGGCTGCCGTCGGCGGAACAACGCAAGGGTTCTTGTCGGCGTCGCTGAGCTTCGTCGGCTTCGTCGGCGGGGCGCTCGCCGGCGCGCGACTCGGGCCGCTCGTGCTGCCCAACGGGACCGAGGACGTCAACGCCCCGGTGGCGGCGCTGTTCGGAGCGGTGCTGCTGGGGACGCTGATCGGCGGCGTGCTGCAGCAGGTCGGGTACCGGGTCCGCCGTCGCCTGCGCGGATCGGGGCCGCGGGGGTCCGCGGCGCGATCGGGATCGCCGACGCGGCGCTCGGGGCGGCGTTCACCGCCGCGGTGGTGGCCGTCGCGGTCTGGCTGGTCGCGACGGTGGCGCTCCAGACCCCCGGGGTGCCCTCCAGCTGGAGAGCGGAGATCCGCCACTCCGCGGTGCTCAAGGAGCTGCGGCGGACGCTGCCGCCGTCGGACGACGTGCTCTCGGTGCTGGCGCGGTTCGATCCGCTGCCCGGGTTCGAGGGGCCGCGGGTCACCGTCGACGCGCCCGACCCGTCGATCCTCCGCGTCCCCGGCGCCCGGGCCGCCCGCGAGGGCGTCGTCCGCGTCGAGGGCAGCGCCTGCGGCGTCGGCGTGGTCGGATCGGGCTGGGCCGTCGCCGAGGGCTACGTCGTGACCAACCAGCACGTGATCGCCGGCGAGAGCGACACGACCGTGATCCCCGAGGCGTCGGGCGAGCGGCTGTCCGCGCACCCGGTCTACGTCAACCGCACCGAGGACATCGCGATTCTCGCGGTCCCCGGCCTGACCGCCACGCCGCTGCGGACCGTCAGCGAGGCGAAGCGCGGGACGTCGGCCGCGATCCTCGGCTACCCGCGGGCCCAGCCGTTCAAGGCGCGCGCCGCCCGGATCAGCGCCGCGGAGACCGTGACCGGCCAGGACTCGTACGGGGCCGGCCCGGTCCGCCGTCACGTGCTCCCGTTCCGCGGCCGGGTCGAGCAGGGCAACAGCGGCGGACCGCTCGTCGACACCCGGGGGCGCGTGCTCGGCACGGTCTTCGCCTCGTCGACCCGCGCCGGCCGCAGCGGCGGCTACGCGGTGCCCAACAGCGTGGTGCTCGACGCGCTCGGCACGATCCGGAGCACCGAACCGGTCGACCCGGGACCCTGCAACCACTGATCCCGCCGCGGGATCGCCGCTCCGCGGCCCGGCGCTCGGGATGCGCCGTCGCACAGGGGTGACTGGACACGCGGCGCCACCTCGCTACGCTGCGGCCCGTGGGTAAGACGCTCGTCATCGCCGAGAAGCCGTCCGTCGGGCGGGACCTGGCCAAGGTCCTGCCGGGGTCGTTCCAGGTCGGCAAGCCGACCGGCGAGCGCAGCGCCCGGTGGATGGAGGGCCCCGACCACGTGATCACGTGGGCGATCGGCCACCTGGTCCAGCTGGCCGAGCCGGACGCGTACGACAAGCGGTTCAAGCGCTGGAAGATGGAGGATCTGCCGATCGTCCCCGACGAGTTCCAGCTCGTGGTGCGCGACGACCAGTCGAAGAAGCAGATGTCGGTGATCAAGAACCTGCTGAAGCGTCCCGACGTCGACGAGGTGATCAACGCCTGCGATGCCGGCCGCGAGGGCGAGCTGATCTTCCAGTGGGTCTTCCGCGCCGGTGGTGGCACGCAGCCCGTGCAGCGGCTCTGGCTGTCCTCGATGACCGAGACGGCGATGCGCCGTGCGCTCGAGTCGCTGCGCTCGCCCGACGAGTTGGTGCTGCTCGGCCAGGCCGCGCAGTCGCGCTCCGAGGCCGACTGGCTCGTCGGCATGAACGCCACGCGAGCGGCGACGATCCGGCTGCGCTCGAGCTTCGACGGGGCGGTCTCGCTCGGTCGCGTGCAGACCCCGACGCTGGCGATCCTCGCCCGTCGCGAGGAGGAGATCCGCGCCTTCGTCCCCGAGCCGTACTGGCTCGTCGACGCCAAGTTCGGGCTCGAGGGCGGGCGCAGCTACCGCGGTCGGCTCCACCAGGGCACCGAGCCGCGCCTGAAGACGGCCGAGGAGGCCGAGGCGATCGTCGCGGCGATCGGCCGCAACGACGGCACGATCACGAAGCTCGACAAGGTGCGCCGCAAGGAGCGCGCCCCGATGCTCTACGACCTCACGTCGTTGCAGCGGGACGCGGGCAGCCGCTTCGGATTCACCGCCCGGCGGACGCTGGCGGCTGCGCAGCGCTGCTACGAGGAGCACAAGGCGCTGACCTACCCGCGTACGAGCTCGCGCTACCTGACGACGGACATGATCCCCGAGATCAAGCCGACGGCGACCCACGTCGGCAGCCGCGCGGAGTACGCCGCGGCCGCGAAGTACGTGGTCGGGCTCGACAGCCTGCCGCTCGGGCGCGTCGTCAACGACGAGAAGGTCGCCGACCACCACGCGATCATCCCGACCAACGAGCCGCACAAGCTCGAGAAGATGGGCGACGACGACCGCCGGATCTACGACATGGTCGTGCGGCGGTTCCTGGCGGTCTTCCACCCCGAGGCCGAGTTCGAGAACACCCGGATCGAGACCACGGTCGAGACCCCGGGCGCGGCCGCGCCCGCCGAGGGCCCGCACGTCTTCCGGACCCGCGGTCGTGTGCTGCTCGTCCCGGGCTGGCGCGGCGTCTACGGCGAGCTCGAGACGAAAGAGGACGCCGGCCAGGACGACGAGGGCTCGGCCCAGACCCTGCCGAAGGTCGAGCAGGGCGAGGTCGCCAAGACCGTCGAGATCGGCTCCGAGGAGAAGATCACCAAGCCGCCGCGGCGCTACAGCGACGCGTCGCTGCTGGGCGCGATGGAGACCGCCGGCCAGCTCGTCGACGACGACGAGATGCGCGAGGCGATGAAGGACTCCGGGATCGGTACCCCGGCGACCCGCGCCGCGATCATCGAGCGGCTGATCGACGTCGGCTACACCGAGCGCGACGGTCGGGCGCTGCTGGTCACCGACAAGGGCCTCAACGTGATCCGGTTGCTCGACAACCACCCGCTCACGTCGCCGTCGCTGACCGGTGACTGGGAGCACCGGCTGGCGCGGATCGAGTCGGGGGAGGAGACCCGCAAGGCGTTCATGGACGGGATCGCCCGGTTCGCCAAGCAGACGGTCGACGAGCTCGACGCCAAGCTCAAGGACGTACGGATCCCGCGGGCCAACCTCGGCCCGTGCCCGGTCTGCGGTCGCGACATCACCGAGAACCGCAAGGGCTTCTCGTGCTGGTCGAAGGACGATCCCGGCTGCGGGTTCGTGATCTGGAAGAGCAAGGCCGGCAAGAACCTGGCCCCGGTGGTCGCCAAGGAGCTGATCCGGACCGGGAAGACCGTCAAGCAGGTGACCGGGTTCAAGAGCCGCGCCGGACGGAACTTCCGTGCCAAGCTCGCGCTGCACCAGACCGAAGAGGGCAAGTGGCGCGTCGAGTTCGACGAGCCCTGGGCGCAGGAGGGCATGAAGGCCCCGGAGCCCGAGGAGGCCGGCGAGGCCCTGGTCCCGCCGCCCGCCGTCGCCCCGACCGAGGCCGTCGCCGACAAGGCCGCCGACGGAGCCGACGTCGCGGCGTAGGGACCTCGACTGCAACGCGGCGTGCGCTCCGTCCGCTCGCGTTGAAACGGTCAAGAGGTGACGTTGCAACTGGTCACCGGCCCGACGAACGCCAGCAAGGCGGGCGTCGTGCTGGGCCTGGTGCGGGAGTGGGCGGTGGCCGGCCGCCGGCCGGTGCTGGTCGTTCCGACCGGCCCGGACGCGATCCGCTACCGCCGGGAGCTGGTGCGGGTCGGCGGCGGGGTCTCCTACGACGTGACGGTCGGGACCTACGGCACGCTGACCGAGCTGGTCCGTGGCACGCTCGCCCTGCCCCGGCCGCGACTCAGTCCGGTCCAGCTCGATCGGGTGCTGGCCGCGGCGCTGGCCGCGGTCGATCGCGGCCGACCGCTCGGCGACACCGCGACCAAGCGCGGCGTCCGGCGACGGCTGGCGGCGCTGCTCGAGGAGCTGGCCGAGCGCGGCTTCGGTCCGGACGACCTCTGTCGCGACCTGGCGACGCTCGACGCGGCCGAGCACGGGATCGACCGCCGGCTGATCGAGGACCTGCGCACGGTGCTCGGTCACGCGGCCCGCGCGGGGGAGCGGATCCGCGACCGCGAAGGCCGGCCGCTGCCGACCCCCGCGGCCCAGGGACTGATGGTGCGGCGAGCGCTCGCCGCCGACCCCGCGGCCTGGGGGGCGCGTCCGGTCGCCTGGTACGGCTTCGACGACCTGACCTTCCCGCAGCAGGCGATGGTCCGCACGCTGGCGCGAGCGGCCGACGTGGTCGTCTCGCTGCCCTACGAGGACGGGCGGGTGGCGACCGCGGCGCGCCGTCCCGTCGTCGACGCGCTGCGCGCCG
>JBAZOW010000124.1:0-10376 GCA_041648495.1 Patulibacter sp.
GACCCGCCGGACCTCGGTCTCCAGCGCGCTGACGTCCTTCGGCGTGAGGATCGCGGCGGCGGCCGCCTCGGGGTCGCTCAGCTCGTGCTCCGTCAGGGCCTCGGCCAGCGCGGCCTCGGCCTGCTCCAGCGCGGCGAGTGCGGCGACGTTGGCCTCGTGGGCACCGGTGGCCTTCTCGAGGAAGGTCGCCTGGTGCTTGAGTGCTGT
Organism: Patulibacter sp.; assembly: GCA_041648495.1. Lineage (GTDB taxonomy): Bacteria > Actinomycetota > Thermoleophilia > Solirubrobacterales > Solirubrobacteraceae > Patulibacter. The sequence goes on from JBAZOW010000124.1 coordinate 208, forward strand.
GACCCGCGCGGCGACATCGGGGAACTCGCGCCGCTCGTCGGCGATCCGGGCCTGCAGCCGCTCCAGCTCGACGGTCGCGCCGTCGGCCTGGGCGGTCAGGCGGGCGACCGCGTCGCGGGCTTCGGTCAGTGCGGTTCGGTCGGCCTGCTGCTGGGCGAGCAGCCGCTGACGCTCCTGCGCCACGCGCGCACCGTCGGCCGCCGCGGTCTGCGCGGCGTTCAGCTGCTCACGCAGCTGCGCGGCCGCCTGCCGGAGCGCCGGCGTGTCGATGTCGGAGAACGGACCCGACCCCGCGTCAGCGCCGTCGGCCGCGCCGGACCCGGCGACAGACGCTCCCTCGTCGTCTGTCGCGCCGCGAGCCTCGCTGCGGGCGACCGCGAGCGCACTGCGGATCTCGCTCAGCTGCCGCTCGGCCGTCTCGCGCTCGCGCTGGGCGGCGGTCGCGGCGGTGGCCGCCGTCTGCTCCTCGGCGGCCGTCACGTGGCCGTCACCGGGGGACGCGGGAGACGGGTGCTCGACCGATCCGCAGACCGGGCAGGCGTCGTCCGGTTGCAGTCCCGCGGCCAGCTCCGCGGCGTAGCCGTCCAGCCGCGCCTGACGCAGCCGCTGCACCGTATCTACCGCACGTTGGTGGGTATCGACCGCGGCTTGGACGTGGCCGACCGACCGCTGCTCGTCGATAACGAGGGCGTCACGACGTTCCCCGGCGGCGGCGCGCTGCTCGGCGCTGCGGACCTGCTCCTCCAAGCGAGCGACGTCGGCGGTCGCGGCGTCGGCGGCGGCGCGCCGAGACTCCAACGCGGCCTCGGCGGCGGCAACCTGCTCCAGCCGCTGCTCGCTCGCGCGGACCCGCTCGGCCGCGGCCTGCGCGGCGTCGCGCAGGCGCTGCAGCTCGCTCTGGCGGCCGGACAGGCCCGCTTCCTGCTCGACCAGCTCGCCGAGCGCGGCCACGGCGTCGGCGCGCTCGCGGGCGCCGGCCGCCCAACTCTGCGGATCGCCGGACAGGCCGTCGTCCTCCAGCTGCTCGATCCACTTGCGGGCCTTGTCGATGGTCCGCGCGCTGTCGGCCGCGGCGGCGCGCGCGGCGGCGACACCGGACAGGTAGCCGCGCAGCGGCACGGCGCGACGGTGGGCCTGCAGCCGGGCGAGCCGCTCGGCGTGCGCGTCCGCTTCGCCCTCGATCGCGGTCAAGCGCGCCTCGGCCTCACGCCGCTGCCGCTGGCGATCCGCCAACGCCCGGGCGTCGTCGCGCTCCCGATCGAGCGCGGCGAGCGCCGCCTGGGCCGCGTCACGTGCGGCGTTGGCCTGGTCCTGCTCGGCGGTCAGCCGTCCACGCTCGGCGGCCAACCACACGTCGATGTCTTCGACCGTCGCACCCTCGCGCAGCACCGGCGGGGGATCGGCGGCAATCCACGCTCCGCCGGCCTCCGCCAGCGCGTTGTCCGCCGCGATCTGCTGCTGCTCGACCGCCTGCTTGGCCTCGCGCGCGCGGTCCTGCAACCACAGCTCGATCTTCGAGAACCGCCCCGCGTCGAACAGCCGCTCGAGCACCTCGCGACGGGCCTTGGCGTCGGCCCGCAGGAAGGTCGCGAACGCGCCCTGCGGCAGCATCACCACCTGCAGGAACTGCTCGGCGGTCATCCCCAGCAGCGGGTCGAGCTCGCGTCGGACCTCGGGGATCTTGGCGGCGACCGCGCGCCAACCGTCTGCGGAGCCGGGGTCGTCGAGCTCGAGCACCGCCGAGCCCGTGTCCTTGACCGGCGCACCGCCACCCTTCTTCGGCGGGCGCTCGTGGGCGGGAACGCGGACGACCCGGATCCGCCGTCCGCCGACCGTCGCCTCGAGCGTTACGCGCGGCGTGGCGTTCGGATCGCGGTGGTCGCTGGCCAGCCGCGCGGCATCGCCGCGCGCACCGGGCACCTCGCCGAACAGCGCGAAGCAGACGGCGTCGAGCACGCTGGTCTTGCCCGCGCCGGTGGGTCCGGACAGCAGGAACAAGCCCGAATCGGAGAGCGCGTCGAAATCGACGGTTTCGTGCCCGCCGAACGGGCCGAACGCCTCGATCTCGAGTCGGTGCAGCCGCATGGGGCTAGGCCCGATCCCGGCCGACGGCCTCGACGGCGTCCTGCAACAGCGGCCGCTCGGTCTCGTCGACCTCCGCGCCCCGGACGTCGGCGACGAACCGCTCCAGGACCTCGAGGTCGCTGCGACCCTGCACGCGGGCGGCGGCGACGGTCGCCGCCGCCAGCTCGCCCGCGGGGACGTGCTGCAGCACCAGGATCCGCGGGAACCGACGGCGCAGGCGCTCCATCGGACGCGCCGGGAGCTGCGCGTCGGTCAGCACGACCTCGAGCCAGTGGTCGTCGCGCTCGTGCTCGGCCAGCGCCGGGTCGTCGAGTAGCTCATCGAGCGTGCCGCGCAGGCGGACCAAACGGTACGGCGACGGCACGGGCAGCAGCCGCACCTCGGTCCGGCCCTCGCCGTCGATCTCGACGATCGCGGTGGTCTTCTCCGCGTCGGCCTCGGTGAACGAATACGCCAGCGGGGAGCCGGCGTAGCGGATCGGGGAGGACGCGCCGGGGTCGATGGTCGCGATGGCGGACCGGTCTAGGGGGTCCGAAGCCGCAGAACTGGAGCTTGGAGCCGCTGACCGCGGGGCAACCACCTCGTCGCCGAGCGCGCCGAACAGGCTGAGCGTTCCGGCGTCGTCGGGCACGGCCAACGGCTCGGCGTGATCTGCCTCGTCGGTCGACGTCGTCTCGGGTTCTTCAGGAACGGGCGCGGCCTCGCGCACGCCGCCCCCCACCGCGTGCGGCCGGTGCAGGTGGCCGAGCGCCGCGTAGGCGAAGCCGTCGAAGACCGACGCCGAGACGGTCTGGGCGCCACCGATCGAGATGTCGCGTTCGGACTCCGACGGCTCGCCTCCGTGGACGAACGCGTGGGCGACGACGACGCCACGGAGCGACCCGCCGGTGGTCTGCGCCCGTCCGGCCAGGTCCCCGCGCGCCAGCGTCGTAGCGGCCCGCAGCACCGCGTCGTGCGAGCGCTCGTCGACCTCCAGCGGGCCCCGGCAGAGATCCGGATCCAGGTAGGGGATCCCGTAGATCGCGACCGGTCCGTGCTCGTCCTCGAGCACCACCGGGTCGCCACTGCCGGTCGGGTCGGTCCGCAGGTGGACGCCGCCGGCCGCGATCAGCTCCCGCGCGAAGCCGAGCCGCTGGGCCGAGTCGTGGTTGCCGCTGATCGCGATCACCGGCGCGACCTCGGCCATCCGCCGCAGCGCATCGCCGGCCAGCTGGACCGCTTCGACGGGCGGCAGCGCGCGGTCGAACAGGTCGCCGGCGACGATGATCGCGTCGACCCGCTCGGCGCGTGCGACGTCGATCAGGTGATCGAGCACCTGACGTTGGGCGTCCAGCAGGGGGACGCGGTGGAGCAGGCGACCGAGGTGCCAGTCAGCGGTGTGGAGCAGCCGCATTCGAACACCGAGGCTACGCCCGGACCCGGACGTCCGAGGTGCCCTTCGTCCGGTCGTCGCCCGGCAAGCCGCCGCCCCGGATTGCGACCGCCGGTCCGATTGGCCTACGATCGCGCCATCCCCGTGTACGACGAGTCCCCCCGAACCGACGTCCCCGAGCCGGGTGGACCATCCGACGCCCCTGAGGGCTCGGCGCTCGACGCGCTGCCCGGGATCGTCCGGATCGCCGCCCACAGCGGCCTTCGCGCGGCGACCTGGGGCGCGACCGAGTCGGTCAAGACCGGGGTGGGAATCGCTCGCCGGCTGCCGTTCGGCGGATTCGCGGTTCGCGCGGTCGAGGAGGCCGCTGAGCAGGCCCGGCGCAGCGCCCGCCAGCTGCTCGGGGTCGACGAGGTCGAACGGCGGCTCTCGCGGCTCGTCCCCGAGCGGGTCAGCGAGAGCTCGCGCGCGTGGGCGGCCGGCAACGGTGCGTCGGCCAACCTGCCCGCGGCGCTTGGCCCGACCGAGATCCTCCAGCAGCGCGGCTCGGACCTGCTGCACCAGGCCGCTGACGTGGCGTTCGACCAGGAGGTCCACCCGGCCTACGCCCGGATCCTCGACGAGCTGGCGCCCGACGAGGCGCGGATCCTGCGGCTGATGGTCACCGGAGGACCGCAGCCCTCGGTCGACGTGCGGACCGGGCGACCGCTGCGGATCGGCTCCGAGCTGATCGCGTCGGGTCTGACGGTGATCGGCCCCGAGGCCGGCTGCCGGCACGTCGAGCGAGTTCCGTCGTACCTCAACAACCTCTTCCGGCTGGGGCTGATCTGGTTCTCCCAGGAGGAGCTGCCGGACCTCCGCGGCTACCAGGTGCTCGAAGCACAGCCCGAGATCAAGGACGCGATGCACCGCGCCGGTCGCGCCGCACGCCTGGTCCGCCGGAGCATCGCGTTGACCCCGTTCGGGCGCGACTTCTGCGCGGTCTGCCTGCCCACGGGAACGACCCCGTCGTGAGTCCGACGCTGGCGGCGGTCCACCTGTGGGGCCTGGAGATCCACCTCCAGGAGCTGATCACCGTCCCGCTGTTCATGGGCGCGATCGGCTACATCACCAACTGGAGCGCGGTCTGGATGCTGTTCCAGCCGATCGAGTTCAAGGGCGTCCGGATCCCCGGACTGCTGTTCCTCGTCCGCCTGATGCCGCGCAAGGTCCAGCAGATCCCGGGGGTGATGCACGGCGGGGTCGGGTGGCAGGGGATCATCCCCTCGCGCGCGGCCAAGATGGGGTCGATCGCCGTCGACAAGGGGATCTCCAAGCTCGGCAGCGCGGCCGACTTCTACCGGGAGCTCGAGCCGGAGAAGATCGCCGAGCACATGGTCGCCGCGGTCGGTCCCGAGCTGCGCGGGATCGTCGAGCGGATCATGGAGCGCGAGCACCCGCGGCTCTGGCACGACCTGCCGCCGCGGGTCCGCGAAGCGGTTCACGCGCGCGTGCGCAGCCAGCTGCCCGAGATCGTGCGCGAGATCACCGACGAGATCGGCGAGCACATCGACCAGCTGCTCGACGTCAAGCTGATGGTGATCCGCCACCTCGAGGCGCGACCCGAGCTGGCCAATCGGATCTTCCAGGAGGTGGGGGAGAAGGAGCTGAAGTTCATGGTCAACTTCGGGTTCTTCTTCGCCTTCCTGCTCGGCTTCCCGGTGGTCCTGATCACCGCGGCGGTGCCGTGGTGGTTCGTGCTGCCGATCATGGGCACGTTCGTCGGCTGGGCGACCAACCTGGTCGGGATCTGGATGATCTTCGAGCCGATCGAGCCCCGACGGGTCCTCGGCGTCCGGATCCAGGGGCTGTTCCTGCAGCGCCAGCGGCAGGCGGCGGACATCTACTCGCGGGTGATCTCGGAGGAGGTCGTCACGCTGTCGAACATCGCCGACGAGCTGCTGCACGGACCCCGCTCGGACCGCACGCGGCTGATGATCGAGAACGCGCTGCGGCCCGCCGTGGATCGCGCGACGGGTCCGGCCCGGGCGGCGGTCAAGCTGCTGATGGGCGGCGACAGCTACGAGCAGGTTCGCGATTCGGTCGCGCTGGAAGCGGTCGAGTACACGATCACGCCGCTGATGGACCCCGAGTTCAACCGGACTCAGGGCGAGCGGATCCGGGTGCTGGTCCGCGACCGCCTGAGCAGCATGCCGCCCGCGGACTTCGTCGAGATGCTCCGCACGGCGATGCGCGAGGACGAGTGGCTGCTGTTCCTCCACGGCGCCGTGCTCGGCTTCGGGGCGGGGCTGCTGCACCTGGCGATCTTCGGGTAGATCGACGACGACGTGTACGGCCGCTCGCCTCCTGGGTCGCGGGTGAGATCTGGCCCTACCGTCGGTCGGCACCGATCTCTACTCTTCTAGAGCGCTCGGAATCCCTGGAGGGGTGGCAGAGCGGTTGAATGCACCAGTCTTGAAAACTGGCAACGGGTAACCCCCGTTCGCGGGTTCGAATCCCGCCCCCTCCGTTTGCGTCGCTGGTCGCCCCGGGTGTGCTTGACCCGTCTTGCGGTTGGCCGTACGATGTCCGGACACCTTCCGGAGACTCTGATGGCCACCGTTCGCACTCGCAGCAGCCGCATCGAAGTCCGCGCCACGGCGGACGAGCGGGTCTTGATCGATCGTGCGGTCGCTGAAGAGGGGACGGATCTGACGACGTTCGTGCTGCACCACACCACGGAGGCGGCGCGGCGGGTGCTCGCAGATCGCAGCGAGTTCGTCTTGGACGACGAGCAGCAGCGCGCCTGGGATGCGATCAACGACCGGCCGGCCCGAGACTTGCCCGGACTCCGGGCACTGTTCGAACGTCCGTCGCCGTTCACGACCTGAGCGCAGCGACGTATGGGTCGTCCGACCTATCGTGCTCCGGTACCACTCGCTGCGACGCACCGGCTCGATCGATTCTCGTGCCGATCGATCGAGCAGACCACATGGCTGAACGAGTACGCGCGGCCGGCGATGGCCACGGGCACCGCACGGACCACGGTCGTCACGCTGACCGACGAAACCACGGTCGTCGGCTTCTACGGGTGGGGCATGTCCCGCATCGCCGTCGATGATGCCCCGGCTCGGATGCGGAAGGGTGCCGGCCGGTACCCGCAGCCGGTGGCGCTGCTCGCTCGGCTGGGCGTGGATGAGCGCCACGAGGGGCACGGCCTCGGGGCAGCGCTGCTGGCCGATGTCGTGCTCCGTCTGGTCGCGGTCGCGGATCAGATCGGCTGCCGAGGACTCTTGATCCATTGCGAGAGCAACCAAGCCCGGGCGTTCTATCGCCACCTCGTGCCGGAGCTTGAAACGAGCCCCTCCGATCCGCTCCACCTGGTGCTGCTGGTCAAGGACGCGCGGCGGTCGCTGCGGTAAGCCTCTACGGGCAACGGTCGTAGCGCCGTACGCGACAAATCGCGCCGATCGTGCGTCCGTCCGCGGATAGGATCGCGGCAGTACTCACCCCGACCCGCGAAGGGCGCCGACCGCATGTCCGAACCGACGAAGATCCTGCTCACCGAGGACCAGATCCCGACGTCGTGGATCAACGTCCTGCCGGAGCTTCCCGGCGGCGCGCTGCCGCCGCTGCACCCGGGCACGATGCAGCCCGCCGGTCCGGAAGATCTCGCGGCGCTGTTCCCGATGGCCGTGATCGAGCAGGAGGTCTCGTCGGAGCATGAGATCAAGATCCCCGATGCCGTCCGCGAGGCGCTCGGGCTGTGGCGGCCGACGCCGATGTACCGGGCCCGCGGCCTGGAAGCGGCGATCGGCACCCGTTCGCGGATCTACTACAAGTACGAGGGCGTCTCGCCGGCCGGTTCGCACAAGCCCAACAGCGCGATCGCGCAGGCGTACTACAACCAGCAGGCCGGGATCACCAAGCTGACCACCGAGACCGGGGCCGGCCAGTGGGGCTCGGCGCTGTCGTTCGCCGGAGCCAAGTTCGGGATCGACGTCGAGATCTACATGGTCGGCTCGTCGTACGACCAGAAGCCGTACCGCCGCTCGATGATGCAGACCTGGGGCGCCCAGGTCCACCGCTCGCCGAGCGACCGGACCGAGGCCGGCAAGGCCAACGCCGAGTTCTCCACCGGCTCGCTGGGGATCGCGATCAGCGAGGCCGTCGAGCTGGCCGCCCAGCGTCCCGATACCAACTACTCGCTCGGCTCGGTGCTCAACCACGTGCTGCTGCACCAGACCGTGATCGGGCAGGAGACGATCGCGCAGCTGGCGATCGCCGGGGAGACCCCGGACGTGGTCGTCGCGGCGGCCGGCGGCGGATCGAACTTCGCCGGGATCGCCTTCCCGTGGTGGCGCGAGAAGCGGCGCCGCGGCCTGTCGACGCGGTTCGTCGCGACCGAGCCGGCGGCCTGCCCGACCCTGACCCAGGGCGTCTACGGCTACGACTTCGGCGACGCGTCCGGCCTGACCCCGCTGCTGCCGATGCACACGCTCGGCCACGGCTTCGTGCCCCCGCCCGTCCACGCCGGCGGCCTGCGGTACCACGGGATGGCCCCGCTGGTCTCGGCGCTGGTCCAGGCCGGCGAGGTCGAGGCGCGGGCGATCCGCCAGAACGAGACCTTCGAGGCGGCGCTGACCTTCTCGCGGACCGAGGGGATCATTCCGGCGCCGGAGTCGGCGCACGCGATCCGCTCGGCGATCATCGAGGCGCAGCAGGCGGACGAGGCGGGCGAGGAGCGCGTGATCCTCTTCCTGCTGTCGGGTCACGGGCACTTCGACCTGGCGGCCTACGACCAGTACCTGGCCGGCACGCTCGAGGACCCGGAGTTCTCGTCGGCCGAGCGCGACCGCGCGCTCGAGGAGCTGCCGAAGGGCGCCCCGGCGATCGCCTGACGCAGTCGGGCCGGGGCGGACGGTCCCGCCCCGGTCCGCCCCGGCCCCGGCCCCGGCCCGCCTGGCCGACCCTAGCCCGACGTGTGCGATGCGGTCGGCCCGAGGGCCACGATCGCCCGCCGCCGGTCTTGGCCACGGGTGAACGGTTTGCGTGCGGCGTTCCGTTCACGCCCGGTCGGGGTAGACGGAGGACATGGCCAGCCCCGCATCCGACGACCAGATCCAGACGTGGCTCGGCGATCACGGCGCGTGGTCGTATGACGCCGAGCGCAAGGCCTTGGAGCGGATCTTCAAGTTCGCCGACTTCGTCGAGGCGTTCGGCTTCATGACCGTGGTCGCGATCCGCGCGCAGGAGCTGAACCATCACCCGGACTGGTCGAACTCCTACGACACCGTGGACGTCGAGCTGACCACCCACGACGCCGACGCGGTGACCGAGAGAGACTTCGAGCTGGCCGCGTTCATGGACGAGTGGGCGGCGAAGCACGGGGCGAAGGACGCGGATTGAGCGTCGTGTCGAGGGCGGGCAGCTACGCGCACCCGCCTACGGAAGGCGCAAGATCTTCGCGGTCCCGCGGCGAGTGCGACACGCGCCGCCCGTAGTTTTGTAGCACTATCGGTGCTACATTCGGTGTATGGAGCAGATCGGAGTGCGTGAGCTACGCCAGCACGCGAGCCAGTACCTGCACCGGGTCCAGCAGGGGGAGACCATGGAGGTCACCCAGCGAGGTCGTCCGGTCGCCCGGCTGGTGCCTCTGGAGCCGGCATCTACCGCGCGCGAACGATTGATCGCTGCCGGCGGGCTGCGACCGGCGTCCCGGCCGTTCGTCCTTCCGAGTCGGGCGCCATTGCCGCCCGGTGCCCCCGATATCGCGACGGTGCTCGACGACCTGCGCGAGGACCGCGGGTGATCTATCTCGATTCGTCGGCGATCCTCAAATTGGTCTTCGACGAGGCCGAGAGCGCCGCGTTGGCCGAGTGGTTTGCTCCCACCGCGTCGAGGGTGCCACCAGTGAGCAGCGAGCTGGCACGCATCGAGGTGCTCCGCGGATGCCGCAGGGTCGATCCGCGTTCTCTGCCCGCCGCCCGCACCCTGCTGGCGGGTCTCGATTTGATCCCGATCTCTGCCGATGTCGTGGATCTCGCGACCGAGATCGGAGATGGGCTACTGCGGAGCCTCGATGCGATTCACCTCGCCAGTGCCGCGGGAATGGGCGACGAGCTCACGACGTTCGTCACCTACGACCATCGGCTGGCGGGTGCTGCTGTCACCGAAGGGCTAGCCGTCGCCTCGCCCGGCGTCTCCGGCGGCTAGAACCGACCTCGCTCGCTCGACCGGTGTCGCCGGTCGCTGAGTATCGGCGACTACTGCGACCCGGGTCCGTCGGGTTCGGATCCGCCCTCGCCCGTCCGCTCCCGCACGAACACGATCGTTCGCCGCAGGACGTCCTGGCCCGCCTCGGTGTCCAGGTTGAACTGGAACTCGTGGGGCAGCTTCGGGCGGTAGTCGTCGGGGAAGAACGCGGTCTCGACGTCGACGCCCAGGCCCTGCAGTCGCTCGGCCAGCGGCTTCGACTGGCCGTCGGTCAGCGGGTCGGCGTTGCCGCCGGCGATGAACGCGGTCGGGAAGTCCTTCGTCACGTGGCCGTAGCTGGAGAACTGTTGGAGCACGTTCGACTTCGGGTCTCCCGATCCGGTGTAGGAGAGGATGATCGACTTGATCGCCCAGGCGATGATCGGGTTCTTGCTGCCGAGGAACCGCTCGGCGTCGTAGATCCCGCAGTGCAGCAGCACGCCGCGCAGCTGTTCCGGCGTCATCTTGGGGGACAGGC
>JBAZOW010000125.1:0-10358 GCA_041648495.1 Patulibacter sp.
TACCGGACCACCGCGACCGGCGCGCCCGCCCACGTGACGACGTCCGGCGCACGGATGGCCGCCCGGACGGTCGATCTGTACAACCACTCCGAGCACCCGCGGATGCTCTCCGGGATCGCGCGGTCACTCGGCTCGCCGTGGGTCACTGTGCGGCCCGTCGAGGGCTCGCGGATGCAGATCGTGATCGCTTGGGAACTGACCTGGTACCGGTTCGAGGTCGACCTGGCCCGCGAGTCCGACGGCGTCCGCGCCGCCGGCCACGGATCGTCGCTGCAGGACCTCACGCCGGGCGAGGTCGAGCCGAACGCCGTCGCCGACGAGCACGGCTACCTCTACCTGAGCACCGCCACGCCGGCGTAGCGGTCGGGGGTTAGCCGCGGGGCCGGCGACCCTCGCCGATCCGCTGCTCGCGGGCGATGCGCTTCTCGTCGAGCTCCTCGATCTCGGCGCGCAACTCGACGAACGAGCGACGGCGGGCGTCGGCGATCTCGCCGGCCTCGATCGCGGCCTGGACGGCGCAACCGGCCTCGCCCTCGTGGCGGCAGTCGGCGAACCGGCAGCCGATCGCCAACTCGTCGATGTCGACGAACGCGGCGGCCAGCCCACCCGTGTCGCGGACCAGGCCGAGCTCACGGGTGCCGGGGGTGTCGAGCAGGCAGGTGCCGCCGCCGAGCGGGACCAGCTCGCGCGCGGTGGTGGTGTGGCGGCCCTTGGAATCGGAGCCGCGGACGGCGGCGGTGGCGAGCACCTCGGCGCCGAGCAGGGCGTTGACGATCGACGACTTGCCGGCACCGGACTCGCCGATCAGCGCGGTCGTCTGCCCGGTCGGCAGTAGCGAGGCCAGCTCGTCGAAGCCGCGGCCGTCGCGCTTGCTGACCGCGACGACGGGCGTGCCCTTCGGAACCTCGGCCTGGACGGCGGCCCACTCGTCGGGCAGGTCCAGGTCGGCCTTGGTCGCGACGACGATCGGCTGGACGCCACCCTCGTGGGCGATCACCAGCGAGCGCTCGATCCGGCTGGGGCGCAGCGGGCGGTCGAGCGCGTGGACGACGAGCACCGCGGTGCAGTTAGAGGCCAGCACCTGCTCGAGCAGCTCACGCGAGGGGTCGCGGCGGCCGATCCGCTGCTGGCGGGGCATGACCTCGACGGCGAGCAAGCGGTCCTTGCTCTCGTCGTACTCGGCGGCGACCCAGTCGCCGACGGCGAGCGGGGTGGAGGAGCGGTCGTCCTCGAACTCGCTGGTGCGGCCCAGGCGGGCGACGCCGGGGCGGCGACCGTCGGCGGTGACGAGATGACATCCGCCGTACTCGATCCGGGCGACGCGGGCTGGTCGCCGGTCGCCGGTCAGCAGCGGATCGAGCTGCTCGCGAACCGCGTCGTCGAGGCCGGCAGCGGCCAACGGATCATCCAGGTCCCACAGGTCCGACATCGCCTCTCCGTCGTGGACGGCGTCGGCAATGGTCATCGGCCGGGGACCTCGAAGCGCATGTCGCCCGATCCTACGGGGTCCTGGCGCAGGGAGGGCCCAGCGAGCCGACACGCCGCGAGCCCGATCGCTATATTCCTCGAACCGCGCGGATGTAGCTCAGTTGGCTAGAGCGTCTGCTTGCCATGCAGAAGGTCGTGGGTTCGAGTCCCATCATCCGCTCCTCGCGCAGTCGTAGAAAGCCCCGCTGAGCGGGGCTTTTTGCGTTCTGGGGGCGGGGTGCGGGGGTGGAGTGAGGCTCGAATGTTCAGGCACTTATCGCGAGAAGTGCCTGAAGGTCCTATGACCGCGTCCCTCGGCGAGACGCATGACCGGCGTTTTCCATTCGTCTTCCATTTTTATTGCATCTGGTGCACGTTGTGCGTACAGTTGGGCTATGTCGTCTGTCAAGAGCCATCGCCTGAACGTCCGGGTCGAGCCGGCGGACGACGCGCTGTTCCGGCAGGCGGCCGAGACGGCGGGGCAGTCGTTGTCGTCGTTCGTGATCGAGAGCGCGCGTGAGCGGTCCGAGCGGGTGCTTGCCGACCGGACGCGGTTCGTACTGAACGACGAGCAGTGGGACGCGTTCTGCGCCGCGCTGGATCGCCCGGCCGAGGTGATCCCGGCGGTGCGTGACCTGTTCGTGCGTCCCCGCCCCGCGTGAGCGCCCCGCGATTCTCTGATCCGGAGCTACTCGGGCGGCACTCGACCGAGGGGTTCCGCTGCGGTCAACCAGCACTGGATACGTGGCTGGTCGAGCACGCGCGGACAGCCACGGGAGCAGGGTCGGCTCGGACGTACGTGGTCTGCGATCGGGAGCAGGACGATCGCGTCGTCGGCTACTTCGCGCTGAACGCCGGTGGTGTCGAGCCTGCTCGTGCGTTGCCGCGGGTGCGGGCGGGCATGCCGCGACATCCGATCCCGGTCGTCCTGCTTGCTCGATTGGCGGCGGACTTGAGCGTCCAGGGCCGCGGGCTGGGAGCGTTCCTGCTGGCCGATGCGATGCGCCGCTCTCTGGCCGCGGCAGAGTCGATCGCCTTTCGCGCGTTGCCCGTCAACGCGAAGGACAAGGAGGCGCGGGCGTTCTACGAGCGCTTCGGCTTCGTGGCGTCGCCGTCGGATCCGCTGCATCTGATGCTGCTCATGAAAGATCTACGGGCGAGTCTAGGGGCTGGACCTGGCGGTGAACGCCAGCGCCCCTAACGTCCGCCGAAGGTCCAAGTCGGTTCGGGGAGCGGGTCGGAGAAGTTGACTTCGGGGCCGTTCGCTGTGGTGTTCACGAAAACGGGGAACTTCACTTTGGTGCTCGTTGCTGACATCGGAAGCCCTCTAAGGGCTTGTGAAATCCACCAGTTCGGTCCGGTAATTTCTGGAGGCTGCAACTAGCATGCCTCTCAGTTCCTAACGCGATGCCGTGATGTTCGAAAGGGTATCGTCCAGGCCATTGTTCGCGAGGCCGCCCATTCGCCGCCGACTTGCGTCGAGTGAGTCGCGGACACGACGCCGTTTCACGTGTTCGGGCATGTCCTGCAATTCCTCTCGAATCTCCTCGGCGGCATCGAGTAGCGCGGTCGGCAGGAGATCGAGCGACGGAATGTCCGCAACCGAGATTGGCAGCTGAGCGTGCTGCCCGTCCTCGAGTCGTCCTCGGATCGGGCCGACTGCCAGATAGTTGACGAGGAAGTCCGGGCTCATAACCGGGGATGGGGGAAGGTTTGAGGCCTGAAACTGCTGGCTCAACCGGTAGTGGAGTCGGTGCGCGGTTCGGTCGGTCGTGAGCCACCAGGTCGAGAAACCGAACGGCGACCGATCTTCACGTGCGCGACGCCCGATCACCCCGAGGTAATTCTCAACGTCGTGTCGAACCAGCCTCGCTGTGTTCATGGCGTCTGCCTGCGCCCCTGTCGCCGTGCGCCTACGCTCGTGAGCCTCTTCCCATTCGGTCTGAACGGCTGCGCGAAGCTCGGGGTCGGCCTGTGTAGATGCCTCATCGAGGTCCGTGCACCGAATGCCAAAGTGGTCCTGTAGGTATTCGGCCACGTCGTCTTGCCCTCTCGCATCTCCGCGGTAGCGCTCTAGCCAGTTGGGCAACGAGCCTCGTGCTCGGCCGGTCAAGGCAAAGGCTGCGGCGAGGAACGGCACTCTTCCCTCCCACGTCTGCCCGGATTCTGCCCGTCGGGCGTAGGTTAGGCTCCGGTGCATGTGAGACTCGACTTCTTCCAGGACGCCTCGTGTCATGTGGAGACCGATTCCCGCCTGGCGGGCCGCCCTGAATATGCTCGTGTAGGTGCGGGCTTCGGCGCTATCGACCAGCTCTTCGGCGAATAGCGGTAGAATTACTGTTGTGTCAAGCCAGACATCTCCTTTTGAGAACATTTTGACAACCGCAGACTGTACATCCGGTGTCTCGCGCATGAAAGCAAAGAGGGTGTAGGCATCGGCTGCGTTGCGCAGGTACTTCTGCAGTCCAGGTGAGGGATTGCTGAGGGCTTCTGTTGCCGCACCGATTATTATCTTTTGCTGAATACTCCCCGGCGAGGGCGTCTCACCGTTAGCTAGCGTCTCACGCGCCACCTGTTCTAGCTCTGGAAACTCGAAATCCGTGTTTCCCTGGGCCACTGAGGCAGCAAATACTTCACCGCGTTGCCACAACACTTGGTCGAGTACGCGACGCGTGCAAGGGAGCATCGCTTCTGCAGTTGCTGCGCTCAGGCGCTCATTTCTTAGCGCTGCTTCGGCATGGATGTGGGCCGCCAGAGCTCTGTTGAGGTCTTCGTCCGCGACCGCCAGGTCCATGAGTCGTGCGTTAATCCGGACGGTCTCTTCGAACGTGAGGCAGTAGCCATCTTCTTGCTTCCAGTGACGGACGAATCGCTTCTCGAGACGGCGCAGCGCGGAGTCCGTGTGACGATCGACTGTTGCGGCGTCGTGCGTAGGAAGGATCTGTCGGATCTGCGAGCGAATTTCCTGGCGGCCTAGTCGATTCTCGGAATCCGTCGAACGGAGTGCCGACCGGACCAAGGCTTCAAAGCAGAGCTTCGTCAGGCCCTTCTCACGGGTGTCGTCTTCGAACTGGAGGCCGAGATATACGCAAGCCGCTTGCGATTCGGGGGAGGTGAGTGCAGCGGACTTACGTTCGATGACGCCCGCCGAGGCGAGGAACGAGTCGGCTACCGAGCCGAGGGCCTCCGCGGCTTCTTGCCGCGCGGGAGTTGTGTTTCGCCTCTCGAGGAACCAGTTCTGGTCTTTGATGTCGAGGTCGATCGCGTGATTTTTGCGGGCTGCAGCGATCGCGTCGTCTCCCTTCGCACCTATCTCTTGATTGGTGACGTAAATAAGCCTCGTCGTCTTCGGAAAGTTCGCCTTGACCGTCGTGACAGCACTGCTGATCTTCGTTGACCAATCCACCCGGATGGAGTACTGGAAAGCAACGGTTTCCTCTCCTCCCGGTTGGAACAATTTCGCATCCCGGCCGCCGTCTCCGCTCGACGTTGCCGTGGTCCGCAGCGAAGGAAACTCATCGACGAGAAATTCGGAGGCAAGTTCCTCGAAGATCTGCCAGTTTGAAGAACGGAGTTCTCGGAGAGAAAGACGGAATCTATTTCGGTCCATGAATAGTGACCGTACCATCGAGGTGCGTCGTTTCGAGCGTCGCGCAAATGCTGCGGCCGGTTTGGGCCCGGGTCACTGATTTCGCACGCCGTGTGCTGCCTGATTCTAAGGTCGGCGGGCGAGGGCCTGACCCGGCCCTCACTCGCGCATAGCCCGAGGACGGCGGAGCGCGTCTTAAACGGGATCTACCAGTTGCCCGTGGTGGATGAGGACGTCTTGGATCAGCTAATGCTCGTGACGCTTTGGCCGCACGACGCAGACGCTGTCTCAGAGTGACGTGATGACCGCCGCCTCTCACTCAGACGTGTTGGCTGCCCCGCTGTGGGCGATAGCTGTTCCTGCTCGGCAGCGCCCTGTTCCCTCCCAGTACTGCACCACGGTTGATGGGTCGCGGCGGCCGTTGAACCGATCTGGATGGGCCGGTGCCGGTTTGGATGTCAAGACGACGACCCGCGTGCTCACTCCGAGGTCGAGCGCTTTATCGATGGCCTTGGCTCTGTGGCGGAGCGGCCGATGAGGTCGCGCGCTGGTCATGTCCGGTTACTCAAGCGCCACAATCTAGATCTCGTCAGGGCCGTAATACCGCCACGTTGAACGGCCGGAATCCCACCGCAAGTCTATGACCTGATGAGCGAGCACTGAGCTTCAGAATGCATCTGCTTCTTGGAAACCATCGTCCAGGTCGCTTGGCGCAGGGAGGTGCGTGACAAGCGCTCCCACGGTCGCGCCCAGTCGCGCAGTGGCGGCGGCAGCCGGTGCGGGACGTCGTGGGTCGCGCGACGCCCGACGATCGAGTCGACGGCTTCGAGGAGTAGGTCGCCGTCGATGGGTGTCGCTTGCGTGACGACGGCGATGTCGACGAGGTCCTTGACGCGGGATGACGGGGCGTTTCCGGCGTAGCATCGGCTGTAGGCGTGGAATTTCTCAGCGAGGTGCTGCTCGATCGCTAGTGCTGGTACCGAGATCGGGGCGACGCCTGCGAACTCCAGGAGCTGCGATGTGGCGATGGAGTCGGGGGCGATGACGGGTGGTCGATCGTGCCCGATGTCGATGGCGACGCGTTCGAACTCTCGGCCGGCCAGCTCGGCGAGTACGGTCCATCGCTGACCGCCGCCGGCGAGGTCCGTGGATAGACGCTCGATCGTAAAGGTGAAGTGGTCGTCGAGGTCGTGGTCGGCTGCGTCGAGCAGGAACTCCGTCACAGCGGACTCGTCGACGGTCCAGTCGACATCGACGTCCTTCGTCGTGCGAGCTTGGAGTCCGAGCCGCAGTTCGAGGGCGAACCCGCCCTTGAGCACCCACCGGTCCGGGGTCACCGCCTGAATCCGCGCGAGCAGGCGCTCGAAGACGATGCGCTTGTGCAGGCGCGAGAGGCCGACCGCGTCGGTCTGTTGGGCCTTCAAGCGTGCTTCGAGCGCGTTGCGGAACGCGACGGGGGAGTCGTATTTCATGATGCTTGCTCACGGGTCAGCGATCGGATGCGTCCGTGCACGGGGCGGGCAGAGCGTCGGTCAGGCGCTTGGCGGTGGTCCGTCCGCGAGCGAGGGCATGGGTGATCGCTTCGCTGGTCTGCTCGGTCCAGCCGGTCGAGCAGAGCACGTGGGTCAGAGTGCGTTCGATACTCGTGATCGGGATGCCGTGAACGATTCGGCGGTCGCGGCCCGTCACGGGTCGAGCGCTGAAGTGTGCGTGCACGCCGCTGGGGACGGTGATGTCACGCTTGTCGCGGGGGAGTGTGACGTGGACCTGGTCGGCGGTGAGGTCGGTGAGGTCATGCAGCTCCAGCGCGCTAATGTGCGAGACGACTCCGTCGGCGGGTGAGAGCGTGAGCCAGGCACCAACGACGTGCTCGTGCGGCGTACTTGTGTAGCGGTGGACGCCGCGGGGACGCGCGCCAGGATTCCGTCGGGCCGTGCGTGGTGGTGAGGGTCGACTGGGCAACCCTGGCGTCGACGGCTTGCTGGGCGGTGAGAAAACCCGACTGACCTTCGGCCAACTCGTAGGGTCGATCCAAGATTCCGTCACGTGTATCGCCAGTAATCTTGGCCATAGGTGTGACATTGCGTGATCTCGGTGGGCTTGTCGAGTGTGGTCCTGGAGCGTTCTGGCTTGGGGCGTGCTTGGGTGTCCGGCTCGGACCGGCCTCGCCAGGCACTTTTCGCAAGAAGTGCCTGGATCGCTCCGGAATCGCCGAGAGTCGCCCAGGATGTCGGTCGTCCGGGCAGTTAAGTCCGCCCCAAGAAGTCCCTGTAAATCGCCCGCTTTCGCGCCACGATCGGCACCCAGTCCCCTCGCTTGCCATGCAGAAGGTCGCGGCTTCGAGTTCCATCATCCGCTGCTCGCGCAGTCGTAGAAAGCCCCGCTATGCGGGGCTTCCTACATTCTGGGGGCGGCTTCGCGGGGATGGTTCGGCGCTTCGCCGATCGGGTCCCACCGCGCCATGCGTCGTGGGACCCGGCGCCTGACGCGGTGAGGGCGAGCGGAGCGGATACCGAGCTGCCGAACGTGGACGCTGGCCTGTGCGAACCCGGATTGCCCGACACGGTGTTTACGATGGTCCGGTGGACCGCATCGAACGTCAGGGCCTCGTCGCCTACCGCTTCTCGTCGCTGCCGACGGACCGGGTCGACGCGCTCGTGTCGACCCGGATCGGCGGGGTCAGCACCGCCCCGCAGGCCGGGCTGAACCTCGGGACCCGCGTCCACGACGAGCTCGCAGACGTCGTCGCCAATCGCGACGCGTTGTTCACCGCGTTCGGCCTGCCGTTCGAACGGTCCGTCTGGTGCGAGCAGGTGCACCTGACCGACGTGACCGTGATCGAGGCGGGGGACGCGGGGCGCGGCAGCCTGAACGACCACGATGTCGTGACCGCGACCGACGCGATGGTCACGGACGTCGTCGGGATCCCGCTCTGCGTCACCCTCGCGGACTGCGTTCCGGTCGTCATCTACGACCCGGAGCACCACGCGCTGGGGCTCGCCCACGCGGGCTGGGGCGGCACCGTGCGGCGCTTGGCCTCCCACACCCTGGCCGTGATGGGCGAGCGGTACGGGACACGTCCGGCGGACGTCCTGGTCGGGATCGGACCGTCGATCTCGCCCGACGACTACGAGGTCGGCGGTGACGTCATCGCACTCGCGCGCGAGAACTACGGCGACGACGCCGATCGGATCCTCCGGCCGCGGCCCGACGACAAGGCGCTCCTGGACCTGTGGGAGGCCAACGCGATCGACCTCGAACGCGCGGGCGTCCCGCGCGCCTCGATCGAGATCAGCGGCATCTCGACGTCGACCGGCCTCGACGAGTTCTACTCGCACCGTTTCGAAGGCCCGACCGGGCGCTTCGCCGGCGTGGCGATGCTGCGCGCGGCTTAGCCCGCAGGCTGGTGGCGCGGCTTGCTCGGAGCCGTCAGCTCCTCATGCAGGCCCCGGAGCGCGCGGATCGCCGACCGCGTCTCCTGCAGGATGTCGTGGGGCTTCGCCTCCCACTCCAACCGGGGGTCGATCGCTCCCGGACGCATCCCGACCGCATCGACGCGAAGACCCAGCGGCACGCCCCAGGCGCGCAGCGCGTCCGCCAACTGGAACAGGCGGTAGTGGTAGGTCGTCACGACGAGCACGCTCTGTCCCGGCCGGAACGAGCCGTCGTTCTCGACCAGCCAACGACAGGCGTCGAACGTGTTCGGCAGCGGTCGGCCGCCGGAAGCCGGCGCCTTCTTCCCCGGCGGCACGGGCGCGGCGAGCACCTGCACCGGGACCCCGCCGGGCCCCTCGTACCGCTCGAACGCCCAGAGCCGCTCGCCGTCCTGCTCCTCGCCATCCCGGCTCACGGGCTCCCCGAGCCCGAACGCGGCACGCGTCCCCGCGCGCATCACGTCGAACTCGGTGTCCCCAACGTTTCCGACCAGGTCCGCGACGAGCGGCCGCTCGTGGTCGTACAGCCCGCGGAAGGCGCCGAGTGCGGTCACCGACCCGGTGGTCACGGTGCCGTCCGCGAGCAGCTTCGCCGCGTGCAACGGTCGGGCCAGGCAGGCCCGGGCGAGCCCGCCGAGGACGACGACGTGGTCGTAGTGCGCGAGCGCGGGCGGCTCGAGCTCCTGCAGCCCGAGCGCGACGCTCGCCGCCTCGGTCAGCCGCACCTGCTCCGGGGTCAGGCCGGGGTCGAACGTGTGGCTGCGCTCTCCGGCGCTGGCCCGCTGCCGGCGGGCCATCTCGCGGTAGTCCCAGCAATCGGAGATCGCGTCGAGCTCGGCGAGCGTCTCGTCCAGGGGCAGGCCCGCGGCCGGCGGAGTGCCGTCGAACCCCTCGATCAGGGCGTGCAGGGCGGGCGCTTCCGTCCACGCGCGGATCGTCTCCAGTAGGTCGGAGTCCGCGGTCAGCCGCGGGGCGGACGGGAAACGGAGCTCGTCGCCCTCGGGCTCGGTCGGCGTGGCCGGCGAGGGGGGTAGCGATCGACCGTCCGGGGACTCGGGCCGCCAGCCGAGCAACCGGCCGAGGCTGTCGGCGAGCCCAGGCGGGACCTGCGGCGCATCGGCGGGACGGAGGAACGTGCCGAGGCGCTCCGGATCACGGCCCTGGACGTCGAGGGCCTCGGTCACGAGCCTCCGCACGACCGCCTGGTCGCGCCACCGCTCGTCCTGCGCGAGCAGCTCGATGGCGGCCAACGACTCCTCCTCCTCGCCGACGCACTCGAACGGCTTGAAGCCGCCCGTCGCGGTGAGCAGCGCGAAGCCCTCGTACTGCTCCTCGTCGTCGAGCATCGCGCCGCCGAAGACCTCGGCGAGGTGGTCCGGCGTCGAGAACGGGGCGAGCATCAGGAAGACGAAGCGGCACTTCGGGCAGTTGCGGCACCAGGCCTCGGCGCCGCGCAGGGCCGGATCGGTGTGGAAGTTGCGGTTGCAGCTGGTGAACGCCCGGTGGTAGTGGCCGAGCTTGCCGGCGAAGCCCCGCGCGATCGCCAGCTCGGACGCCGGCCGCAGGAGCGAGAAGATCTGAACGTCGGGCACCGCCTCGGCCGCGGCGGCCCGCAGCAGCTCCTCCGCGCGGAGGCTCTTGCTGAACTGGTGGTTGACCTCGATCCCGTCGTGGACGAGGTTGCCGACCGAGGCCGACCGCTCGTTCGCGAGCGAGATCGCGTCGAAGCCGTTGATCCGAGCCGTCAGTAGCGCGACGCACGCGATGATCGCGGTGATCGGCACGTGACCGTTGAGCGCGCCCGCGCCGTTCAGCCGCCTGATGTCGTCGAGCGGAAGTCCGCGCCGGACTTCGAGCATCGGGACATC
>JBAZOW010000126.1:0-10227 GCA_041648495.1 Patulibacter sp.
GAGCGCTTTGCAAGCTTCTTCGCGAACCTTGCAAAGCTCCTGGGACGCCAGTGGCGCGGTCCAAGCCGCCACGACTGCATCGTCCGCCGCGTCTCGGTATCGTACTTCTCCGCTCGGGCGTATAGCTCAGTTGGTTAGAGCGCTCGCTTCACACGCGAGAGGTCTCCAGTTCGAGTCTGGATATGCCCATGAGACGGAAGCCCTGCAAATCGCGGGGCTTTCGTCGTTTTGGGGCAAGGTGCTTGGCGGCCGATTTGGGGCGAAGTTCGGGTTCGTGGCCTGATCGTGGCCTGATGGGAGACGCGGGTTGCAGCCAGCACTGCCGTCTCGCCTCGCCCCGACCGGTGCCGCTTTCGCTGTGCCGAGAACTCCGGCACTACTCAGGATCCGGCGGCGCGCCTCCACGACCAGCGAGCCTCTTCCAGTCTCCCTCTCGACGTCGATAAGCAGCGCGAGTCGTCGGGGCGACCCAGCTCGACCGGACGCGTGCTCGCCTGACGCCGGAAGCCGGTTACATTGTCCGCGTGGCCGACGAACAGCCAGACGAGATCAGGCCGCTGCGGCTATCTGGCGGACGGTTCGACCTGACGTCCAAGGGCGAGGTCGTCGGATTCCCGCTGAGCGCCGCGCGCGAGCTCGCCCGCTACGACGATCTCATCTTGGATGTCGCGAAGCGTCTTTGGCACGGCGATCATCCCTCCCAGCGCCAGGTACCGCGGGACTTCGAGAAGAAGGTCCGCCTCCAGCTTGTCGACCTCGAAAAGGGAAGCGTCAGCACCGTTCTAAAGGCTGTTCGGGCACCCGGACCAATCAGCGCCGGTATCGCCGGATACGGCGATCGCGCTCGTGCGCTGGTGGTCACAGCACTCATCGCGTTCGGCGCGGGTGACGGCATACCCCGTGAGTTCCCTCCTGACTCCCTCGACGCCCTCGCACGGTTCGCTAAGTCTTTGCAGGACAATGAAGTTGCGATCCTGCCCGACGAACACGGCAACGAACTCCGCTATCGCAAGGCAGATCAGCAGCGCCTGCATCAATACGTAGCTCAGACCCGCCCACGGTCCGGTGACGTCCTCGGTCTAGTCACCGCGATCGACCCCGACCGAGGCCGCTTCACCTTTCGCCTACGCGACGGCCGCAAGGTTGAGGGTCACTTCGCTGGCGCCGATGTCGAAGCAGCCCTACACGGGGTCACCCGCAGCCGCCACGTTGCGCCGTACGTGGTCCTCGACTGTGACTACTCGATCGACGCATCTGACCGCGCAGTCGCCATCGACGCAGTGCGTTCCGTCGTCGAGGTCTCTCGCACCGAGGACCCGCTCGCGCCCCGGCTCCGTGAACTCGCGGAGCTGCCTCACAACTGGGACGGAAACGGCGCGCATCCCGCGGCGATTCCCTCGCTGCAACTCGCGCAAGCAATCCTCCGAGAATGCGACGCGCTCGATGCACCTCTACCCCACGCATTCCTCACCCACGAGGGAGGGGTTCTGCTGGAGGATCAGCCGGATCTTGTTCGCTGGTCTCTGGAGATCGAGCCAGACGGAGAGATGATGATCGTGATCGCTGGCGGCGGTCGCGCCCCCGAATATGGCGAGCCAAGCACGCCGGCCGAAGCAGCCAGCTCCCTGAAGGAGTTTTACGCATGAGCTTCACGCCGCTCCTTCCTGATGAACGCGAGATCGTCGACACCGACGAGACCCTTTGGCGCCTCGTTCACCCCCGGCACATAGACGAGCAAGGCTTTCCATCCAGCGAAGCATTCGCTGATGTTCAGCGCATGATCTCCGTCGTCCAGTCGCGCCTTCGGACCGCCAGGGAGGCGTATGACTTTCACCGCCGTAGCCACGAGTGCGATGGTGCCTGGCCAATACCGAGCGGCGTCGTCCACCAAGTGGAGTGCCGTGTGGTGGACGACACGGAGCGGGCAGAAGTGACGACACCCGGGCACGCCTACGTCGACTACCGGCACCTGAAGGACGAGAAGCGGAAGAGGAAGCGCCTGCGCACCGAACTCGCCGCAGCGGCGAGCGCACTCGGGCGAGCGCACCCCGAATAGTGTCGAAGCGCCGAGCGATCCGTTCGGCCTCCAAACAGGTCAATCGCTCGGCGGGCTCGGCCCTTCGCGCAGCGCCTCGCTGCGGCGCACCTCTTCGAGCAAGAGGCGGCCGAAGGCTCGATGTATCCGACGAATGCGTTCTGCCGAATCGAGTCGCCCGATCCAGGTCATGATCCTTCTGTCGAGATAGGCGTGCCTCGACACGTGCAGGACTGCGTTTCGGCAATCGCGCAAGTCGGCGCTCACGGCCTCTATGTCCTCTTGAAACGGACCCTCCAACTTGAGTCCTTGTTCCTGGAACGATTCGATAACCGCCCACAGCAAGGCGTACCAGAGCAGCAGCGTGCTCCAGCCTTCACGTATCAGGTGCCAGCTCTCGAATTCGGCGCCCTGCTCTGAGGGCAGTTCGGCGAAGCGTGCCCTTTGGTACTCCGCCCACATCCAATGCCGATGCAGCAGCCCCACCTTCTCGATGCCGAGGTGACGCAAAAGGTCCGGCCGAACGCACTCCGCCCACCGGTCCGAATCGACGTAATCGCGCGTCACGAGGTCGCTAGCGGCGCTCGGACGCCCTCGTCAGTCGAACTTGATCTGATTCGCGACGTCACGGATGTTCGCCTCGTGCGTCGTACGTTGCTGAGCGGCCTTCGCTGTTTCAGCTTGAACGCGAGCGTTGTGTTCGCGCTGAGCGTCGTTCAGTTGCGAGACAACTAGCGCGAGCGTCCGCGCATGGACGTCCCGAACTTCCTCGATTGTCGTTCCGTCGAGGACGATCGTGGCGCCGGTGATGCTCGCGATCCCACGACGATGCATCGTGGAGAACCGCGGAGGATGGTTCCATGCTTCGGGGAACGCCTCCGCCCACTCGGCCGGTGGCCTTCGACTGAGCTTGATCGGAACCCGGTAAAGGGCACTCCCCGGGGTACCATCGTTCCTCGGTACGCCCACCTGATCCTCGTCGACGCCGATGATCTCGATCGGGTCGAAGACTTCCTCCGTCACGGAATACCTCCTTCGAGCTGGAGGCCGAGCGTACACGCAACACCGGCGGACTCGCGACCGTACCGATGTTCGATCAGGTGAATCGCGGATGCATCCGTGCTGGCCCCAATGCAGCAGCGCTGGGCGGGCACAAGTGCCCGCATCCACCGGCATCCGCCCCCATCCGGGCACATTTCCTAGCGTCCCACCGCGGGACGCCGAAGCCCCGGATCCCCAGTATCTGCCTAGAGATCCGGTGAAGCAACGGCTGGAGGCCGGCGGTGCTTCTGCGCTTCACACGCGAGAGGTCTCCAGTTCGAGTCTGGATATGCCCATAGGACGGAAGCCCTGCTTAGAGCGGGGCTTTCG
This sequence comes from Patulibacter sp., assembly GCA_041648495.1. Classification (GTDB taxonomy): domain Bacteria; phylum Actinomycetota; class Thermoleophilia; order Solirubrobacterales; family Solirubrobacteraceae; genus Patulibacter. The sequence continues at coordinate 3,407 of JBAZOW010000126.1, forward strand.
TCGTTTCGGGGGTCGGCCGACTTGAGCGGGTACGCGCCAGATTTGGGGTTCGTGGCCTGATCGGACAGCGGGCGATGCTCGCGATGCACGAACTCGGCCAAGACCACCCCTCGGCCATCAGCCAGCCCCCGCCCGCTTCGAACTCCAAGACCGGGACTGCGGAGACGACACCTGACCTAGACATAGATCGTTTGGAACAGACGCGTACTAGTTGCATGATGCGTGTTTCACGAACGATTCTTCGTCGTTAGGGTCGAGAGCTCGCCTTCCAACAGGAGAATGCCGCGATGCCCGTCGATGAGATCACTAATCGTGTCCCGGATCGCCTCATCGATCTCATCGGGACCGGGCAATGCGTCCTTTTCCTTGGTGCGGGTGTCTCCCTCGACGCGGGAGCGCCAGACGGCAAGGAACTGAGCAATGAGCTTGCCGAGACGTTCGGCCTACCCCCGGGCTACCCGCTGGCCGAGACCGCGGCTTTCGTCGACGCACAAGATGGGCGTCGCGCGATGAACGACTGGATCAAGCGCCGACTCGAACGACTCGTACCCTCGGCGGCCCTAGCGCAAATACCGACCTTTAGATGGCGCGCCATCTACACGACGAACTACGACACGCTCGTCGAGGACGCGTACCGCGCCAATCAGGCCTCCCCCCAACGTCCCTGGCCTATCTACTCCGATCGAGACCAGATCTCACTCGTCGGACCTGAGGACGTGCCGATCTACAAGCTCCACGGCTGCATCTCGAGATCCAACACCGACGAAGGCCGCCTGATCATCACCCAGGATGACTTCGCGGCTGCCGAAGAATCTCGCCGACGACTGTTCAATCGACTGGTTGACGACGTGGCAGATTCTCCGGTCTTCTATGTCGGGTTTGGTCGGGCAGATCCGGACTTTGCACGGACGCTCGCGACCGTAGAGAAGGCCGTCGGACAACTCAAAGGCATGTCGCGGTCCTACGCGTTGCACCCGGGATTTATCGAACCGGAGCAGCGACGCGCGGAGCTAAAGAAGGTGACGCTCATCAATAGCGGGGCCGATGAGGCCTTCCGTGAGCTTGATCGCCGCATATCGCTAAACCCAGAAGCCCCAGACGCGTCGGCAAGCCTCTTTCATTCAGCGCTTCTCGGGCGCCGACCGGGCCTTAGCTCTGAGCTGCTGGAAACACTCGCCGAAGACTTCGACATCCTTGACGACAGCGTGGCGAACGAAACAGCGGACCTCGATGCGTTCTTCGAAGGCAGCTCGCCATCTTGGGGCGACATCGCCGCTGATGCGGACGCCCTGCGCGATGTCAACGACCCGCTCCTAGAGGCGATGCTCACTGATCCTGACCTGGATCGCTCCTTCGATCAGTTGGTCCTCATTCATGCAGAAGCTGGGGCCGGGAAGAGCACGGCCGCCAGGCGGGCCGCCCTGGAGCTGAACACCACCTGGGATAGGGTTGTGTTGTCACTGAAGACGTTTGGCGCCTTGGACTTCTTGACGGTTGAGCAGCTAGTTTCGGCGCTAGACGAGAGAGTCTTTATAGTGGTGGACGATGTGCTGCGAGTAACACAGGAAGTCCGGACGTTTCTAGCCGAGGCTCGAAGGGCTAAATCTCGTATCACGATATTGGCCGTGGCTCGAACCAACGAGTGGCGGGAGAGTCGAGACGCCGCGGCGATGGCCCCCGCTGCGGAACTCGAAATTCAGGCCCTATCGTCCGACGAGATCGATCGAATGATCGCCAAGCTCGACGAGCACAACAAACTCGGATCACTTGACGCAGCGGACCATGCAGGCCGCCGTGAAGCTTTCGTCTCCCGAGCGCAAAAACAACTGCTGGTTGCCCTGCGCGAAGCAACCGAGGGCAACGAGTTCGACGAAATCGTCGTCGACGAGTACCGGCGAATCCCAAGCGAAGACGCGAAACGCGCGTACCTTCATATCGCCGCATTGCACAGGTTCAATCTTTTTACACGAGCGGGGGTCTTGCATCGCGCGCTGCAAGTTCCGATCTCTGAACTCGGCTCACGGGTGTTTGGTCCGGCTGCGAAGATTGTTGTAGCGAAACAGCTAAGCAGAAACAACGAGCCCTACTACTCTACGCGTCACCCACTGATCGCGGAGATCGTATTCGATCGCATAGTGACGGGCGAGGAACAGCGGCTCAGCTTCTATTTGTCGCTTATTCGCGAACTGGACCTCGGCTACGCCAGCGACGCTGACACGTACCGGCGTCTAAGCCGATCATTGAATAAAAAACTGCTACGCGATTTCGGGCGCCAGTCCCACAAGCGAGAGCTAATGGAAGAAATTCAACGGCTCGACCCCACGGACGCATACGTGCACCAGCACGCGGCAATGATGGAACTTGCGGCCGGCGACCTCCGAATCGCTGCGTCCCATATTCGGAACGCTCTTGCAATGAGACCCGACGACCCCGCGATCCGGGACACCGAAGGCCGTATCGTGCTCGCCGGAGTTGAGCGGGAATCGACGACTGCGCGAAAGCTAGCCAAGCTCTCTGAAGCCGAGTCCATCTTCCGCGGAAACATCCGTGCTCGCCCGCAGGAGCCTTTTGGGTACCGGCACCTGGCCGAGACGCTCTGGCTCCGGTCCACGATCGAGACCGACGAGGTCACACGGGGCGAGTACCTCGGTAACGCCTACGCTGCGCTCGACCGCGGTCTCTCCGAGGCCACGTCAACCGCGATGCTGCACCACTATCGGGCGGCGCTGGAGGACGACCTTGGCAACCGCCAGGAGGCACGGACACTCCTAGCAGCCGCTTTGCGGGACAAGCCTGAGGATATATCGCTGCGTCTGATGGCATCCAGGCTTGCTGACCGGGCCTCGGACCCGGAGGCCGCAATTGCGCTGCTTCGAGAAGGGCTGGAAACAGCACCAGATGCGTCCGATGCGTGGGAGATGCACTACCAGCTCGCTTTGCTCTTGGAGCGTGGATCGGATGCCAGCCCTGACGAGGTGAAGCGCCATTTTAGTGCGGCACTTCTAGCGCCGCTCCGCAGGTATCGGCCGCGCCTTGCCTATGCCGCTTGGCTGTTCTCGATTGGAGACTACGATGCCGCCGATCGGCAGTTCGCCAAGTTGCAAGAGATCGAAGTTCCTGCGCGAGAACGTACCGACTCGCGTCAGTTCCAATTCGGGGACCTCGGCACCCGCCACGTTGGTCGGGTGTCCCGGGTCTCGATGGATCGAGCGTGGACAGAGTTCGACGGTGGGGCCACCCGGGTGTTTTTCCGTCGGTGGGACCTTCAGGATCACGAGGCACCTCTCTCGATTGGTAGTCGTGTCTCCTACTCGCTACGGTTCAACTTCAGGGGTCCGGTTGCCAAGGATGTCGAGGTCCTTGCTGGCCGTGTCTAGTTGGCGGACGCACAATCCGGTGCGCGGATAGCGACCTCCAGAGCCTTGCAGCGTGGCGCCTCGGGCGAATTCAGCACGATCCTGCGCGTTGTGAACTACCGGGATCGCGCTTCGAAGAGCGCCGAGCCTGGACCGTCAGCCGACCGAGACTTCGCCGGTCTCGCTGCCTGCCCGCAGTTCGGCCTCGGCCACCAACCGATCGAAGTTCTCACCATGAGACCGGTCGATCCGTTGCTCAAGCTGCACGTAGACGTCCATCGTCATCTTCGAATCCGCATGGCCGACCTGCGACATGACCCACTTCACATCGAACTGGTTCGCGACCAGCGCGATCGAGATGTAGGTCCGCCGCAGGCTGTGCGGCGTGAAGTGCGGAAGCGGCGGTAGGCCGCGGGCGGCGCGGTGCTCGTTGGCGAGCGTCGCCGCGTCGGCCACGATCCGGTTGATCCGGTCGCGCTTCACCGGGCCGCTGCTCTGGGTCTGCACGAGGAAGTCGTTCCGACCGGTTGATCGTCCGGCGTGCTGCAGGCGGTCGAGGTGCTCGACGATCGCCTCGACCAAGCTCGGCGTCATCTGGACCTCACGAACGCCGGTCTCGGTCTTCGAGTCCGGAATCTGGAACATCGCGCCAGCCGGATCATGCAGTCGCAGGTGGCCGATGCGGATGTTGCATAGCTCCCCAGCCCGGGCACCGGAGCGGCCCAGGATCTCGCAGACCACCCGCCGGCCCGCGTAGCCTGAGCCAACGACTCGGGCACCCAGCCGCTCAATGTGAAACGAGACCGTCGAGCGAGCGATCCCCAAGCGTTCGGCGATCTCCTTCGGGCGGTGGCCGCCGTCGAGCAGCACCGCGACCCTCCGCGCCGTCTTCCCGAGGTCGCCTGGGATCGGATCGAACAGCAGCCGATCCTGCTCGGCTGCCGCCGCCAACAGCGATGCCAGCTCGTCGGTCTCGAGGAAGCTGCGCTTGGGCTTCGGGACATGAATCTTCGCTGAACGACCCCTCGCCCAGCCCGATGAACTCGGTCAGGATCTCATCGAGGGTCAACGGCACGGGCCGCGGATCGAGCAGAAACCGCAACACCGCGATCTGCATCTCGTCCTCGATCTCGGCCGCCGACAGGGCAGGGCCACGGGTAGGCTGATCATGCATGGGAGGTCTCGTTCCTCTCTTGCCAGCCCCGGGGGCGCTCCAACGTCGCCCGGGGCACTTCTGGCGATGTCAGTACGCAGACGAACGTAGCTGGAGGGGGTTCAGAAGCCAAGGCTCCGGGTCGGCGGCCTCGGCGAGCCGATGCCCGAGGAACCCGTTCTACGTCTCGAGGTTGGCCTGCCCAGTCGCCCACACGCGCGTGGCGACGACGACCTGCAAGGTCGCCTCACGATCCAGATGAGCGTGACTCGACTCGTCATACCGAAACTCCACGGCCCACGGCGTGAGGCCTTCGAGAGCGACGATGCCCCCAGGGAGTTCGATTCCCGCGTCGTTCAGAAGCCCGACCAGGTACGAGAGGTTGTGCGACCGGCTGAACGGGACACCGGACGCAGCGAGCACCGCCTTGAGCAGTTTCTCTACTGCCTGTTGAGCATGGAACCCGAGAATGTCGTCGGGGACGTCCACGTCCTCGATCAGCTTCGTCAGGACGATCTCGTCTCCGTGAGCTTTCGCGAGCAGCGCCCGCGCAACGTCACGCTGCTCGGGACTCGGCAACGAGCCGGCCATCGTGCGCAGCGTCGTAGATGGCGGTGCCGCTGACGGTGCTCCACGCGTCGAAGTGTGCCTGGTCGACGACCACGACATCGCCCGGAACCCGCAACCGGCCGAGCACCTTGCTCAAGCTGACAGCCTCGGCAAAGCGATCCTCGACTTCGCTCTGAACGACGAGAAAGTCAAAGTCGCTATCGGCTGCATGATCGCCACGCGCACGCGAACCGAAGAGAAAGACCTGCGCCGGAGAACTCGCGGCGTCGGCGAGAGCGCGACCAGCACGCTCTACGGTCTGATCGTCAGCGGTCATGCACGGTGACCGTAGCAGCCGGACTGAGGAACGAGAACCGGAAGATGTCGTCTCATAGGTCGCCGGCCCTCGCCCCGAGTCGATAGGTGAGCCGCGCTAGCTGCGGGGTCCGCGCGGCGCGCGAGATCGCCGCCACCGTTCGTCTGAGTTGTCTCCCCTCGGGACGACGTAGTAACAACCGCGAGCCCGCCTACCCGGCGGCCTCGGCGCCAGACAGCCACCCCGGCAGGGGGCCGAGACGAACCGGATCAGCGACGGGCGCAGCCGTCACCTCCGCTCTGCTCCGTCGTCGTCCCTCGGGACGGCGGCCGTGGGCATCATCTGCACGCGCACACGGCGGCTGAGCGCCCGACCGATGCCCCAGCGACCCGATTGCCGGCTCGACGGCATCGAGAACAACAACATCGACCTGCCAAATAGATGTCAGCGACCACCAAGACCGCGCAATCGCCGTCTCTCACAACGATTCGGGGGCCTTCGCCCCCCTGGACCGGCGAAAGCGCGCGCGAAGGCCCGCGGGAAAGCGCCCGCGAAAGCCTCACGAAGCCCAACATCTCGCCGAATAGCCAGAGCCGTAGAACGCCGCGAACCACACCGCGACTGGGTCGGCGCCGCGCGTGCTCCGACGCCGTATCCCGGAGAACGCCGCGCCACATCTACACTGCACGCAGCAAGCCGCCGATCCCAGGACGCCACGACTTCATGAGCTTTTACCTCCGCAAGAGCCTCCGCGCCGGCCCGTTCCGCTTCAACCTCAGCCGCAGCGGCGTAGGCGTCAGCGTCGGAGTTCCCGGGTTCCGTGTGGGCTCGGGACCACGCGGAAACTACGTTCGCGTGGGCGGGTCCGGTGTCTACTACCGAACGACCTCCGGAGCCACGACGACACCGACGCTGCCGAAGTCCCCCGCACAACCAACCTGGCAGCCTCCGGCATCGTCGGATGTCGTCATGGAAGACACGACCGGCGCGGCGGTCACCGCGCTGGCCCCGACCGGACCGGGAGACCTCGTCGAACAGCTCAACGAGGCGGAGAGCCGCTTTCCTCTCGCCTGGGTCGCGGTCATCGCCACAATCGTCCTGGCGCTGGTGGCATCGGGAACACTCGGATCGATCATCTTGATCCTCGGCCTCATCGGATCACTTTGGCTCGCCCTACGGGACCAGGCACGCCGCTCGGTGATCACGTTCTACGAGGTCGAGGACCAAAGCGCCGTCTGGTTCCAAACCCTGCTCGACGCTCACCGCGAGCTCACCGCCGCCAAGGGCCTGTGGCGGATCGAGGCCGCCGGCGCAGTAACGACGACACGCGACTTCAAGGTCAATGCCGGTGCCGGAACCCTCGTATCCCGCACGAAGGCCAAGGCCACCAGTCAAGGCCCCCGAGCCCTCAAGACCAACATCTCGGTCCCGAGCGTCACGGCTGGCA
>JBAZOW010000127.1:0-10213 GCA_041648495.1 Patulibacter sp.
GACGCGCGCACGACGCTCGTCGGCTGCTCGTCCGGCGGGGTGGAGGGGACCACGGCCGTCGGCTGCTCGTCCGGCCGGGCCGAACGGACCACCGCGGTCGGTTGCTCGTCGCGACGCGGACCGACGACCATCGTCGCCGGGTCGACGTCGGGGTAGCGATCCGGCGGGACCGGTCCGGGCTCGCCGGGCACCGCGTTGCGCGGACCGTGACGGCGCAGGTCGAACCCGGCGGCGAACAGCACGCCGACCGCGAGCAGCGAGACGAAGATCCCCCAGTTGAGGCCGATCAGCGTGTGCTCCTGCGCGGTGCTCTCGCCGTGCGGACGGGCGAACAGGCGGTAGACGATCAGCAGGCCCATCCACGCGCCCGCCGCGCAGACGAGGGTGCCGTCGGCGTAGGGCAGCGCGAACCGCCGCCCCGTGGCGCGTCCCCAGAGCATCGCCAGCACGCCGGCCAGCACCACCAGCAGCCCGGCCTCGATGAACGACATCCCGGCGAGCCCGCTGATCGATCCTCCCGAGCGCACGATCGACCCCGGAGCGTTCTGCGTGACGGTCTCCTGCGAGTACCACGGCAGCGCGAGGGTGAGCAGCACCAGCGCGGCCGCGGCGACGACGCGGCGCTGGCGGTGGTCGAGGGTGCCCCAGGCCGTCCGCAGACCGGGGCGGGAGGGCGGCGGGGCGGAGGCGGTGGTGCTCGACACGGGCGGTCTACGTGACGGGGATGTCTTCGATGTCGGACCCGCCCGAGGAGCTCGGAGACGGGTCCTGGCGGTCGGTCGTCATCCGCTCGACCGCCCAGACGATGATCGCACGGGCGAGCAGCAGCAGCTGGCGGATCAGGTCGTTGAGGTTGGCCAGCAGCTCCTCGGGGACCAGTTCGCGCAGCGCCGTGATCAGCTCGGCCAGGGCACGGGCGTCGTGCGCGCGGTCCTGGCGGTCCTCGGGGGTCGCCCAGCCGCGCAGCGGCACGCCCGACGCGGCGGCGTCGCGGGCGCCGTCGGTCTCGCGGTGCAGCCGCTCGGCCGCCTGCTTCGCGTCCTGGATCCGGGCGCGGAGCTCGGCGAACGGGTCGTCGGTGGCGGGCTCGTCGGTCATCGGGCTTCGGTCGGGGCCGGTGCCTGCAGGGTGATCCGCAGGACACCGCCGTCCACGGTCGCTGCGGTGGGACGATAGTCGGCCACGGCGGGCGGCAACAGCACGGTCCGGCGACGGCCGGCGACGTCGACGATCAGCTCCGCGCCCGAGCGCCGCAGGCGGACGTCCTCGCGATCGGCGAAGGGCACGGCGATCCGCAGCTCGGCGTGGTCGCCGTCGACGACGAACTCGCGTGCGTTGCCGACGTAGAGCCGGTCCGACACGGGCGCGTGGGGGTAGAGGGTCGCGCCGAGCCGGTCCAGCGCCTCCGCGCCGACGACCTCGTGGTCGAAGTACGGCGCCCGCAGGATCGGCAGCGGGGCGAAGGCGTCGCCGATCTCGGCCATCCGTGCCTGCTGCCGCTCGCGCCAGGCGGCGAAGTACGCCCCGACGTCGTCGGGGAACAGCCGGTTGACGACGACGGCATCGGTCGCGACCCCGTAGAGCGCGAGGGCGGTGAAGGTCCGCCGCGTCTCCTCGATCACGACCTGGTCGGCGGTCGCGACCAGCCGGATGCTGACGTGCTCGTGGTCGACCAGCAGCGCGCGGATCGCCAGCAGGCTCTCCATCAGCCGGTGGATCTCGGCGGTCACGTCGCCGTCGGGCAGGCTGACGCCGAGCAGCGCGCGGGCGAGCGGCCGGGCGGCGCCGAGCAGCTCGTCCTCGCGGGGCGTGATCCGCTGGAGCCACCAGTGGGCGATGTCCGGGAACGAGAGCAGCCGTAGGGTCTCCCCGCTCGGGGCGCAGTCGACGACGATCGTGTCGTAGTCGTCGCTGCGCTGGAGCGCGACCAGCCGGAGCAGGCTGAGCAGCTCCTCGAGCCCGGGCGGGACGGTCAGCTCGTCGGCCGAGACCCGGTCGACCCCACGGGCCACCAGGCTGCGGGTCGCCCAGGCCCGCACCGCGCCCCAGTGGCGGGTCAGCTCGGCCCGACCGTCGATCTGGAGCGCGTCGAGCCCGTCGGCGACCGGGGTCGGCTCGTCGCCGACCGCGATGTCGAGCACGTCGCCGAGGCTGTGCGCCGCGTCGGTCGAGACGACCAGCGTCCGCCGGCCCTCCTGGGCGGCACGGCGGGCCGACGCCGCCGCGACCGAGGTCTTGCCGACGCCGCCCTTGCCGGTGAACAGGATGATCCGCGCGGGCATGGGGCGGGATCCTATGGCGTGTCCCGCGCTACGGCCGAAGCAGCGCCGGGTCGCCGAGGGTGGCGGCCGGATCATCGGCCGGGACCGCGCTCCGGCCCGTCGGGGTCGCGGCGCGGCTCGTGGCCCGCGCGTTGCTGCGGCCCGGACCGTTCGGCGTGCGCTGCAGGTCCAGGGTGAACCGCTCGGCCGTCTGGCAGTAGATCGTCGGGTCGGCCGGGGCCTGGAGCCCGGCGACGGGCTGACCGGTGATGAACAGCTCGGCGTCGGCGGTCAACGACCGGCAGAGGCCGCGCAGCAGATCCCGCGAGAGCGTGTGGTAGCTCGGGGTCTCGGGAGCCCCACCGATGCTGTAGGTCGCCCAGTTCGCCGTCACGTACTCGGGCAGCTCGACCCGCAGCTGGCTCTCGGCGCGCAGGTAGGCGCTGTGGGCCTGGGGGTCCTGGGTCAGCCGCGCGATCTCGTGCAGCCCCGAGACGGCCTGCGCGAAGGCGTTCATCACGCGCATCCGGGTGTAGGTGTAGAGCAGGATGTGGTCGCCCGCGGGCATCTTCAGCCGGGCTCCCGACGTCGGCTCGCGACGCAGCAGCGCCATCGCCTTCAGGCCGGTCTCCTGGAAGCTCGGGTCACCGAGCTTCGCGCTCGTCCGGACCAGCGACTGGATCCCGGTCACCTGGGCCATCCCGGAGGACCACGGCGGCGCGCCGCCGCCGAAGTCGAAGAGGTACGCCCAGGTCGGCCCGCCGGCCCGGTCGGACGCCAGACGCAGCGCCTCGGTCTGGATCGCGCGCAGCTGCTCGAGCTTCGCCGGGGTCTTGGTGGTGGCCAGCGCGTTGGCGGTACCGAAGGTGGCGAGCCACTGGATCTGCAGGCCCTCGCCGCGGTAGTACTGCCAGGTCAGTGGGCTGTCGGCCACCACCGGACGTCCCCCGACCGGCGGGATCGGTTGGGTCTTCCACCAGGTGCGGTTGGTGGAGAGGGTGAGGAAGACGCTCGGTGCCAGCGACCCGGTCAGCTTGCGGCGCTCCGCGATCTGCTCGGTGTTGCGGATCACGGCCTCCAGCTCGGTCCGCCGCAGGCCCTTCGGCAGCTTTCGGGCGTCGTCCACGGTCCCGCGGTAGAGCGTGCGCCAGTCGCGGAAGTCCCGGCTGCTGATCGCCTTGCTCGATTGCAGCTTGCGAAGCTCGCCTTCGAGGGTGTACTTCGGCTTCTTCTTCGCGTTCTTCTTGGCGGGTTGCTTCTTGCTGCTCTGCGCGTCGGCGGTGGATACCCCGAGCACGGCGCCACCGGGGAGGGCGGTGAACGCCGCGAGGGTCACGGCGGTGACGAGCGGGAGGAGCCGGGCGGGGCGGCGGAGCGGAGCTTCCGAGAAGGGCACCCGACCGATGGTAGGCTCGCCCCCCGGCTCGCCGCGCAGGTTCTGTTTCGTGGCGCGCTTCGTCCCGGAGAGACACCGCCCATGACCGAAGCATCTTCCCGTCCGACGCGGTCACCGCGCCCTGCGCGCCGCCCGTCGGCCGCCACCGCGCGTCGCCGCCGTCTAGCCGCGATCGGCGGCGGCCTGGCGCTCCTGCTCGTGGCGGTCGTCGTGGTGCTGCTCGTCCGCGGTGGCGGGGCGGACGACGCGCGCAGCGTGGTCGCCCGGGGCTTCGCGTCCGGGGACGAGCTGAAGACCGCCCAGGTCAACATCAAGCTCGGCCTGACCGGTAGCGCGGCCGCCGGCGACGAGCCGGTACTGCTCGAGCTCGCCGGCCCGTACGCGGCGGGCGACGCCGAGACGGCGAAGTTCCGCTTCGCGGTCAACGTCAACGGCACGGGGGCGGAGCCGGTCGCCACCCTGACCGGCATCGGCGGTCGCAACTACGTCTCGGTCGGCAAGCAGCATTACGTGCTCTCCCAGGACGCGCTCGACGGCCTCAAGTCCGAGGACAGCAAGGACGACGAGCCGCTGTCGCTCGACGCCCTCGGGATCGATCCGGAGTCGTGGCTGCAGGATCCGGAGCTGATCGGCGACGAGCAGTGGGACGGCAAGCCGGTGACCCACGTGCGGTCGAAGGTCGACGTCAAGCGGATGACCGACGACCTGAAGAAGGTCGTCGGCCGCGCCGAGAGCTCCGACGACGTCAGCGACGAGGCGAAGGCCGCGGCCAACACGCTCGGCTCGATCGAGCAGGACGTGTCGGCGGCGACGATGGACGTCTGGGTCGGCGAGGGCGAGGGTGCGCTGCGGCGCCTGCAGGTGGACATCCGCCTCAAGCAGGGCCGGCTGGCGCTCGACTTCGGTCTGACCAAGATCAACGCACCGGTGCGGATCAGCGCGCCGAAGAACGCCCGGCCGTTCGACGAGCTGCTCTCGGTCTTCGCGGCGGCCGCCGGCGAGCGCGGGGCGACGGGCACCACGACGGAGCCGTCGGCACCTTCCGCGCCGTCGGGCACGACGACGTCCGAGGCGGCGCCGAGCGGCGACGCCGGAGCCTATGCCGAGTGCGTGCAGGCCGCGGGCAGCGACGTCACCAAGCTCCAGGCCTGCGCCGACCTGCAGAACTGAGCGGGGCGGGCGGGCCTTCCGCCCTTCCGCCCTTCCGCCCGGGCGGCTCGCGGCCGGACCGGGAGGCCCGCGGTTAGAGGGTCTCGCGCTCCAGCGAGCGCAGGATCTGCTCGGCCTCGACCTCGGGGTCGGACTCGGGCTCGCCCCGCCGACGGCGGCGGGCGTTGCGGACCGCCACCAGCGCCTGCGCCTCCTGCCAGGCATCGTCGACCGGGGCCTCGCTGCGCTCGGGCGGATGGTCGGCGCTCGCCGGGGTCCGGCCGGCGCGCGATCCGGACGTGAATAGCAGCGCCGCGACGCAGGCGATGGCCGAGAGGCCGACGATGCCGAAGATGAGGATCGTGATCGCGGTGTCCACGGATTCAGTCTTGCGTATACGCCCGGTCGGCGTACGCGCTAGCCTGCAGGGACGCACTGGTTGACTGACTAGTCAATCTACTCGGTGCAAGCGCAGTCCCCTGTCCGGCACAAGGAGCCACCGTGGTCGATTTCACCCTCAACGACGAGCAGAAGGCCATCCGCGACATGGCCCACGACTTCGCCGCGAACGTCATGCGCCCGGTGGCGTGGGAGCACGACGTCGACGGCACCTGGCCGGAGGACGTCCTTCGGCAGGCCTGGGAGCTGGGGATCATGAACTCCCACGTGCCCGACACCTACGGCGGACCGGGCATGGACTACATGGCCGGCACGCTGATCGAGGAGGAGCTCGGCTGGGGCTGCTCCGGCATCGGCACGTCGATCGCCGCGAACGGTCTGGCGACGGCGCCGATCGCGCTCGGCGGCACCGACGAGTTCAAGAAGCAGTTCTTCGGCGACATCACGAGCAACTACCGGCTCGTCTCGTTCTGCCTGACCGAGCCGGGCGCCGGCTCGGACGTCGCGGGCATGCGGACGACGGCGACCAAGGTCGGCGACGAGTACGTGCTCAACGGCTCGAAGTGCTTCATCACCAACGGCGGCTACGCGGACTACTTCACGGTCTACGCGAAGACCGATCCCGAGGCCGGCCACCGCGGCATCTCGGCCTTCGTCGTCCCCAAGGACGACACGATCACCGTCGACAAGAAGGAGGACAAGATGGGGCAGCGGGCGTCCAACACCGCGACCATCACCTTCAACGACACCCGCGTCCCCGCCGCCAACCTGCTCGGCGAGGAGAACAAGGGCTTCAAGCTGGCGATGATGACCCTCGACCGCACGCGCCCCGGCGTGGCGGCGATGGCCACCGGTATCGCCCGGGCGGCCTTCGAGGCGGCGACCGAGTACTCGAAGGAGCGCGTCCAGTTCGGCGTGCCGATCGCGATGCACCAGGCGATCCAGTTCATGATCGCCGACATGGCGACGAAGATCGAGGCCTCGCGCCTGCTGACCTGGCAGAGCGCCGCGCTGCTCGACGCCGGGATGCGCAACACGCTGCAGAGCTCGCACGCCAAGCGCTTCGCGGCCGACACCGCGATGGAGGTCACGACCGACGCGGTGCAGGTGCACGGCGGCTACGGCTTCATCAAGGAGTACAAGGTCGAGAAGTACATGCGTGACGCGAAGATCATGCAGCTGTACGAAGGCACCGCCCAGATCCAGCGCCTGGTGATCGCTAAGGAGATCCTGCTCGGCCGCAACGTCGAGGCCGCGGCGGTCACGACCGTCTGAGGCGGCGGTCGCGACGCGTCGTCGTTCGGCGCGTCGCGACCCCGTGGTGCACAGGCGTCAACGTTTCCTGCCGCGCGGCCCCGGGCCGGGGTAGGCTCGGCGCATGTCGAGGATTCCGGGGAAGAGGGCGACGGCGGTCGGCGTCGCGGTCGCGGTCATGGGTGGCCTGGCCGTCGGCGTGGTCCCCGCGCTCGTCGGGGCCGAGACGCTGTCGAGCAAGGTCGAGATCGTCGCGAACCTGCCGAAGGGCGCGCAGCCGACCAAGCGCAATCCGGTGCCGGTCACCGTCGACGTGCTGATGGAGTGGCAGCGCTCGACGAACGACAACGCGACCACGCTGCAGAAGACCACGGTGCTGTTCCCGCTGGGGTCGGTCTACAACGGGGCGAAGCTGCCGAAGTGCACCGCTGCGGCGCTCAACAACAACGGCGTGGACGGCTGCCCGAAGGGCTCGGTGATGGGCAAGGGCAAGGCGCTGGCGTTCGCCGACACGGTTCGCACGACGGCCGACATCACCGTCGTCAACGGGGGCGCCGATCGCGTCTTCTTCTACACCACGATGACCAACCCGGCCGTGGTCCAGCTGCCGGTCGAGGGCAAGATCCGCAAGCTGCGCGGCAAGTGGGCCTACGAGCTGGTCGCCGAGGTCCCGACCGACCTGCAGGTCGTGGCCGGCACCCCGATCGTCGTCTACAAGATGGAGATCAAGATCAGCAACAAGAAGTGGCTGGCGCTCGACCGGCCGCCGAGCGGGATCAGCGTGACCAACCTGCTCGGGCCGCCGCGAGGGAGCTGAGGTCGCCGCCGGTTCGGCGCACGCCCGGGGCCGCATGATCACGGGCGGGGGAGCGGGGCACGTGCGATCCTCCGTCGGTGGCTCCGTCGTCCCCCTCTGACCGCCGCCGCGCGGCACGCGACGCGACGCGCGCCGCGGTCGACGCCGCGATCGCGGTCCAGCGGGACTCCGGGACGACGCATCCGAGCGAGCCCGCGCGGGGCGGCGGTCGCCCGTCCGGTCCCGGCGACCCGCTGTCGGCGGTGCTGCGGCGGGCCGGGGTGGTCCGCGTCCTGGTGCTGATGCTGATGACGCCCGACGGGACCGACGACGCCGACGAGCCGGCCTACGGGAGCCGGTTGATCGAACGGATCCGCGAGGTCTCCGGCGGGCTGGTCACCGTCAACCCGAACACGATGTACCCGTTGCTGCGGGCGCTCGAGGACGAGGGACTGGCCGAGGGATCGTGGGAGCACCCCGTGCGTCGCTCGCGCCGCTTCTACCGGATCACCGACGCGGGGGTCGCGGAGCGCGAGCGGCTGCGGGCCGAGGTGCTGCCGGCGCTCGACGAGGTCGCCACCGCCGTGGCCGCGCTGCGGAACGAACTGGCCAGCTGACCAGGATCAGGGATCGGTCGATAGGCTCCGGGCGCTCGTCCGGTGGCCGCCAGTTCGGCCACCACCCACGCGTCCCGAGGTCCACCCAGCCCGGGAAACGCTGAACCACCCCGATCGCAGGAGCCCAGAGCCCTATGACCTTCGTCTTCAAGGCCGCCGTCGTCGGCGCCGGAACCATGGGCGGCCAGATCGCCCAGACCATCGCCGCCGCCGGCATCGATGTCCTGCTCAAGGACATCAAGCAGGAGCTGGTCGACCACGGCATCGCCGAGGCGACCAAGGTCACCGAGCGCCAGGTCAAGAAGCAGGTCGCGAAGGGCAAGCTGACCGAGGAGCAGGCCGCCGCGTACGTGGCCGAGGTCGTCGGCCGGATCGACGGCACGCTGAGCTACGACGGCTTCGGCGACGTCGACTTCGTGATCGAGGCCGTTCCCGAGAAGCTCGAGATCAAGCAGGCGGTCTTCGCCGAGCTGGACGCGGTCACCCCGGGCCACGCGATCCTCGCGTCGAACACGTCGGGCCTGATGATCAGCGACATCGCCGCCGCCACCGTCCGCCCGGACAAGGTGATCGGCACCCACTACTTCTTCCCCGCCGCGGTGATGCCGCTGCTGGAGATCGTCGAGGGCGAGCTGACCTCGGCCGAGACGGTCCAGGCGACGTACCAGTTCGCGCAGACCACGAAGAAGCAGCCGATCGTCGTCGGCGAGGTCCCCGGCTTCGTCGTCAACCGGATCCTCGCGGCCGGCATGTCCGAGGTCTTCCGCGCCCAGGAGGAGGGCCAGCTCTCGATCGCGCAGCTCGACGAGGGGCTCAAGGGCAAGGCGATGCCGATGGGGCCGTTCACGCTGATGAACTCGCTCGGCCTCGATCCCTCCCTGCACCTCCAGGAGCAGATGGTCGAGGACTACGACGAGGGCGACACGTCCACGTCGGCCCGGTTCTACAACCACAAGCGCCAGACCGAGCTGGTCGCCCAGGGCGACCTGGGCGCGAAGACCGGCGACGGCTTCTACAAGGCCGACGGCTCCGAGAACGTCGCGGGCTCCAACGCCCCCGACATCGAGGAGATCGCCAATCTCTGGCACCTGGCGCAGGTCCGCGAGTCGGTCTACCTGATCGAGGAGGGCATCACCAGCCACCGCGACATCGACCTCGGGATGGCGGCCGGCACCGGTCTCAACCCCGCCCGCGGGATCCTGCCGCCGCTGATGAAGGCCGACGTCGACGGCCTCGACGTGATCCTCGAGCGCTTCGAGGCCGCGGCCGAGAAGCACGGCGACCGCTTCGACGCCCCGGTGATCCTGCGGCGCCTGGTCGCCCAGGGCCGGCTGGGCACGAAGTCCGGCCAGGGCTTCTACGTCTACCCGCAGTACGACGAGCAGCAGCCGGCCGAGAAGGTCAAGATCGAGACCCGTGACCACGGCGTCGTGATCGCCTGGCTCGACAACCCGCCGGTCAACTCGATCTCGCCCGAGGTCGTCGCCGACCTGAAGAAGGTCTGGGACCACGCCGAGGCGACCGGGGTCCGCGCGGTGGTCTTCGCGTCGGCCTCGCCGATGTCCGCGGTCTTCTCGGCCGGCGCCGACATCCGCGCCTTCACGACGATGGACGCCGAGGGCGGCAAGCAGCTGCTGAACGACGCGCACGCGCTGTTCCGCTCGTTCGAGCAGAGCTCGATCGTGACGATCGCCGCGGTCAACGCGCTCGCCTTCGGCGGCGGCTCGGAGCTGGCGCTGGCGACCGACTTCCGGATCGCGGCCCGCTCGGCGGTCTTCGGTCAGCCCGAGATCAAGCTCGGTCTGATCCCGGGCTTCGGCGGCACGCAGCGGATGCGCCAGCTGGTCGGCGACGCGAAGGCGATCGAGCTGAACCTGGTCGGCGACCCGATCCTCGCCGACGAGGCCTACGCCCACGGTCTGGTCAACACGGTCGTCGACGACCACGAGCTGCTCGACGTGGCGGTCAACTGGGCGCGCCGCCTGGCCGGTCAGGCCCCGCTCGCCGCGCAGGCGATCAAGCGGGTCGCGGCGGCGCAGGACTACGACGCCGGCCTCGAGGCCGAGAAGCACGCGTTCGCGGAGATCTTCGCGACCGCCGACGCCACCGAGGGCATCACGGCCTTCATCGGCAAGCGCGAGGCGCGCTGGCAGGGCAAGTAGCGCGGGGGCGGGCGGACGCTCGCGTCCGCCTCAGCGGCCGTGCGGTCCCGACGGGGCCGCACGCTCGCCGACCCGCCGCCCGCGGGACCGCCGCAGCAGCGCGGCCTGGAGCGTGCCGGCGACGTCGCGGACGGTCTCGACCTGCTCGTCGCTGAGGCCGCCGCGGACCGCGGCGGTCG
>JBAZOW010000128.1:0-10212 GCA_041648495.1 Patulibacter sp.
CCGGCCAGCTGCTTGCGACAGTGGGCGGTCAGCTCGGCGGCGTCGACCGTCGCGCCCTCGCGCGGGACGTAGACCGCGATCACGGCCTCGATCCACTGCGGGTGGGGGATCCCGACCACCGCGACTTCGGCGACCGCGTCGTGGGCGTAGATCGCCTCCTCGACCTCGCGGCTGGCGACGTTCTCACCGCCGGTCTTGATCATGTCCTTGATCCGGTCGACGACGGTGATGTAGCCCTCGTCGTCGGCGACCCCGAGGTCGCCGGAGTGGAACCAGCCGCCGGCGAACGCCTCGGCGGTCCGCTCCGGGTCGTCCAGGTAGCCGTGGATCGCGTGGGGGCTGCGGTGGACGATCTCGCCGACCTCGCCGGCCGGCAACCGCTCGCCGTCCGGTCCGACGATCCGGGTCTCGACGTTGAGCGCGGCGCGTCCGGCGGAGCCCGCCTTGCGCAGCTGGTCCTCGGGCTTCAGCACCGTCGCCAGCGGGGCCATCTCGGTCTGGCCGTAGAAGTTCCACAGCCGGACGTTCGGCAACCGGGCGCTCAGCTCGCGCAGCACCTCGACCGGCATGATCGCCGCGCCGTAGTAGCCCTTGCGCAGCGAGGAGAGGTCACGCGTGTCGAAGTCCGGATGACGGAGCAACCCGATCCAGACCGTCGGCGGCGCGAAGAACTTGGTTACGTGGTGCCGCTCGATCGCCTCCAGCACCGTGGCCGGGTCGGGCGCGGGCAGGATCACGCTCGAGGTGCCGAGCTGGATGTCCGGTCCGAGGAAGACGTGCTGCTGGGCGACGTGGAACAGCGGCAGGGCGTGCAGCTCGATGTCGTCGGACTGCATCTCGCCGTCGATGATGCAGGTCGAGTAGTTGGCGATCAGCGCCTCGTGCGAGAGCATCGCGCCCTTCGGCCGCGACTCCGTGCCGGACGTGTACATCAGCTGGGCCGGAGCGTCGGACGCGATCGCGATGTCGGGGTCGCCCGGATCGGCGTCGCCGACGTCGCCGGTCAACGCCGAGAACGGCTCCCAGCCGTCCGGGGCCTCATCGCGTCCGAGGCTCCCCAGCACGGCGCGCACCCGCAGCGCGGCCCCGACGTCGGCGGCGCGGATCGCGTCCTCGGCGGTGGCGTGCAGCTCGTCCTGGACCAGCAGCCCGACCGCCCCGGAGTGGTGCAGCACGTAGCCGACCTCGCCGCCGCCGAGCATGAAGTTGATCGGCACCAGCACGGCGCCGGCCTTGGCCACGCCGAAGATCGCCTGGACGTACGGCAGGCCGTTGCGGGCGAGCAGCGCCACGCGGTCACCGGGTTGGATGCCCCGGGCGATCAGCGCATGGGCGATCCGGTTGGCGTCGGCGTTCAGCTCGTGGAACGTCCGCTGACGGCAGGGCTCGAGCCGGGGGTCGCAGTCGTCCAGCGCGGCCAGTCGACCGGGGAACCGCTGGGCGGTGCGGTGGAGCAGGTCACCGAGCGACTGGCGCCGGGCCCGAGCGATGCTGAGATCCGAAGGCTCCATGCGGACGATCTTCGCACGAGGCTGATCCGATGCCCAGGGATCCGGGAGGAATCGCCCGCCCGGCTCGACGGACCGACCGGGTGGCTACCCTTCTTCGGTGGCCGATTGGCGCTACGAGGAGCATCTACGCACGCCGGTCGGGAAGGACCGGCTGCCCGACGACGGGCACGACGGGGTGGCCGGCGGTGCCGCCTGCGGCGATCTGGTCCGGATCGTGGTCGCCGTGGACCGCGATCGGATCTCGGGAGTCGGCTTCGTGGCCGAGGGCTGCGGAGCCCTGACGGTCTGCGCGTCGGTCGCCTGCGAGCTCGCCGAGGAGGCGACGGTTCGCGACGCTGCGCGGATCTCGGTGGCGCGGGTCTGCGACGAGCTCGGTGGTCTGCACCCGGGCAAGATGCACGCGGTCGAGCTGGTCGTCGATGCCTTCCACCGCGCGCTCGGCACCGCGGTGGCGCGGGACGCCGCACCGGGAGACGGTGAGCCCTCGGGGACGCTGGTCGCCACCAGCGGCGGGGTCGACAGTGCGGTCGCCGCGCTCAAGGCCGGTCCCGACGCCGTCTGCGTGACCCTCGAGCTGTGGCGCGATCCCGCGAACGACGCCGAGTCCTCGTGCTGCTCGCACAGCGCCGTCCGGCGGGCCCGCGACGTCGCCCACGACATGGGACTGCCGCATCTGACGCTCGACCTGCGCGAGGAGTTCCGCAACGGCGTGGTCAACCCGTGGATCGAGGACCACCGCCAGGGACTGACGCCCAACCCGTGCGTGCGCTGCAACGGCAACGTGCGGCTCGACGCGATGCTCGACCTGGCCGATCGGATCGGCTGCGCGACGCTGACCACCGGGCACTACGCCCGGACCACCGACGACGGCCTGCTGCGGCTGGCGGTCGACCCGCGCAAGGACCAGGCCTACATGCTCAGTGGCCTGCGTCCGGAGTCGATCGCCCGGATGCGGTTCCCGCTCGGCGGTCTCTGCAAGCCCGACGTGCGGCAGATCGCCGAGGACGCCGGACTGCTGGTCGCCAAGACCCCCGACAGTCAGGACCTCTGCTTCCTCGCGGGGACCGGCCAGTCGGCGTTCCTCGAACGGCACGGGGGGCTCGAGGCGTCACCCGGACCGGTCCACGACGCCGAGACGGGGGAGACGATCGGCGAGCACCAGGGCGCCCACCTCTACACGCTCGGTCAGCGCCGCGGCCTCGGCGTCGCCGC
This sequence comes from Patulibacter sp., assembly GCA_041648495.1. GTDB lineage: Bacteria > Actinomycetota > Thermoleophilia > Solirubrobacterales > Solirubrobacteraceae > Patulibacter. The sequence continues at coordinate 2,724 of JBAZOW010000128.1, forward strand.
CGGTGAGCCCCGCTACGTGGTCGCCACGGACGTGGCGACCAACGTCGTGACCGTCGGGACCAAGGACCGCCTGATGACCGACCAGGTCACCCTGCGCGACGTCGTCCTGCACCGCGAGCCGTGGCGGGTCGACGGGGTCAAGCTGCGTTACCGCCAGCAGCCCCGCCGCGCCCGCGTGCTCTCCGCACCGGACCCCGGCAGTACGGGTCCCGGCACGGTCGTGCTGGAGGAGCCGCTGCTCAAGGCCGCCCCCGGCCAGACCGCGATGCTGCTCGACGGTGACGTCGTGGTGGGGACCGGGACGATCGGGTAGCCGTGCCCGCCCTCGTGGGCGGTGTCGCTACTCATCGCCATAGCGACATCCAACGCTTCGGATGTCGCTATGGAGCGTTATGGCAACCCGCCCTCAGAGCTCCAGATGCAACCGCAGCGCCGCGTCGAGCTCGCGTCCGAGGTCGCCCGGTAGCCGCCCGATCGCCGGTCCGACCCGCTCCACCGCGACGGTCCGGACCTGCTCGGCCTGGGCCTTGGAATCGACGGGCAGGCCGCTGGCGCGGGACGGCAGCAGCACCTGAAACGGATAGATCCGGGAGACGTTGCTCGTGACCGGCACGACCGTGATCACCCCACGACCGACCCGGGCAGCCGTGGAGTTGGCGCGATCGTTGCTGACCACGACGGCCGGGCGACGCTTGCTCGCCTCGCTGCCCCGGGTGGGAGCAAGGTCGACGAGACGGATATCACCGCGACGCATCGATCAGCCCGTCCGACGCCACGGCGTCCCAGTCCTGTCCGTCGCCGGACGCGTCCCACTCGTCCCAGGCGGCGGCGTAGTCCTGGTCGAGGCCGTCGAGGTCGAGCAGGCGGATCGCACGCTGGATTGCGGCCGACCGGGAGGCGAGTCCGGCCTGCTGCACGAAACGGTCGAGCCGGGCCACATCATCTACGGGAACGCTGACACTCAACTTCATACCTCGATGCTACTCGGGTGGCAGGACGGTGGCAAGAGCGAGAGAGCCTCGGCCGAAGGACGAGGGTCGCCGGTGCGGCAGCATCGAATCAACCCATGGTTTGCAACGCCAGCTCGCCAGGCGTGCGTCGAGTCTCGTTCCGCGAGTGGGTCAGTCGGTGTCAGCGAGAGCCACCGGCAACCGCAGCACGAACGTCGCGCCGCCGCCGGGGGTCTCGTCGATCGTGACCTCACCGCGGTGGGCGAGGGCGACCTGGCGGACGATCGCCAGGCCGAGTCCGCTGCCCGACCGGCCGCGGACGTCCTCACCGCGTCGAAAGCGATCGAAGATCCGCTCGCGCTCCGTGGCCGGGATCCCGGGGCCGTGGTCGGTCACCTGCACCTCGACGGTCTCACCGTCGCGCGTGATCGCGACCTCGACCGTCCCGCCTTCGTCGGTGCCGTGGAGCGCCGCGTTGTTCAGCAGGTTGGTGACGGCCCGCGCCAACCGATCGGGACGTCCACGTACCGATGCCTCCGCGAGCTCGGCCCGGAAGTTGACCCCTCGGTGGTCGCGTTCGGCGTGCTCGACGCACTCGCGGACCAACGCGTCGAGCTCGACCGTCTCGTCCGCCCGCTCGTCCGGCACGTCGCCCCGCGCCAGCTCGATCAGGTCGGTGACCAGGTTCGCGAGCACGTCCGACTGGTCGCGCACCGCGACGAGCATCGCCTGCCGGTCCTCCTCCGGAAGCGCGTCGTGCTCCTCGAGCAGCAACTCGGCGTTCATCCGCAGGCTGGTCACCGGGGTTCGTAGCTCGTGCGAAGCGTCGGCGACCAGGTTGCGCTGTTCGGCGATCGAGCGCTGCAGGTCGTTGCGGTAGCCCTGCAGACGGTCGAGCATCCCGTTGAAGTGCCGGGTCAGATCACCGAGCTCGTCGTCGTTCTGGACCGGGATCCGCGGGTCCAGGTCGGCGGTCTGCTCGACGTGGACCGCCGCGGCGGCCAGGTCCCGCACCGGGCGCAGGATCACCCGGCGGGCGAACGCGCGGGCCAGCAGGACCGCGGCGAGGACGGTGATCGCGCCGACGATCAGCAGCACGATCCAGAGCTTGCGCAACGCGCTGTCGACGCCGTTCAGCGGACGGGCGACCTGGACCGCCACGGCGTCGAACTTGCTCGCCACCGCGCCGGTCAACGGTACGGTCAGCATCCGCAGGTGGGCGTCGCCGACCTCGACGTCGCGCGGCTCGGGTCGCGAGCCGCGGGCGATCGCCGCCAGATCACCGGCCGTCACCGGCAGGGTCAGGTCGCCGCGGGTGGTGATGATCGTGCCGTCGGCCGCCAGCGTCTGGGCGTATTCGGCGGGACCGCCCTGGCGGGCCGGGGGCTCGGGCAGGAACAGCAGGCGATCCGATCCGTCCCGCGCCCGCAGGACCATCCCGCGGGAGGTCGACTTGGCGTCGAGCACGACGCCGGCCTGGGCCCGCAGCGCATCGTCGACGTTCTCGCGCATCACGGTTCGGGCGGCTAGCCACGCGGCGGACGCCGAGACGAGCACGACGGCCAGGGCGACCGCGGCCACCACCCACGAGAGTCGACGCCGCAACGGCACGTCAGGTCCGGGCCGCGTCGGAGACCGACGATTCGACGGCGTCGGGGACGGAGGCCACGACAGTTCGAAGGGCGGACACCACGATCACGCCTCGCGCAGGGCGTAGCCGATTCCGCGGACCGTGTGCAGCAGACGCGGCTCGCCGCCCTCCTCGGTCTTGCGGCGCAGGTAGCCCATGTAGACGCCGAGCGCGTTCGACGTCGCGCCCAGGTCGTAGCCCCAGACGTGCTCGAACAGCTGGCCGCGCGTGAGCACGACGCGGGGATGGGCGAGGAACAGCTCGAGCAGCGAGAACTCGGTCCGGGTCAGCTCGATCCGCCGATCGCCGCGGAGCACCTCGCGGGTCGTCGGGTCCAGTCGCAAGTCGGCGAACGCCATCGGGACCGGCTGCTCGGCGTCCGGCGCGGGGTCGGACCGCCGCAACAGCGCCCGCACGCGGGCCCGCAGCTCGCGCAGCGCAAAGGGCTTCGGCAGGTAGTCGTCGGCACCCGCGTCGAGACCGTCGACCCGGTCGTCGATCCCGTCGCGTGCGGTCAGCATCAGCACCGGCGTGCGGTCGCCGCTGGACCGCAGCCGACGGCAGACCTCGAGCCCGTCGAGCTTCGGCATCGTCACGTCGAGGACCACCACATCGGGCCGTTCGGCGGACAGCACCGCGAGCGCTTCTTGACCGTCTCGCGCGATCGACGTCTCGTAGCCGTCGATCCGCAGCGCCCGTTCGAGCGCGGTGACGACGGCCGGCTCGTCGTCGACGATCAGGACCTGGGGCATCTGGGCAGTCTACGGCTGCCGCAACTCCGACTGGCAGGCAGCACTCGCCTTCTTGAAGGTGGCGTCCTGCTGGTCGACCTTCTTCGCGTCGAAGATCGGCCCGTCGCCCGAGAAGTCCGGATCGGGCAGGTCGTAGCCGTTCTCGCGCACGCAACTGACGTAGGCGTTGATCGACTTCTGGTACTCGGCCGAGTTCACGTCGGGACGCTGACGACCCTCGCCGGGGCCCCCGGGACCTCCGCGGCCACCGCCGCACTCCTCCATCGCCTTCTGGAGCTTCTCGCGGTCCTCGGCGGAGAGATCGCCGCCCGGTCCGCCCTCGCCACCCTGGCCCGGGGGCGGCCCGCCGCCCGGCAGCCCGCCCTCCGGCGGAGCAGGACGCTCGCCGTTCTGGCCGGCCGGCCGCTCGGGCAGCTCGACGCCCTGCTTCTGGAGGCACGCCTGGAGCTCCTCCATGTTCGCGCGGCCGTTCGCCCGCTGCTCGGTAGCGGCTCCGGATCCGGCCGACGCATCGGCGTTCGTGGTGGTCGCGTCGTCGCCTCCGCCACAGGCGGACAGGGCGAGGACGCCGGCCAGCACGCCGGGGATCAGCGCCAGGTGCAGCGGTCGACGGACGGTCACAGTGGACATCGGGCCTCCTTGGCCTTGGGGAACGGAGACCGGCATCAGTCGCCGGACTCGAAGAGTTGGTCGACCGCGTCGCCGGTCGCTGCGTCGGAATCGGATCCGGAGCCGCCGGCCTCAGATCCGGGGGCCGCAGCGCCGCCGCCGGCATCGCCGGGTGCTGCGCCCATCCCGCGCATGCCGCCGAGCAGGCTCACGCCGCGCGCGGTCGCCTGCAGTGCCGTCGCCTTGACCCTGCCGTCGGACCGGGTCGTGCCGGTGACGACGACGGTGTCGCCGGGACGGATCTCGTCGACCGACGACGACGCCAGGCGCTGGACGGACGCCGTGCTGCCGACCGAGACCTCGGTCGTGCTGCCGTCGGCGGTGGTGACGTAGACCCGGGAGCCCTTGACGTTGGCCACCTCGCCGGTCGTGGCCGACGACGAGGCACCGCCGACGCCTCCCGGGGGTGCTCCGCCGCCGGGGGCCGCGCCTTCGGGTGCTGCGGCACCCGGGGCGGTGCCGCCGCCACCGCCCGGAGCCATCGCGGCCATCCCGGCGGGCAATCCGCCGGCCGCGTCGTCACCCGAGCGCTTCTGCACCTGGACGCCACCGATGAAACCGAGACCGGCGATCACGACGGACAGCAGGCCGATCGCGACCGGCGGCAGGGACCGCCTGCGGGCGCGCGGGGGACGCTCGTCGGCGATCTGAGCGTCGTCCGCAAACGCGTCGTCGTCGGGGAGTGCGTCGTCGTCGATCCACTCGTCGTCGTGCACGAAGCTGTCGGTCTTTTCGGTCATGAAAGGTCTCCTGCTGGGGTCTGACTCGATGGGGCCGGGCACGACGGCCCCGTCACTCGAAGCGCAAGGCTTCGATCGGTCGAAGGCGGGCAGCGCGGGCAGCTGGATAGGTCCCGAAGAACAGGCCGGCCAGGACGGACGCGCCGAAGGCGAGGGCGACGGAGGGGGCGGTCACCGCGGGGGAGACCCCGGCGATCTCGAAGCGGGCCACGAGCAGGCCGACGACGACGCCGAGCAGGCCCCCGAGCATCGAGACCAGCACCGCCTCGGTCAGGAACTGGGCGAGGACGTCGGAGCGCCGCGCCCCGATCGCCTTGCGGATGCCGATCTCGCGGGTCCGCTCGGTGACAGAGACGAGCATGATGTTCATCACGCCGATCCCGCCGACGAGCAGCGAGATCGCGGCGACCGCGGTAAGCAGCGTGGTGAACACCCCCGTGGTCTCGTTGGAGGCCTCGAGGATCGAGCCCTGGTTGATCACCTGGAACCCGGACGAGCTCGACGACGATCCGGCCGCGGACGTGTCGACGTCATGCCGCTGGTTGAGGATCTCCTCGACCTCGGCCTGGGCGGCATCGAGACCCTGTTCGTCGACCGCCTGGACGGTGATCGAGCCGATCGAGCCGTAGCCGGCGAGCACGTCCTGGGTGGCGGTGACCGGCAGCAGCACCACGTCGTCGTTGTCGGTGGTGCCGCTCGCACCCTGCGCGGTCGTCACGCCGACCACCAGGAACGCGATCCCGTCGATCTTGATGCTCTGCCCGACGCCGACGCCCAGGTTCTCGACGACGGTCGGACCGATCACGGCGACCCGCTCGCGGGCCTCGTTCTGATCCTTCGTAAAGAGGGTGCCCTCGGCGACCTCCAGGTTCTTGGCCTCGGCGTAGCTCGGCGTCGTACCGACGACGCTCGAAGGCTGGTAGCTGGTGTTGCCCGAGACCAGCGTCGCCCCCGACACGGTGACGACCGGCGACGCGCTACCTACGTGCGGCGCCAGTTCGTCGTCCTCGAGCGCAGCGGCGTCCTCGACGCTCAGACTGGCCGAGCTTGAGGCGGCCGATCCGGGTCCGCCGCGCGCACCCTGGCCCATGACCATCAGGACGTTCGACCCGAGCCCGCGGATGCTCTCCTGGACGGCCTGCTTGGAACCGTTGCCGACGGCGACGAGCACGATCACCGAGGCGACCCCGATCACCAGGCCGAGCATCGTCAGGCCCGAACGGAGCTTGTTGGCGGCGATCCCGCCGAGGGCGACGCGCAGCGTCTCGCGCGGACTCACGCGGCGGCCGCCTCGGACGGAGTGAACGCGCTGTCCGCGACGATCCGCCCGTCACCGAGCCGGATCACCCGACGGGCGCGGGCGGCGACCTCGTCCTCGTGGGTGATGATCACCAGCGTCCGGCCCTCGTCGCGCAGCCGGTCGAAGATCGCCAGGACGTCGTGGGTCGAGCGCGAGTCGAGGTTGCCGGTCGGCTCGTCGGCGAGGATCAACGGCGGGTTCGTGACGATCGCGCGGGCGACCGCGACGCGCTGCTGCTGACCGCCCGACAGCTCCGACGGCAGGTGGTCGAGGCGCGATCCCATGCCCACGGCCCGCAGCGCGGCCGCTGCCCGTTCGCGACGCACGCCGCGCGGAACGCCCGCGTAGACCAACGGCAGCTCGACGTTCGCCAGCGCGCTGGTCCGCGGGATCAGGTTGAACGCCTGGAAGACGAAGCCGATCTTGCGGTTGCGCAGGTCCGACAGGTCGTTCTCCTCGACGCCGGCGACGTCGACGCCGTCGAGCAGGTACCGCCCGGAGGATGGCGCGTCGAGGCAGCCGAGCAGGTGCATCAGCGTCGACTTGCCCGACCCGGAGGTGCCCATGATCGCGACGTGGTCGCCGCGGTGCACGCGGAGGCTGACCCCGTCGAGCGCCCGGACCTCGTGGTCGGGCGTCGGCCGGTAGACCCGCGAGACGTCGCGAACGTCGAGCACGGGACGCCGAGAGCGACGACGCCCGGAGCTCTGGGAAGCAGCGAGAACGGTCATCAGCCCGGACCGCCACCGGGGAATCCGCCACCGCTCATCCCGGGGGGAGCGCCGCCGCCCGGGAATCCGCCTCCGCCGCGGCCGCTGCCGAATCCTCCGGCCGCACCCCCTGCGCCGCCGCCGCCGGGGATCCCGCCCGCCGCACCGCCGCCCGAGACGGTCAGCGTCGGGAGCACGACCACGTCTCCGGCGCTCAGGCCGCTGCTGATCAGCGTCGTGCTGTCCCCAACGACGCCCGTCTGGACGGTGACCTGCTCGTCCTTGCCGTCCCGGCGGACCGTGACCGAGCGACCGCGGACCGCCTGGCTCGGGACGACGACCCCCTTCGCCTGCTCGACGACGACCTCGGCCGAGGCGCTCATGCCCGACCGCACGCCGTCGGCGCGCTGCTTGACCGCGAGCGTGACCGGATAGGAGACGACGCCGGACGTGGTGCTTGCGGTCAGGCCGATTCGCTTGACGGTGGCGGAGAGCTGGACGCCGTCGAGCGCGGTGACGGTGACCGCCGCCGCCTGACCTACCTTCAGATCGTCGATGTCGGATTCGCTGAACGAGACCTCGAGATTGAGTCGTTCGATGCTCTGGAGCGTCGCGAACGCGGTCGAGTCGCCCGAGGTCGAGCCGCCGCCTCCGGTCGCGCCGGCGGCCGCTACGGCACCGCCCGCCGCCGGGGACGCGGAGGACGACGCGGACGAGCTCGAGGACGACGAGGAGCCC